>CAISPW010000131.1 GCA_903887465.1 uncultured Oscillochloris sp. | reverse complement strand
CCGCATCAATCATCGCAAAGCGGCTATCTGTTTGGTTGATGATGTGTTGCTCAACGAGGTGCATTGAGGACGGCTTTCATACAAATGTGCGTATACGCATAGTATAGTATGAATGACGCTTTTCCGCAATAGGACGCAATAGGACGCGATACAACGCAATGGTTCTTATGAACGCAAACGATACCACACGATCCTCGTATGGTAACAGCCCGGTAACTTTTAGTACATATACTGCACCTAAGCAACACGGTAATATTCTCAGATCGCATAGTAGCCGTAGGCCGTGTAGAGAGGGGATCCATGGCAACGCGAAGGATCGAGTCGTTTCTGCTGCGCATCGTCGTCATTGATCAGCCGCAGGCCGAGCCACAGCCGTGGCGCGGGCGCATTCAGCACGTTGCCAGCGGTGCCGAGCAGCAGATCGACGAACTCGCTCAGGCGGTGGCGTTCATCACCAACCATCTGAGCAGCTACGGTGGCAAAGAGTTTACCTTTGAGCCATCGAGAGCCATCGAATGAGTGCGACCCACCCGTGTCCGTATCGAGCAGCAGGTAGCTAGAATCCCCCGCCCACCTCCTCGCGGCATCCTCTTTCCCCTGAGACCCCCAGCCTCTCCCCCCGGCTACCTGCTGCGCTTATGCCCAGCCCTCGGGTGGTTCGCCCTGGGCCTAATCGGCCCCGCTTTTGATCTGCTGGTAAATCGTCACCGTCTCAGGCATCGGCTCGACGCCGAGGTCTTGCTCAAGGGCCGCGACACAGCGGGCGTAGAGGCGCAGGGCCGTGCTGCGTTCGCCGAGCCCGCCGTAGGCGCGCATGAGCAACTGGTATGCCTCTTCCTGGGCCTGATCATACTCCAGCACGCGCCATGCCAGGCCAATCGCCTCGTGGGGCTGCCCATCCACGAGCAACATCCCCCCCAGGCGCAGCGAGACCTCGGTGAACAGCAGCCCCAGCCGTTCGCGCTCCACCACCGACCAATCTTCATAGAGGCAGTCAGGCAGAAATGTGCCGCCATACAGCTCGATTGCCCGCCGGTAGAGGGCGATAGCATCATCGCGTCGACCGCGCTGGAGCATATTGCGGGCCTGGTCGGCCTTGGCCGAGAACTCTGCCGCATCGTAGCTGTGGTCGCTATCAACATTAAAGCCGTAGGTGTCGCCCTGCTGGACGACATAGTAGGTGGGCGCGCCCTCGGGGCGGTTGGGTTCGATCGCCTTGGTGAGCCGCGAGAGGGTGACGCGCAGGTTATTGGCGGCGGCGTCGGCCTCGAGTCCGGGCCAGAGCATGTCCATGATCCGATCGCGGGGGAGCATACGCCCGCGCTCCACCAGGAGCAGCTGGAGGAGCTGGCGAGCCTTGATACTGCGCCAGTCGCGATCGCGGATCTCCACCTCGCCGCGCCAGACGCCAAACCCACCCAGGCTGCGGATATGGAGCGTGTAAGCGGGCCGGTAGACGAGCCGCTCCAGGGCGTGTTCGGCAGCGAGGCGTACGGGGCCGTGGCGATCCTTGAGCATCGCGCGCAGGGCCGGGTAAGCCGAAGCGGCCCCGGCGTCGCCAAGGAGCTGGGCGATGCGGGCGCGCGCGTTTGGTCCGGGGCCGGTATCGAGCATGCGGAGAAGCAGGCCGGGTGCCTCGGCGGGCATCTGGCGGCGCAGCACCTCGCCGACTACGCGGGTGGCGATCCCCATCTGGAGATCCTGGGTT
>CAISPW010000130.1 GCA_903887465.1 uncultured Oscillochloris sp. | reverse complement strand
GAGGTCTGGGGCGCAGCCCCAGCGACTTTGCATCAGCCCTGCGGCTATCGGCTATCGGCTATCGGCTATTTTCACCTCAGCCCTGCGGCTATCGGCTATCGGCTATCGGCTATTTTCACCTCAGCCCTGCGGCCTACTCCTCGCTGAAGAGCGCGGTGGAAAGGTAGCGCTCGCCGTTGGAGGGGACGATGAAGACGATCAGCTTGCCGGCGTTCTCGGGGCGGGCGGCGACGCGCAGGGCGGCGACAGCGGCGGCACCGCTGCTGATGCCGACCAGGATGCCCTCCTCCTTGGCCAGACGGCGGGCCAGGCTGAAGGCGTCGTCGTTGCTCACCTGCTGGATCTCATCGATGATGTTGGGGTTGAGCACATCGGGCACAAAGCCCGCACCGATGCCCTGGATCTTATGCGGGCCGGGCTTGCCGCCGGAGAGGACGGGGGACGCCTCGGGTTCAACGGCCACTACGCGGAAGGCGGGCTTGCGGGCCTTGAGGACCTCGCCGACGCCGGTGATCGTGCCGCCGGTGCCGACGCCGCCGACCAGGATATCGACCTGGCCATCGGTGTCGCGCCAGATCTCCTCGGCGGTGGTCTGCCGATGTATCTCGGGGTTGGCCGGGTTCTTAAACTGCTGCGGGATAAAGCTGTTTGGCAGGTCGGCGGCGATTGCCTCAGCGCGGGCGATCGCGCCGCGCATGCCCTCGGCACCGGGGGTGAGTACCAGATCGGCACCGTAGCCGCGCAGCAGCTTGCGGCGCTCGACGCTCATCGTCTCGGGCATGGTTAGGATCAGCTTGTAGCCCTTGGCGGCGGCGACGAAGGCTAGGCCAATGCCTGTGTTGCCGCTGGTCGGCTCGACCAGGATCGTCTCGCCGGGCCGGATCTTCCCCTCGCGCTCGGCGGTCTCGATCATCGCCAGGCCGATGCGGTCTTTCACGCTGCTCGCCGGGTTAAAAAATTCCAGCTTGGCGAGTACGGTGGCGTGGGTGTCGTTCACCTTATTGAGACGTACCAGCGGCGTGTTGCCAACAAGCTCAATGATGCTATTGTAGATCCGTGCCATGACATGCTCCTTTTGGTTGTGCCCTCATCGTGTGCTTGATTGTAGCGCCCGGTTGGCTTAAAGTCAAGTTCTTAAGGAATGTTCTTCACTTTTATCGGGTAGCGCGGCGACCCCCGCGCGGGCGATGGGGCTGGCCCTGTGAGCGCGCCGGTGCGCCTTGACAAGCTCTTGGGCCTGTCGTATAGTTCCTGCACACGATTGCAAAAGATGATACCAATGCGTGATCGCGCCGATCTCCGAGGGTGGGCGCGTTGTTTTCGCGTGCGGATCGACGCCTACGCGGGCACCTCCCCGAGGATGCCGGGAGCGGACACCTCGGCCCAACATGGAGGCAATGATGCGCCAATATACAACGGGGAATTTGATCGTCCACCCCGGTGGCCACGCCGACCCGCAGTTGATCACGGTGGTGACGCCTGCGCAGGCCGGGTGGAACTTCATCAGCTTCCAGGTGCGCCGCCTGCGCGCTGGCGACCACTGGGCGGGCGAGACCGGCGAGACCGAACTGGCCCTGGTGATGCTCAGCGGTACCGTCGATGTGTCCAGCAGCCGGGGCACCTGGCGCGATATCGGCGGGCGCGACAGCGTCTTCGCCGGCCCGCCCCACGCCCTCTACCTGCCGCCCCGCACCAGCTACACCCTCACTGCCCGCGACACCTGCGAGGTTGCCGTCGCCAGCACCCCCGCCGAGCAGGATCACCCGCCGCGTCTGATCACCCCCGCCGATGTGGCCCTGGAGATCCGTGGCGGCGATAACGCCACCCGCCAGATCAACGCGATCATCCCGCCCGGATTCCCCTGCCAGCGCCTGGTGGTCGTCGAGGTCTACACCCCTGGCGGTAACTGGTCGAGCTACCCGCCGCACAAACACGATGTTCACCGTGTGGCCGCAGATGGCACACTCATCGAGGCCGATCTGGAGGAAGTTTACTTCTACAAGATCGACCGCCCCGACGGCTTCGCCTACCAGCGGATCTATACCGACGCCGTATCGCCGCTGCACCAGGCCGGTCTCCCGATCGACGCTGTGCTGATCGCCCACGATAACGATGTCGTCCTGGTGCCTGAGGGCTACCACCCGGTGGCCAGCGCCCCCGGCTACACCACCTACTACCTGAACATCCTCGCCGGCAGCGCCCAGTCTCTGGCCAATGTGGACGACCCGGCCCACTCGTGGGTGAAGGACTCGTACCACGAGCGTGACCCGCGCGTGCCGGTGTATCCCGTCGGGCCGTAGGGGCGAAATATTTGGATTGGCGCTCTGCGCTAATCCAAATGCTTCGCCCCTACGCCGGTACGCCAAAATCATGGTTAAGGATGTGTGTGATGCCTACCTATTATGGCCCGCTGCACGAGATGACCCAGACCACGCCCACGCGCTACTGGAACGACTCGTGTTCGGTCGAGGAGTTGGCCTACGCCATCGCCCGTGGGGCCGACGGTGCCACCAGCAACCCGGCGATTGTGCTGAATGTACTCAAGAAAGAGATGCCGCTCTGGCGCGAGCGCATCCTGGCGGTGATCGCCGACAACCCGACCTGGGCTGAGACCCAGGTGAGTTGGCAGATCTACACAGAACTGGCCCAGCGCGGCGCCGCGCTGCTGCGGCCCACCTTCGAGTCTAGCGACCGCCGCCGTGGCTTCCTCTCCATCCAGACCGACCCGGCCCTCTACCGTGATCGCGACGGCCTTCTGGCCCAGGCCATGGCCTTCGCGGCCCTGGCCCCCAACATGCAGGTGAAGGTGCCCGCCACCCGCGCTGGCATCGCCATGGCCGCCGAGGCCACCTACCACGGGGTCAGCCTGAACGTCACCGTCAGCTTTAGCGTGCCGCAGGTGCTGGCCGCCGCCGAGGCGATTGAACAGGGTCTGCGGCGGCGCGCTGGCGAGGGGCTGGATCATGCCGCCCTGGCCCCGGTGGTGACGATGATGGTGGGCCGCAACGACGACTGGATGAAGCTGCTGGCCACCCGCGATGGGCTGGATCTCAGCCCCGACCATCTGGAGTGGTGCGGCGTGGCCTGCTTCAAGCGCGCCTACGGCATTTTCCAGCAGCGCGGCTACCGGGCCACGCTGCTCGCCGCCGCCTACCGCAACGTCCTGCACTGGACGGAGTTTGTCGGCGGAGATGTCGTGCTGACCATGCCCTGGGAGTGGCAGGTCACGTTCAATCAATCCGACGTGCGGCCCACTCCGCGCATGCATCTGCCGGTGGATCCGGCGGTCATTGCGGCGCTGGCGCAGATCCCCGACTTCCGCCGGGCCTATGCGCCGGACGGCATGACCGTCGCAGAGTTTGACACTTTCGGCCCGACCGTACGCACCCTGCGCACCTTCAGCGAGTCCTGGCACAGCTTTGTCGGCGTGATCCGCGATATGATGCTGCCGAACCCGGATATCAACATAGCCGATAGCCGATAATAGAAACGCCCGATCATCATGCTGAGCGCGTAAAACAAGGTTCGCAGATATTTTACAGCTTAGACAAGGTTTCAGGTGCCAGGTTTCAGCTTTACCGTTTGGCGATGAGGCGAGGATGCGACGAGGCGATGCTATCGACTCCTCGCATCCTCACGTCCTCGCCAAACGG
>CAISPW010000129.1 GCA_903887465.1 uncultured Oscillochloris sp. | reverse complement strand
TAGGCCATGAACTGGGCGGCACCGCGCAGCGCGAGCACCTTCGTGATCGCGGCGGTCAGTGTCGTCTTGCCGTGGTCTACGTGGCCGATCGTCCCGACGTTGATATGCGGCTTCGTGCGCTCGAATTTCTGCTTCGCCATAAACTCCTGTCTCCTTGGAAAGCGCAATAAAACGCGCCGCTCGTGCCGGCAAAACCGGCACGAGCAATTTGGCGGAGTACTGCGACCACCCCGCTATCCTTACATCTGGAGCCTACGACGAGACTTGAACTCGTGACCTCGTCTTTACCAAAGACGTGCTCTACCAACTGAGCTACGTAGGCGTATCTGCTGCGTGTTGCGTGTTTCACTCAACACGCAACACGAGAGGTGATGGTGGGCCGGGCAGGATTCGAACCTGCGAAGGTGTGAACCAACAGATTTACAGTCTGCCCCGTTTGACCGCTCCGGAACCGACCCACAGACCTGGAGCCGACGCAGGGAATTGAACCCTGAACCTACGGTTTACAAAACCGTTGCTCTGCCAATTGAGCTACGCCGGCAGTACACACAAAACGTGCTGAGCGAACTCAGCCCGCGCATTCTAGCACAGGGCGTGCGTTCTTGCAAATGGCCGAGATGTGCCTTCAGGGCGGTTGCAACGTCACTTGGGGCTGCGCCCCAGACCACGCTTTTGGTTGGTGTTTGGCGGCTGCGCTGCCAAACACCAACCATAAAAGGCAATACCGCAAAACTCGCCCTGTGCGGCGACACCCGCCGGGGGCTGAAGGTTCACGACGGCCGCTGAAGCGGCCTGTCTGAGGCCGCTTTAGCGGCCGTCGTAGACCTAGCCCGCCCGTTTACGGGCCGGGCGCTCAGTCGCACAGGGTGACTGATGTGAAAATAGCCGATAGCCGATAGCCGGGCATCAGCGGCCATGTTCATCGCGGCGGTGTGCGCCCCGCGCATGAACGTCTTTTGCCGTATTGCCAAAAAAGAAAGATCGTTCGGGGGTGGCTTTGCCACCTTCAAACCCCCGCCGGAGGCGACGTGGCAACTGCTATGGCAACACCCTGGCCGCGCAGGGTGCATCTGGTATAATCGGGCATCGCCCGCTACCGGGGACACTGCTGCTGGGCTGCAATATCATCCTGGGCCTGTGGATCTGCCTGCTGTCGCTGGGGCTGCGCCCCAGATCTCGCTTTTTGTGGTGGCGAAGCTACCCCCAAACTCCCGCCAGAGGCGACGTTGCACCAGCCCTGCGTATAGCCTTGCGCATGATCGCCCGCAGCGCCACAATGCCGCAACGTAGGGGGCAAGGGATTGGATTCATCGCTGCGCGACGAACCCAATCCCTCGCCCCTACGAGGACAGATGACTATGCTGACCCGACGAATCATCCCTTGTTTGGACGTGAAGGCCGGCCGTGTGGTGAAGGGGGTCTCGTTCCTCAACCACCGCGACGCCGGGGATCCGGTGGCCCTTGCAGCGGCCTACAACGAGGCCGGTGCCGATGAGTTGGTCTTCTACGACATCACGGCGTCCAGCGACGAACGCGCGATCATGGTCGAGGTGGTCGAGCGCACCGCCGCCGAGGTCTTTATCCCGCTCACGGTGGGCGGCGGAATTCGCACGGTCGACGATATGTATCGCATGCTGCGCGCCGGGGCCGACAAGGTCTCGATCAATACGGCCGCCGTGTTCAACCCCCAGCTGATCGCAGACGGCGCGCGGCGCTTCGGCAGCCAGTGCATCGTACTCTCGGTGGATGTCCGCCGGGTCAGCGCGCCCGGCGATCCGCTGCGCTGGGAGGTCTTCACCCACACCGGCGCGAACGCCCGGCCCACCGGGCTCGATGCGATCACGTGGATCCGCCGGGGCGTCGATCTGGGCACCGGCGAGATCTGCATAAACAGCATGGACGCGGATGGCCAGAAGCGCGGCTACGACATCGAGTTGCTGCGGGCCGTGGCCGAGGCCGTGCCGGTGCCGGTGATCGCCTCCGGCGGCGTCGGCTCTCCGGAAGATATGTATCGTGGCGTGGTGGACGGCCAGGCCGATGCAGTCCTCGCCGCGTCGATCTTCCATTTTGGCGAGTACAGCGTGGCCGATGTGAAGCGCTATCTGGCCGAGCGCGGTGTGCCGGTGCGCGAGATGTAACCGGTAGCGCTACTCGGCGGGCGAGTCAGCGCCGGTGGTGCGGATCTCAAAGATGCGGTAGATCGGGCAGACGCCCATCGCGCCGGTCAGCAGCATGATCGCACCCAGCCCGCCCGCGATGATCTGGCCGATGCCGCTCAGGATGCCGAAGGCGAGCACGAACAAGAATACGCCCAGCAAGAGGCGCGCCGCCCGGTCGATCATGCCCACATTGAACAGGCTTTTCATAGGGCCATTTCCTTTCCGCTCAAGCAATGGACGCCGCTTTAGCGCCGCTGTATGTATTATGATGCATGCGGTGACGGGATGGTTACGCGGCCCTGGCGCAACCCCGAACCCCCGCCAGAGGCGACGTTACACGCGCCACGCCGGTCACATCTGGCGCAGCGGGAGCGTAAAGCCGAAGGTGGCCCCCGCGCCGAGTCCGTCGCTGGCGGCCCAGATCTGGCCACCGTGGGCCTCGACCAGCGACTTGCTGATGGTCAGGCCGATGCCGTGGCCGCCGAGCCTCCGCGAGCGGGCGGGGTCAACCCGATAGAATCGCTCAAACAGGTGCGGGAGGTGGGCCGAGTCAATTCCGATGCCTGTGTCGGTCACCGTCACGGTCACGGCGGCACCGGCGTGCTGCGCCGCCACCGCCACCCGCCCGCCCGCAGGCGTGGCGCGGAGCGCGTTCCCTAACAGGTTGACGAGTACCTGGAGCATACGATCCGGGTCTAGCTCAACCATCGGCAGATCCGCCGGGACGGCGCTGGCGAGCGTCACCCCTTTTTCGGCATACTGCGGGGCCAGGCGGGCAACCGCCTGCGTGATCAGCGTATCGAAGGCGATCATGCGGGGGTGGAGGGCCAGTTGCTTCGCCTCCGCGCGCGACAGCTCCTGGAGGTCACGCACCAGCCGGGTGAGCCGCCCGACCTCGTCATGCATCAGCGCCCAGGTCTCGTCAGACGGTGTCACCACGCCGTCGAGAACCCCCTCGATATAGCCCTTGATGGTGGCCAGTGGCGTGCGCAGTTCGTGGGCCACATCGCCGATCAGGGCGACGCGCCGCCGCTCAGTCGCCTCCAACTCCCCAGCCATCGTATTGAACTGCGCGGCCAGCGCGGCCAATTCGTCGGAACCGTGGGCGGGCACGCGCTCGGCGTAGTGTCCCGCCGCGATGCGCCGGCTGGCGGTGAGCATCTGGCGCACCGGCGTGACGATCCGCGTCGAGATCAGCAGGCTGACCGCCACCGCGACCAGGATCGCCGCGCCGCCGCTCAATAGCAGCGCCTGCTGCGTCGCCGTCTGAAAGATGGCGCTGGTCGCCTGCTCCATCGCGGCCATATCCGGGTTCTGCGCCACCGTATGCCCTGGGCCGAGTACGGCGACCATCAGCCGGTCGTGCAGGGTCGGTGCCGTAACCAGCGTCACCGCAAAGAGTGTCACCGCCCCGGCGGCGATCACAATCAGGTGGGCCAGCAACAGGCGGGCGCGCAGCCCGCCACGACGCCAGAACGCCATACGCGCCTCTGCCATACGGTTAGGAGGTTTCCACCCGCAGCCGGTAGCCCACCCCGCGCACGGTCTCGATCAGCCGCAGTTGGGCGGAGTCCTCGCCGAGCTTCTTGCGCAGGTTGGCGATGTGTACGTCCACCACGTGGTCATCGCCGAAGTAATCGTTGCCCCAGACCTGCTCCAGCAGCCGAGCGCGGGTGCAGATCCGGCCGGGATGCGTGGCCAGGGTGGTCAGCAGGCTATACTCGGTCGTGGTGAGGATGATCGGCACGCCGTCGCGGGTGACCTCGTGGTGCGCGTCATCGATGCGCAGCGGGCCGAGGGTGATCGCCGGCGGCGCGGGCGGTGGGGCGAGCGGGATCGCCCCGCCCCGTGGGCGGCGCAGCATGGCGCGCACGCGGGCCACCAGCTCGCGGGGTGAGAAGGGCTTGGTCAGGTAGTCGTCGGCGCCCACCTCCAGGCCGACCACCCGGTCGATCTCCTCGGCCCGCGCGGTGAGCATCAGCACGTAGGCGTCGGAGAAGCGGCGTAACTGTCGGCAGACCTCCAGCCCATCAATGCCGGGCAGCATTAGGTCGAGTACCACCACATCCGGCTGGCGCTGCTGGGCTAGGGCCAAGGCGCTCGGCCCATCGGCGGCGAGCAGCACCGCGAACCCGGCCTGGGCCAGGTAGCCGCGCAGCAGATCGCGCAGCCGCTCCTCATCATCGACGATCAGCACCGTTGGGAGTGGGATCATCGCAGCACCTCAGATATGCGCGGGGGCGTTTCGAGTGTACCGGAGATCGCGTCGGCGGTCAACGTGGGCGAGCTTGACCAGATCTTGAACATCTGTCGCATCGTTTCTTGACCCGCGCTCGCTACACTGGAACGGCGTCCCCACTCGCACCATGGTCGCCGTGGTGATCATCGCCCCGCCGCCGTGCGACCACGCCGCCCCCGGCGCAGTCTGTCGTCCCGCAGGTTGTCGATGGCGGGGGATGCGCTCTTCGGGGCGGAACACGTCGGCCCCGAACTCCTCGCATCGCGGCACAAGGATCACGCATATGCTCACCCGACTGCTCACCCTCGCCAGCCTCGTCAGCCTCGCCCTGGTCCTCGCCGCTGTGGAGCCAGCCCGCGCCCAGGATAGCGCGGATCGCACCAGGATTGTGGATGGCTACACGATCATGCTCAACAGCCCCGCAGCGGAGGCCACAACCGGGAGCGCCAGCATTGCGGTGACGATCCACGACCCGCACCAGCAGCCGCTCAGCGGTGCCACCGTCAGCGCCTCGCTGCTGGCCTATCTCCCGGCGGCGGACGGGCACGGCGCGGCCCACGAGGCGCGGCCACCTGCCGCTACGCCCGATAGCATGGCCGGGATGCCGGGGATGGCCGGGATGCCGGGGATGGCCGGGATGCCCGAGTCCCCCAGCGTGGCCCCGCAGGCGGCACACGACCACAGCGCGGCCAGCGCGACCGAGGGGCACGGCATCGTCCCTGTCCCGGTGCTGCTTGGTGCGGGGGAGGCTGAAGGCAGCTACCAGGGCAGGCTCAACTTCGATCAGCCCGGCACCTGGACGGTTGGCGTGGCCTTCCGCATCGACGGTCATGAGCGTGAGACAACCTTCGACCTCGCGGTCACCCAAGGACGCCCACGCGGGCTGGTGCTGGGCGGATTCGCGCTGATCAACGCCGTCGTGATCGGCACCGCCGCTGTGCTGCGGCGCCGATCACCCCGCCGGCCCGCCCGTCCCGCCCCCAAGCCGGTCGCCGCGACCACATCCGAGGAGCAGCACTGATGCGTACCACGACACCCCCCCGCCGCAACCTGCTGAATAACCGGCTCATCGGCGGCTTTCTGCGCAGCCGCTGGTACCCCGGCATCTTCCAGTGGGTTACGGCCACCGCCTTCACGCTAATCGTCTGGCAGCTCATGCTCGGCCCCGACGCGGCCCACGACAACCTCGGCACCGCGCTGACCTGGGTCCTCTGGTGGCCGCTGATCCCGATCATCTTTGTCTTCATGGGCCGCTTCTGGTGTGCGATCTGCCCCTTTGCCACGCTCAGCGACTTCGTCCAGAAGCTGGTCGGCCTCAACCGTCCGGTGCCGACGTTCCTCAAACACTACGGTATCTGGATCATCGACCTCACGTTCATCCTGATCACCTGGAGCGACCATGTCTTCGGCGTCGTCGAGTCGCCCTGGGGCTCGGGCATCCTGCTGCTCATGCTCACCACCGGCGTGATCATCTCAGGTGCCTTTTTTCAGCGCCGCACCTTCTGCCGCTACCTCTGCTTCCTCGGTGGTCTCTCGGGCAACTACGCCCGCACCGGCATGATCGCCCTGCGCGCCACGCCCGAGGTCTGCGCGACCTGCACCAGCAAGGCGGCATGCTTTAACGGCAGCGAGAAGGCGGCAGGCTGCCCGATGTTCGAGTTCCCGCGCACGCTGGAGAGTAACGCCAACTGTACCCTCTGCGCGAACTGCGTGAAGAACTGCCCCAACGACTCGCTTACGCTCACGCTGCGCCCACCGACCTCGGAGCTGTGGTTCGTGCGCAAGCCCAGGGTCGAGGAGGCATTTCTGGCCGTGGTGATCATGGGCATCGTCTTCGTGCAGAACGTGACCATGCTTGAGGGCTGGCAAGGGCTGCTTGCGGGGCTGGAGCGCGCGGTCGGTACCAGCAATTACGCCGTGACCTTCACGATCACCTTCCTGATCGCGATGGCTATCCCGGTGGCGCTGATGGCGCTGACGGCCCTGGCGGCCGGGCGGATGAACGGGGCCAGCCTGGCGCGCAATTTTGCGCTATTCGGCTACGCGATCATCCCGCTGGATGTGGCCGGGCACGTGGCCCATAACCTGTTCCACCTCTTCGCCGAGGGTAAGGCGGTCTGGTTCACCGCGCTGATGCTCGTCGGGCAGCAGGTGGGCGAGCAATCGCCTGCGCTGCTGGCCACCGGGGTCATCCAGGTGCTGCAATACACCCTGGTGGCCTTGGGCATCCTGGGCTCGCTGTACGCGGCCTACCGTATCGCGCGCAGCAACTTCGGCCCGGCGCAGACGACCTGGCGCACCTTCGCCCCCTACGCGGCGGTGATCGCCATCCTCGGCGCGATCAACGTCTACCTGTTCATCCTGCCGATGGCGATGCGGATGTAGCCAGGCCGGGCCTGTGCGCCTCAGTTACGCGGTCGTCCGCACGGCCAGGGCTGATGCAAAGTCCCTGGGGCTGCGCCCCAGACCCTGCTTTTTGTTGGTTTTTGGCGGCTTTGCCACCCCCAACCCCCCGCCGGAGGCGACGTTGCATCAGCCCTGTCCGCACGGCAGGGCGGCGCGGACAATATGCTTGTTCGCGCTATAATGCCCTCAGCGCCACCCGCCAACCCCAGGAGCCAGCCATGATCGAGCCGCGCCCCGTCCCCCTGACCGACCTGCGCCGCCGGGCGCCGGTGGCCCGCACGTTGATCCGCGAGGTGCTGATCGGGCTGGTCGGCCCTGTCGAACTGGCCTACGACTTCTACCGCGAGTGGAACGGCTGCTGGAAGGTGCGCGTGACGCTCAGCGGGGCGGCCAACGGGCGGATCGAATTCACCCTGCTTGACACCGTCGGCGGCGGTATGCTGGCCATGCCCCGGCCCCTGCCCGAGCGCTGGCGCGCTGCCGGAATCCCCGCCACGGACGGATCCCGCTGGAGCCTCGACGCTGCGGGCAACATGGTGCCAGTCCCGGCTGCGCCCTAAGGTATAGCCATCCTAAACTGGTTATGAAAAGGAGTCGAGCCTTTAGGCGGCCCTATCCGGCTATCGGCTATCGGCTATTTTCACCTCAGCGCCTCAGCGCTTTGCCCCGGCGCACCTCGGGTGCGCGCCTGGGCACGGTGAGCCAGAGCAGCGCCGTCATCAGCGCCGCCGATGTGAGGCACCACATGCATGTCGCCCCGATCACGAAGGGTTCCAGGAAGGTCAGGTAGATCGAGAAGATCGTCCCCAGGAAGGCGAGGATGGGGAGGGTTTTGGCCGCGATATCGGCGACATTCCCGCCCGCCCGGCGCAGTGCCCAGGCCGCCAGGATCGCGATGTAGCCCACAACACCCAGCACACCGATCGGTAGCACGCCGAACAAGCGGGCGTAGGGACTCTGCTGCACGGTGTTGCAATCGCCCACCGGCCCACACACCGCCGGTGCGCCGCTCAGTTCGACAACGGCGAGATAGAGCGCCACCCCCGCGCCTGCGATGGACAAGATGGGGATCGCGCGCGCGCGCCACGTCGGCATGGCATGATCGAAGGGCGGGCGCAGGGTGAGCAGCAGCGCAACGACCGAGCCGATCATCACCAGCAGCAGGGCAAGGGCCATCCCGTTGGCCAACGGGTCGCGCTGGAAGGGACTCAGGGTCGGGGCATCTGGCGACGCGCCCGCGTTCAGCCAGGGCGCAAGGCCCGCGATGGCCGGCCAGTCGTTGCCGCCAGACTGCAGGGTCGATACGATCAGCGCGGGAAGGCGGGCGGGGATCTCCGCGCTGCCCACCATCAACTCGCTACCGACGAACAGGGCGGGCACGCCGAGCCGATCCTGGGGGACGGCGAAGGTGGTGAGCGCCGTCTGGTAGAGCGCCTGCCCAGCGGGCTGGGACACATCGACCGTGAGGATACGCAACTGGGCACCGTAGCGCGCTTGGAGCGGCGGGAGTACCTGCTCCATTACGATGTGGCAGTGGGGACAGGTGGGCGAGTAGAACAGCACCGCGTGGACGACCGGGTCGGCGGCCTGCGCCGTACTCGCCCCGAGCAGGGCAAGCAGCAGCGCCACAAAACCGAGGAGCCGAACCAGTCTTCGGGTAGAGTGGGATGTCATCAATTGCTCCCTTCTAGGCATCTCACCTCACGCACCACACTTGTGATGATGTAAATCCATGCTTGTGCGATCATACACTTCTGGCCCGGCTTAAGCAGCCTTCCATTCCGCGTGGATCGCAAACGCCGTGAAATGGGGCGAACGGCGTGGATACGAGTCACACGAAGGCTGTGGCCTTCGT
>CAISPW010000128.1 GCA_903887465.1 uncultured Oscillochloris sp. | reverse complement strand
GCCTGCGATGTGTCCCTGCCTCTTAGCGATGGCATGTGCTAGGGCTATATCGCCCTCATCAACCTTGCGTCTTGGTTCTGGCACAAGTACTTTTACCCAACCATCTCTGACCCACTTGTAGATAGTTGGGTCACTGAAACCATACTTCCGCGCCGCATCGCTAATCAAAATCGGCACACCCACAAACGGGCGCATCGTTGCCCGCAACTCGTCCACCACGTGGGCGGCGTCATCCAAGTCAATCAGCCTATCGTCCCCGGCCACCAACCCATGCTGGCGAAGCTGGGCCAGGATCTCAGCGGGGAAATCCAGCGCGGCCCCGGCTGCTTTATTGCTCACACACTCCATAATCATGCTCATCTCAGCTCCCTTGCTTGTCATGAGGGTGAGTATAGCATGGGGATGCGAATCGCCGAATGCAGTCATAGGGCAAACTCCGGGTGTACAATAGGGGATGCGTGTTCTATCAGCAGGAAGGAAACTACAAGTGGTGTGTTAGCGATTCAGCAGGCCGCGCAGTATCAGGAGAGCGAAGAACGGGGCCAGCCCCACCACGATCTGATACACCATATAGACAACACCCATGATGGGATGGTATACTTGGGTCACAGCGTCCATGAAGAGTCTCGCTGTATCGGCCCGGAGCGTGTCTGAACGCTTCCGGGCCACTTTTTTTGTTGGTGAGCCGGGAGGGGATCGAACCCTCGACCCTCTGATTAAAAGTCAGGTGCTCTACCGCTGAGCTACCGGCCCCTGATGGCATTATAGCCGAGGAGATCGGCAGCGTCAAAGCAGGTGTGCTATACTCCCCTTGGGGTACCGCCGATCAGACACAGGGGGCCGTATGCCGTCCGTTCCCGTCCCGACGATTATTGAGCGCACCGCCCGTGGCGAGCGTAGCTGGGATATCTTCTCGCGCCTGCTCCAGGAGCGCGTGATCATGATCGGCGCGTCGATTGATGATGATATGGCCTCGGTGGTGATCGCCCAGCTCCTCGTGCTTCAGCACCAGGATCCTGAGCGCGATATCTGGCTCTATATCAATAGCCCCGGCGGCGTGGTGCGCGCCGGTCTAGCGATCTACGATACGATGCAGTTGATTACCCCCGATGTCGCCACCGTCTGCCTTGGTCGGGCCGCGAGTATGGCCACTGTGCTGCTCTGCGGCGGCGCCAAGGGCAAGCGATTCTCCCTGCCACATTCTACGATCCACTCGCACCCGGCTGGCGGCGGTGCCGAAGGCTACGCCCCCGATGTCCAGATCGCGGTGAATGAGATGCTCCGCCTCCAGCGGATGCTCCGCGAGATTATGGCGGAACACTCCGGGCAGACGGTCGAGCGCATCGAGGAGGATTTTAGTCGTGACGCTTACCTCACCGCCCAGCAGGCGATTGAGTATGGCCTGATCGATGCGATCCTCGATCCGGCTGATGCCGCCGCGCGGTAGTACGCCGCCTGTGTGCGCTATAGGGCCATCCGTAAGGACGCTGCCGCGCCACGTGGCGGCGTCCTTGCGGATGGCCCTATAGCGCTGTGTGAATCGTGGCCCCGGGCTTCGGTGCCACACGGCTCATCGCGTACTCGGCGAGTGCGGCGATGGTCAGGCTCGGATTCACGCCGGGGTTGGCCGGTACGATTGCCCCGTCCACCACGTAGAGGCCGGGGTAGTTGTGAACCTGGCAGTCCAGATCGACCACGCCCTCGGCGGAGCTCGACCCGAACGGGCAGCCGCCCAGGATGTGGGCGGTCATTGGGATGTTGAACAGCGACTCGTTGATGCTGGCCGAGGGGATGCCGTTCGTCTTCGCCGCGAACCGCTTCGTGATGTGGTGGCCGATTGGGATCTTGGCCGGGATGGGGTGGTCGGGGTCGGCTTGGCTGACGATGCCGCGCCGCCCGAGCGTGAGCAGGTGGCGACCCAGGCGGATACGCATCTGGTTGTCCTCGGTCTGCATCACCAGCATGATCGTGGTGCGCTCTGCCCAACCCGGTACGATGTGGGTGCGCAGGAAGTCGAGCGGGCGATGCCACAGGTCGCGTGCCGATTGCAGCAGGCGGGCCGGGATGTTTCCCGAGTCGATCAGCGGGCCGCCGAGGAAGCGGATCAGGTCGGAACCCGCCGGGTAGCGCACTGGCTCCACGGTCGTCACCGGGTCGGCGTAGAAGATCGAGGTGATCGCGATCCCCTCAGAGTAGTCCGTCTTTCGGCTGCGGCTGATGATGCCCAGCAGCGACTCGCTGTTGGTGCGTACGATGTCGCCTAGGCGCGTCGAAATCCGTGGCAGCGAGCGGGTGATGTCGCGGCAGCGGAAGAGCAGCCGCAGGCTGCCGGTTGTCCCGCCTGAGATGATCACGTTGCGGGCGCGCACGGTGTGGGGGCGCTCGGGGAGCAGCGCGCTTGGCCGACGGTAGCGCACCTCGTAGCGGGCACCGTCGGCCTGGCCGACGGGCAGCGGGCGGATGTCGCGCACCTCCGCGTCGGGCCGCACCTCCGCCCCGAGTTTCTCGGCGAAGTAGAGGTAGTTTTTTGGCAGGGTGTTCTTCGCGTTGTGCTGACAGCCCACCATGCAGCCGCCGCAGTGGGTGCAGCCCGTGCGGGCCGGCCCGGCCCCGCCGAAATATGGGTCGGGTACGGTGACGCCCGACTCGCCAAAGAAGATCCCGACATCGGTCGGCTTTGCGGTGTCGCCCTGTCCTAGTTCGTCGGCGATCTCGCGCAGCACCGCGTCAGCCGGCCATTGGCGCGGGTTGGTCGTTACGCCCAGCATGCGCTTGGCCGTCGCGTAGTGCGGGGCCAGCAGCGCCTTCCAGTCGGCGAGGTGGTGCCAGGCCGGCGCGGCGAACATCTCATCGCTGGGTACCATCATCACGTTGGCGTAGCCCAGGCTCCCGCCGCCCACGCCTGAGCCGCGCAGCACGACCACGTCGCGGAAGGGGATGATCTGCAAGATCCCGAAGCAGCGCGCCGCCGGTAGCCAGAGGAACCTCCAGATATTCCAGTTGGTCTTCGCGTAGTCTTGCTCGCTGAAGCGCCGCCCGCGCTCGAGTATGAGTACGCGGTAGCCCTTCTCGGCCAGGCGCATGGCGGAGATGCTCCCGCCGAATCCTGATCCGGCGATCACGTAGTCGTAGACCGCATCCCCCGTGATGTTCTGCATAGCGCGTCCCTCCGGGTATGAGTGCGATCTCCCAAGCGGGAGATCTTAAGAGTCATTGTAGGCGTATAACCACGCTTCAGCTAGGGGTGATTTCGCCGATCCTCTCGCTCTTAGTATCACGTCTATCGCAGGGCGGTTGCAAAGCTTCGCGTCCTTCGCCCGGCTTCGCGACCTTCGCGATCCAACTTAGTATCACGTCTATCGCAGGGCGGTTGCAAAGCTTCG
>CAISPW010000127.1 GCA_903887465.1 uncultured Oscillochloris sp. | reverse complement strand
CGTTCGCGCCGTTCGCCCAATTTCGCGCCCTTCGCGATCCAAACGCCCTTCGCCGTTCGCGATCCAAACGCCCTTCGCCCTTCGCGTTCGCGCCGTTCGCCCAATTTCGCGCCGTTCGCGATCCAAACGCCCTTCGCCGTTCGCGATCCAAACGCCCTTCGCCCTTCGCGATCCAAACGCCCTTCGCCCTTCGCGATCCAAAACCCAAACGCCCTTCGCGCCCCCCCACACCCTATGAACGAGCGCATCTACGTCGCTATTGATGTTGAGACCACCGGGCTGCAGCCCGGCGTGGACGAGATCATCGAGGTCGCGGCGGTCAAGTTTCGCGGCGGCGAGATCCTCGAGCGCTACAGCCAGCTCGTCTGCCCGCTCCAGCCGCTGCCCCTCAAGATCACCCGCCTTACCGGCATCACCGCCGAGGATGTGGCCACCGCGCCCCGGTTCAGCGCGGTCGATGCCGGCGTCGCCCGCTTTATCCAGAGCTACCCGCTCGTCGGCCACTCCATCGGCTTTGACTTGGGCATGCTCCAGGCGCAGGGCGTGAGCTTCAGCCAGCCGTTTTACGACACCTTCGACCTCGCCACCCTGCTCATGCCCCAGATTCCAGTCTACAAGCTCGGGGCGATTGCCGACCACCTCGGCATCCCGCATCCCGCCGACCACCGCGCCCTCAACGACGCCGAGGTTACGGCGCAGGTCTTCGCGCACCTGCTCGGCCTGATCCGCCAGATCGACCTGGGCGAGCTTAACGAGATCTGCCAGCTCACCGCCAGGGTTCCCTTCCCCATGCGCGACCTGTTCGAGGAGGCGCTGCGCGGTCGGGCCAAGAACGTCTTCGTCGCGGCATCCCGCTCCGTCGACTCCGACCTCGATGTCGACTCTGCCCCCAACGTCGAGGTCTGGCCCCTCGATACCAATTCGGACAAATACCCATCCCTGTATCCCACCGGCGACACTCGCCCGCTCAATATCGACGCCGTGGCCCAGTTCTTCGCCGCCGACGGCGCGCTTGGCCTAGCCTTCCCCGGCTACGAGCTGCGCCAGCCCCAGGTCGAGATGGCCCGCTCCGTCGCCGAGGCATTTAACCAGAGCAGCTCGCTGATCGTCGAGGCGGGCACGGGAACCGGCAAAGGCTTGGCCTACCTCGTCCCCGCTACCATGTTCGCCGTCCAGCGTGGCGAGCGCGTCGTCATCTCCACCAACACGATCAACTTGCAGGATCAGCTCTTCTTCAAAGATATCCCCGACCTTCAGGCGATTATGGCCGCCAGCATCCGGCGATCCTTCAGCGCCGGGGGCGGCCCGATGATCGGCATGCAGCCCTTCACCGCTGCCCTGCTCAAGGGCCGGGGCAACTACCTCTGCCTCAAGCGCTACCACGATCTGCGCCGCAGCGCGCCCCTCTCATCCGAAGAGGTGCGCGCCCTGCTCAAGGTGCAACTCTGGCTCCCCAGCACCACCAGCGGCGATAAGTCCGAGCTGCTGCTGCTGGATCGCGAGGCCGCCGCCTGGGGCCGGATCAACGTCACGCCCGAGACCTGCATCGGCCCGCGCTGCACCTTCTTCCACCAATGCTACTTCTACCTGGCCCGCCGCAAGGCCGAGGCCGCGCATATTGTGGTGGTCAACCACGCCCTGCTGATCGCCGACCTTTCGTCCCAGTCGAGCGTGCTGCCATCCTACAGCCATGTGATCATCGACGAGGCCCACAACCTAGAGGATGTCGCCACCGACCAACTCGGCTTCACCACAGACCATGCCACCTTGGTCAAATTCCTCGACGACCTCTACCTAGAGGGCGGCACCCAGGCGGTGAGCGGCCTGCTCTCCGAGCTGCCCGCCCACATGGGCAAGGGTTCATCCTGCCAAGCCGAACGCGAGAAGATTGCGCACATCGCCGGGCAGTTGCGGCCATCCCTCGTCCGCGTCCGCGTTATCCTCCAAGAGAACTTCGCCATGCTGGCCAGCTTTCTTACCAAGGCGGTTCAGGCCAACCAGTACGATACGCGCCTGCGGCTCACCCCCGACGTGCGCAAGAAGCCGGCCTGGATCGCCATCCAAGAGGCATGGCAGAACCTGATCGACAGCCTCGCCGTCATCGGCGACGGCCTCGCCAAGATCGTGGCGCTGCTGCGCGACATACCCAACGCCGGTATCCCCGGCTATGACGATCTGCTTATGCAGATCAGCTTCCTCGACCGCTTCGCCCTTGAGGCCCGCGTGCAGACCGGCCACATCATCTTTGGCCACGAAGAAAGCATCTGCTGGATCTCCCAGGAGCGTATGCGCGAGACCCTGACCCTCACGGCGGTGCCGCTCAGTGTCGCCGCGACCCTGTATACCCAGCTCTTCGCCCAGAAGGAGACCAACATCCTCACCTCGGCCACCCTGACGATCACGGGCAGCTTCGGCTTTGTCTGCGACCGCCTCGGCCTAGCCGAGCCAGAGGAGTTGATGCTGGAGAGCCCCTTTAACTACGAGGAGCAGGCGCTGGTCTTCATCCCCAGCGACATCCCCGAGCCGAACCAGCACGGCTACCAGCATACCGTCGAGCAGATCCTCGTCGAACTCTGCGGTGCCACCGGCGGGCGCACCATGGCCCTCTTCACCGCCAACAGCGCGCTCAAGCAGACCTACGCGGCCATCCAGGAACCCCTAGAGGCGCAGGGGATCGCCGTCCTCGGCCAGAACATCGACGGCTCACGCCGCTCGGTTCTGGAGCGATTCAAGGAGTTCCCGCGCACCGTGCTGCTTGGCACCAGCAGCTTCTGGGAGGGCGTGGACGTGGTGGGCGACGCGCTCTCGGTGCTGGTGATCGCCAAGCTGCCCTTTGCTGTGCCCACCGACCCGATCTACGCCGCCCGCAGCGAGGGCTTCGCCGACCCCTTCGGCGAGTATAGCGTGCCCATAACCATCCTCAAGTTCAAGCAGGGCTTTGGCCGGCTCATCCGCTCGCGCGAGGATCGCGGCATTGTGGTGATCCTCGACAAGCGCCTGATCTCCAAGCGCTACGGCCAGCAGTTCCTAGACTCTCTGCCGCACACCCGCGTCCGCACCGGCCCGCTCAAGCAACTCCCCGCCCTCGCCACCAGGTTTCTAACGTGAAAAGAGCCGAGAGCCGATAGTACGACCGTTGGAGTTGCCAACAGCGCCATTCCTGGCGGGGGTTTGGGGGCCGCAGGCTCCCAGAATTTCTTGTTGTTTTGGGGAAATGTGCCAGCGAAGTTGGCGCATTTCCCCAAAACAACGCAGGTTTTCAGGGCGGCAGCCCTCACGTTGATGCCCATGGGGCGCTGCCCCAGCGACGTTGTAACTGCCCTGCCTTTCATAATTATTATCTTGCATAAATAGCGGCGGGATGCTATAATCCGCCCATTCATTGCTTGCAGATATGCAAGGACAAAGCCACAGGCCGGGGGGCCCCAGCGCCGCCCGCGCAAAGGAGTACCGTATGGCGGCGGTTCGTCCCTTTCGCACACCGGCGGCAGGCGCAGACGAGCGTTACGTGCAGCTTGGCGGCCAGGCCGTCCACCTCTTCCGCTTCGCCGCCCCCGTAGACCTGGCTTACGAGTACTTCTGCGACGTGCCGGCGGTCTTCAGCTTGCTCCCCGACGCACTCAACGTGCATACATACGCCACCGACCGCTATCGCCTGATCGTCGGTGCTACCGACGGCCACGGCCACACGATGGCCGGCGTCTTTGACCTACAGGCCATCCACGAGCCGGGCCAGGCCATCCACATGGTCCCCGACAAGAACGGCCCGCCGATCTCGATGCCTGGGATCGTCTTTAGCGGCACCCTGGTCGCCAAAGCGGTCTTCTCCCCCGAGTTGACCGGCACCAACGTCGAGTACACCGTCGAGATCGAGATGGACATCCCCATCCCACACCTGCTCCACCTGATGCCACTGAGCGTCCTCCAGAACATTGGTGCGCGGGGCATGGAGTATAAGATGACCCAGATGATCACCGGGTTCACCCGCCGGATCACCGCCGACTTCCACACGTGGGTCGCTGGCGCGTAGGCAGGTTCAGGGCATCCAAAAGCGGGAGGTGGCCAGCAAGCCACCCCCGTTTTTGTATACCTCACGCCTTGCCAGCGCCGATACTATAATCTCAGCAGGAAACTCGCTGTTGCAGGCCAACCAATGCCATCTGCCGACCACGTCCAGCGCGTCCGCATCTACATTAGCCGGGATGACACGTGGGAGGGCCGCCCGCTCTACCTCGTGGTGATGGATCGGCTGCGCGGTGCCGGGGCCACCGGGGCCACCGCCATCCAGGGACTCGCCGGCTTCGGCCCTGGCCAGCGCATCCGCGCTGGGGCGCTTGAGCGCCCCGACCAACGCCCGCCCGTGGTGGTCGAGTGGATCGACCGCAGCGACCGGGTGGCCCGCCTGCTGCCCCTGCTCGACGAGTTGCTTGGCCAGGCGCTGATCACGTGTGAGGATGTGCCGATCTACCGTGCCGTCCTGCGGGCCAGCGGCCCCTTCGCCGCCGACCGCACTGTTGGCGATACGATGCGTGCGCCCGCCCCCGCCGCGCCGGTCGATGCCAGCCTCGGCACGGCCCTGGCCCTGCTGGTCGAACACCAGATCGCGGCGCTGCCCATCGTTGGCCCCGAGGGCGACTTGGTCGGGCTGCTCACCGAGCAGGATCTGGCCTGGCGCGTCGGCCTGCGCCTGCCCCCGTCCCTGCTGGGCCTGCTCGCCCCCGCCGAGCGCGATACGATCCTCAGTTCGCTGATCGGCCGATCCGTCCGCGAGGTGATGAGCGCCGAGCCACGCAGCGTCTCCCTCAGCACCAGCCTGCCCCAGGCTCTCGTCACCATGGTCGAGTGGGGCTACGCCCAGGTGCCGGTGGTGGATCGCAGCGGACGCTTGGCCGGGATCATTGGCCAGGACGATGTGCTGCGCGCCGCTGTCGAGCAGGCTCCCGCCGCCGATGGCGCGGTAAACTCCGCCGAACCAATGGCCACCGTCGGCCTCGTGATGCAGACGATCACCCCGCAGCTTGCGCTTGGCCGCCCGCTCGCCCTCGCCCTTGAGCAACTTATGGCCGCGCCCGCCCGCCGCATCTTGATCACCGACGCCACCGGCCACCTGCGCGGCATGATCGACCTCGCCGGTGCCCTCACCGCCCTGGCTGGCGCGGAGCGCGCCGCCCTGATCGCCGCCATTCAGCGCCCCCAGCCCGCCCCGCTGGCGCTCGGCACCAACCGGCTGCTCGACGCCTTAGTCGCACCCGACCCGCCTACGCTCGCGCCCGATGTCCCAATCGACCGCGCCGCCCGCCGCCTTCTAGAGCTAGGCACCGACAGCATGCCCGTCGTGGATGCGGATGGCCGATTGTTGGGTATAATAGCGCGCGGCGGCATGATCCGCGCCCTCCTACAACAGAGCGACTAATCGCGGCCCCCCACGGCCGCCCAAGCGGTGCGTGTCCACAGCGGCAGCACCCCCCAACCAGCAATGCAGAAATCTTTTATGATCACCGGCGGCGCCGGGTTCCTCGGGATTAACCTCGTGCGCTACCTCCTGGCGCATGGCCATACGGTTCGCAGCCTCGATATCGCCCCCTTCGATTACCCCGAACGCTCCCAAGTTGACGCCCAGACCGGCGACATCCGCGACCGCGCCGCCGTTGACCGGGCCATGCAGGGCGTTGATATTGTTATCCACACCGCCGCCGCCCTGCCGCTCTACACGCCTGCCGATATCTTCTCCACCGACATTGACGGCACCCGCAACGTACTCCAGTCGGCGCTAGAGCACAAGGTCGAGCGCTTTATCCACGTCTCATCCACCGCAGTCTACGGCATCCCCGACCACCACCCCCTGGTCGAA
This sequence comes from uncultured Oscillochloris sp., assembly GCA_903887465.1. Lineage (GTDB taxonomy): Bacteria > Chloroflexota > Chloroflexia > Chloroflexales > Chloroflexaceae > Oscillochloris. The sequence goes on along the minus strand of CAISPW010000127.1, from coordinate 4,169 downwards.
GATGATAAACTCGATGGCGTCGGCCCCTACGGCGAGGCCAAAGTGCGCGCCGAGCAGATCTGCGCCGACTACCGTACGCAGGGCATGTGCGTCAGCATCGTGCGGCCCAAGTCGTTTATCGGCCCCGAGCGCCTCGGCATCTTCGCCCTGCTCTACGACTGGGCCAAGGACGGCAAGAACTTCCCGCTCCCCGGCAACGGCAAGAACCGCTACCAACTCCTCGATGTCGAAGATCTTTGCGATGCCCTCTACCGCTGTGCTACGCTTGATCGCGCAAAGGTCAACGACACCTTCAATATTGGGGCCAAGCTGTTCACCACGATCAAGGGCGACTTCCAGGCCGTGCTGGACTACGCGGGCAAAGGCAAGAAGATTATCACCTTCCCCTCGGCACCCATGGTCCTGGCCCTCACGGTACTCTCGGCGCTCAAGCTCTCTCCGGTCTACAAGTGGGCCTACGGCACCATCACCGAGGACTCCTTCGTCTCCGTGGAGAAGGCCGAGCGTATCCTGGGATTCTGGCCGAACTACTCGAACAAAGACGCCCTGATCCGCAACTACCAGTGGTACGTGGCCCACGAGTCCGACTTCAAGAACGCTACCGGCATCTCCCACCGCGTCCCCTGGAGCCAGGGCATCCTCAAGTTCGCCAAGGTCTTCTTTTAGCGTTAAGCTCATCGTATACGCACAGAAAATGCCAGCTTCGCTGGCATTTTCTGTGCGTATACCTCACAAAATCTCAGCCGTAGCGGCTGACGATCAGCCGGATCAGCTCGCTCGTCGAGCGCCCGGCGGCGTAGGGCAGCAGGCGCACCACGCCGCCGTACGCCAGCACCGCCCGCGCCTCAGGCAAGCGGGCCAGATCCGGCGGGCCACCCGCGCCCAGCGCGTAGTCGCCGCCCTTGACATAGATCTCCGGGCGCAGCGCCCCCACCACCGCCTCAGCCGTCGGCTGCGCGAAGATCGTCACATAGTCAACGCAGCGCAGGGCCACCAGAAGCGCCGCCCGGTCGCCCTCGGGGCTGAGCGGGCGCAGCGGCCCCTTGATCGCCCGCACCGAGGCGTCGCTATTAAGCGCCACCACCAGCAGGTCGCCCAGGGCGCGGGCCTGCTGGAGGTAGCCCACATGCCCGGCGTGGAGCAGGTCAAACACCCCGTTGGTAAGCACGAGGCGCAGCCCGCAGGCGCGCCAGGACTCGCGCAGGGCCACCAGATCCGCGAGCGGCGCAATGGGAATCGTAGGCGTCAGCATATCTCAGTCAGCTCCCGGCGGGGGTGTGGGGGCGCAGCCCCATGCGCGTCAACGTGAGGGCTGCCGCCCAAAAAACCTGCGTTGTTTTGGGGAAATGTGTTAGACATGGTTCGCAGATGCTTTACCGTTTGCGATGCTTGTAGTTCGTAGTGCGGGCTTCCAGCCCGCCAGATGTGCGTCGGCAGGCTGGAAGCCCGCGCTACGAACGGTCAATCTGAAACCTGGCACCTGAAACCTATGGCCTAAGCGGTATCTCATCACCGCAGGGTGTAGATCGTCACCTCGCCGTCGCCGAAGCTGGTGGGCGTGCCGAGTTGGGCGAACTTCGCCAGGCTCTCGGGGGGGTAATCGCGGCGCTCCAGGCCGCCCACATACACGTAGCGCACGCCATACTTCGCCAGCAGGTCGCGGGCCTGCGCAACATCGGCGGTGCTGTAGATCCGGTAGACATCGTCGCAGCGCGGCTGGAGCTGCGCGGCGACATCCGGGTCGCCGCCGCGCCACTGCTGCTCGTGGCCGATCCAGCCGAGGACGGTGGGTAGCCCGCTGGCCGCCGACACGCCGGCGAACCCGTCGCCGTTATACGAGCCGCCGCAGGCCGGGGCCGCGCCCCCGGCCACATCCTGCGCGTTCATAACCTGAACTGCCTCCAGGATCACGCTGCCGGGGGTGGCGCTGGCCCGCAGCCAGGCGACCGACGCCTTCCCGCCCTCGGTCAACTCGCGCGGGGTGGGTGCCTCCAGGCCGATCATGTCGCCGCTCCCCAGGTCGCGCAGGGCCAGGGCCGGGTACACCCCGGCCCCGGCTAGCAGCAGGGCGAAGATCGCGGCCACGCCGCCGCCAACTGCCCGGCGCAGTCCGCCGCCGCGTGCCAAAATGTGCCAGAGCGCGAAGGGCGTCAGGCTACCCCAGAGCAGCCAGATCTGGTAGTAGAACTTGAAGATCGTGTTCATGCGCGTGCTGAATACATCGCGGACGTAGATCACCTCGGTGCCGAAGAGGATCGCGCAGCCCAGGGCCACCACCAGCAGGGCGAAGCTCTCGGCGGGTCGCTCGCCCATCCGCAGGGCTAAGCTGAAGGCCAAAGCTCCTAGTCCAAGCAGGGCCAGCAGCGGGAAGCCGAGCAGCAGGCCGCCGATCAGCAGGGTCGGCGGCAGCGCGTAGAGGATCTTGAGCCTTGTGGGATGGCCGGGGAGGGCTTCATCCTCGCGGAGACCCGCCCCCGCTGCCTGTGGTAGCGCCAGGTACACAAACGCCGTCAGGGGAATGGCGAACAGGCCAAAGATGATCAGGAAGGCGGAGATGCCGCTGCGCGAGTCGGGGTAGGGCGCGATAATGCTGGTGAGCTTGCCCAGCACCGGCAGGTCGATCAGCGGCGCAGCCCCGCCCACCAGCGAGCGGAAGGTGAGGTAGAAGGGCAGGAAAAGTAGGACGCTGGCGAGGACCATCAGCCCGAGATGGCGGGCGTAGGCCAGCCAGTCGGTCGGCCCGCCACCGGCCATGCGGCGCTGGAGGACAAGTGCGGCGCCCGCGTAGAGCAGCAGATAGGTGGGTAGGTCCCAGCTGTTCATCGCGTAGAGGCTGCCCAGGATCACCCCGCCGACGATCAGCTCGGCCCAGCCCGCCGGTCCATCGGCCAGGGCGGGAGCCTTGGCACGGGCCAGGACGGCCAAGGCCAGGGCCAGGGCCAGCAGCGTGAAGGGCAGCGACATCACGTGCGGGTGCATATCGCCCAGGCGAAAGCTGAACAGCGGGAACTCGGTGATGTTGTAGCGGCGCTCCTGGCGCGGCGGCTGGCCCTGCTCGCGCACGGTGTACTCGTCCCAGAGCGAGCGCGAGGGCCACCACCAGTTGAAGGCTCCCGGCGCGGCGAGGTCCCGGCGTGCCCAGGCGCTCAGGTCGCCGAAGTCGCCGCTGCGCGCCGGGTAGGGCAGCGTCACCTCCTTGGTCCCGCCGCCAAGGGTCTGCCCAACCGCCGAGGCGAGCTGCCGCCCATCCAGGGATACCGCCTGCTCAGTTCCCAGCAGCACCTGGATGGCCCCGGACTGGTTGCCGACCACCAGCACCAGCACAACACCCAGGATTGCGAAGAACCAGCGTCCCTTGCCCCGTGCCCTCTGGCCCACATCGGCCAGCGCGATCAGGTTGCCGATCACCCCGGCCACCCCCAGCGCCGTCAGGGCGAAGATCAGGGCCAGGGAGAGGTTATAGGCTACGCTGGGTGCCAGCCCGCCAAGCTGGGCCACGCCGGCCATGAGCAGGTAGCCGAAGTAGTAGTAGTTGATGCTGTAGCCAGACAGCCAGGGGTCGCTGGGCGGGAAGGTGGGGCTGCGCTGGATGGCGTTGAAGAAGGCGAAGTCCATGGGGCGCTCGGTGTTCCATGGCGTCGGGTCGTGGGCGCGCATCCAGGCGCAGGCGAGCATGGCGGCCAGGAAGATCAGTTCGTAGCCGAGGATGGCGGGCCAGTGCGGCCGCAGGCGTCGCCGAGGCGCGGGGGTGGCCCGCCAGGCCCACAGGCCAAGCCCGCCTACCGCCAGGGCGCAGATCACCAGCAGCGGCGCGCCGAACCCGCCCAGCCCGAGCATGGCCAGCAGCCAGGCCAGGTAGCCCGTGAGCAGCAGGCCCATGGCCTTGGCGAAGGGGTAGCCGCCGTCGGGCAGGCCACCGAAGACCAGCCCGGCTAGGGGCAACCCGGCCAGCCCCAGCGCCTGGGCGATCAGCCACCAGATCATAATCTCAGCTGCCATGTGTCTATGCTTCTTCGGCGGGGTGAGGGGGCCGCAGGCACCCGAGATAATCATCGTATGTGCACTACCGCAAAACTCGCCCGGTGTGGCGACACCTCCGCCGGGGGCTGAAGGCCCCCGGCTAGGTCTACGACGGCCGCTGAAGCGACCTCAGACAGGCCGCTTCAGCG
>CAISPW010000126.1 GCA_903887465.1 uncultured Oscillochloris sp. | reverse complement strand
CTCAGACGAACGCACGATGGTGAACATGCAATCCCAAACGCCTATGGCAATGGGATCGGGGGTGTGGTAGTCCACCCCGTAGGGATTGCCCCTGCGAACTGAGTACCTTGCGATAAAACGCTAGGAAAAAGTGTACTATGAGCCTCTGGGAAGCGGTCCTATGGCGCCACCGTCATTACGGCGGTCATATTCCAGCGCAGGCGGGCCTCCGCCTGCTGGAGCGCCACCACCACGGTGTAGACGATGTCGCCCTGGCGGTTGGTGCCCATCGGCTTGATCTGGGTGATCGTGCCGGGCAGGTTCGCGTCGGGTAGGGCGTCGAAGGAGACGGTGACGGCCTGGCCCTCGCGCAGCTTCACCACCTCCAGTTCGGTCAGATCCTCGGTCTCCACCCGCCAGCTTGAGAGGTCGGCCAGGATAACGGCGGGGCTGGTGGGGCCGGCGAGGGCACCCACGTCGATGTCAATGCGGGCCACCGTGCCAGCAATCGGCGCGGCCAGGGTGGCCTGATCGAGGTCGAGCTTGGCTTGGTCGAGCGTGACCTTGGCGGCCTCGATGGCCATACGGGCCACGCTCAGGTCAACCTCGCGGGCCGGGGCGGATACCTGAGCGCGGGCGGCCTCGGCCTGAGAGATCCCAGCATCGGCGACGGCGAGTTGGGTGCTGCGGGCGGGGCCGCGCAGGCGGGCCAGGCTCGCCTGCGCGGCGGCCACCTGAGCGCGGGCGGTCGCGACCTTGTCGGTATCGGCGGGGGCGACGAGTTGGTCGAGGCGGGCCTGGGCATCGCGGACGCGGGACTCGCTTGTGGCGATGCCGTCGGCCTCGGCTTGGCGCGCGGTTTCGAGGGAGACCTTGGCCTGGCCCAGGGCCGCCCCGGCGCTATCGACGGCGCGCTGGGCGGCGGCCTCGGCGTCGATCAGGGTCTGCGGCAAATTGCCGGGCAGCGACTCCAGCCTGCGGTTATCCCAGTAGATCCGTGAGTAGGTGTCCTGGGCGTTGCGCAGGCCGTTGGCCGCCTGGTCGATCTGGAGCTGGGCGTTGGTCTTGGCGGCCGAGAGTACGTCGCGCTGGTTGGCCAAGTTAGACTGGGCCTGGTCGAGGGCGGCCTGGGCCTGGGTCACCTCGGTGCGCTTCGGGCCATCGAGCAGGTTCGCCAGCGCCGCGTTGGCCTGGGTCAGCTGAGATTGGGCGGCGGCCAAATCCTGAGCCGTCACCCCGGCGGCGACCTGGGTCGCGCTGGCCTGGGCCTGGGCCACGGCGGCGTCGGCGGCGGCGATGGCCTCGGGCGCGGCCCCGGCGGCGACCTGCTCATAGCGGGCCTGGGCTTGGTCGAGGCTGACCTGGGCCTGCCTCACGCGCAGCTCCAGGGCGCGCGTATCGAGCCGGGCCAGGGGCTGCCCGGCCTGCACCACATCGCCCTCCTTGACCAGGATGGCCCCCACCGTACCGGCCCGGTCGAACGCCAGGGTGACATCGGCGACGGGCAGCACCTTGGCGTCAGCCACCACCGCCTGGGCCGCAGGCTGCACCAGGACGGTGGGCACGGGGGTTGCGGCCCGGCCCGGCATGCCCCCGCTGAAGGTGAAGAATCCGCCGCCGACGATCAGGGCAATCACGATGACCGAGAAGATCATTTTACGCATACGTGGTTTCCTCTAGTACATACGGGGCGTAGGGGCGAAGCCTTCTGGAATGGTTGCGTCGCGCCCATCCAGAAGGATTCGCCCCTACGCATTACATGGCGGGCGGATAGGCAGGCGTATCGACAATCTGTCCATCGGCGACCACCACCGCACGGCCGGCGCGGCTCGATAAATCTTTGTCGTGCGTCACCATCACCACCGTCTTGCCCTGCTCGGCCAACTGCTCAAAGAGGTGGAAGATCGAGTCGGCGGTGCGTGAGTCCAGGTTGCCGGTGGGTTCGTCGGCCACCAGCATCGGCGGGTCATTGGCCAGGGCGCGGGCGATGGCTACGCGCTGCTGCTGGCCGCCCGAGAGCGCCGCCGGCAGCTTGTCGGCCTGCTCGCTCAGATCCATGCGATCGAGCAGGGCGGCGGCCCGCGCGCGGCGCTCGCGGGCGGTGCCGATGTTACAGAAGTCCATGGGTAACATCACATTCTCGGCCACCGTCAGGGTCGGCAGCAATTGGAAGAACTGAAAAATAATCCCGATGGTGCGTCCACGCCACACCGCCAGCTTACCCTCGCTCAGGCCGCCGAGGTCCACCCCGGCCACCCGCACCACGCCCGAGGTCGAGCGGTCGATGCCGGTGATCATATTGATCAGGGTGGACTTGCCGCTGCCCGACTTGCCCACGATTGCCACGAACTCGCCACGGTCGATCCGTAAATTGATCCCGCGCAGGGCCACATAGGCACCGGCCGCCGTCTCATACTCCTTGATCACATTATGCAGGCTGATCAGGGTCTCGCCGGTTGATGATGCGGTCATTGCAGATTCCTCTATTACGTACGGGCGAAGCATCGCCGCCTACGCGCTTGGCGATGTTTCGCCCCTACTCGTACGCCAGCACTTCCCGCACGGTGAGCCGCGAGGCCGCGCGGGCCGGCAGGATGCTCGCCACCGTGGCGATCAGCAGCACGATGCCGAGCCACAAGACCACCCCCGAGATCGAGTAGATCCAGCTCAAGGGTGTGTTCAGCAGAGCCATGCCGAAGGCGTAGCACATGCCTATGCTCATGGGCAGCGAGATGATCGTGCCGATCAGCCATGCGATGAATCCGATCATCAGACCCTCGCTGAGGACGATCTGCTGCACGGCCGCGTCCGAGGCACCGATCGCGCGCATCACGCCGATCTCGCGGGTGCGCTCCAGTACGTTGATGCTCATCGTCCCGGCCAAGCCCAGCCCGCCGACTGTGCCGATGATCAGCGACATGATCGTCAGCACGCCTGTGAGAATGTTAAAACGCTCGGTGAGGATGGTGCGATCCTCGGTGCGGGTGTGGATGAGCCGCAGCGCAAAGCCGTCGGCGGTCAATCGCTGCTCTAGGGCCATCGAGGCTGCCGCGTGGCTGGCCGCATCGTGGCCGACGGTTGCCACCCGCAGGGTGTCGGTGCGGCCCACGCCGCCCAGCGCCTGCGTGTAGGCGTCGATGGTCACGTAGGCCCATGCCGGGCTAGTTGGCGGGATCATCTCTTCAATAAAGCCAATAATCTGCCACGTGTAATCGTTGCCGTTGATCTGCAAGGTAATCTCGTCGCCCACGCGAGTTTTCGGTGCCTTGGTCAGATAATTCGTGGTCAGCACGACCGTCCGCCCGTCGGTGGGCAGCAGCCAGCGTCCGCTGGTCATACGTGGCGCGAACATGTTAGTGTTCGCGGGCATAGCCCGCAGGTTCAGTCCCTCGCCGTTGGTGCCGTCAGCATAGACCGGGAAGGCCGTGTTGCGCAGCAAGCTCTCCACGCTCGTCACCCCTGGCACGTCCAGCACCGACTGGTTGGCCAGGCTGTCGCGGTAAGAGCGGCTGAACTGCACCTCCACGTCATAGTGCTGCGAGGCGATGCTCTCGTCCAGCGTAGAGAAGAGCGAAACACGCAGGGTCATGACGGTGATGAACACGCCCCCGCCGAGGGCCAGGGCGATCAGCGTACGGACGAGCCGACCACGGCGGCGGAAGGTGTTGCGCAGGGCCAAGCGGGTTGGGCGGGAGATTCCGGCGAATCGCCCAAGCAGGCGGTCAATCGGGCTGTGTTCCGGGGGCGCGCTGGTCTCGCCGTTCAGCGCCTCGCGGGCGGGCCGGTTGACCACCGAGCGGATCGGTATGGCCGCCGTGAGCATCGGCACAAACAGGGCCGCGAGCATCTGAAGGCCCAGCACCCAGAGCGGGAAGCGGAAGTTCTCAATATCCACATTGAGCTGGTCGCACATAAATCGGGTCATCCCGTAGGCTCCGAGGACGCCCAGGGGCACGGCGAAGAGCAGGGCGAGAACACCGAATCCCGCCGAGAGAGCGAAGTACAGCCCCGTGATCTGGTCGGCCCGCGCCCCAATCGCCTTCATAATCCCGATCTGGCGGGTCTGCTGGGTGAGGATGGCGCTGATCGTGTTGATGATCAGGAATCCGCTGATCAGCAGAGAGAGAAAGCCCAGGGTGGTGAGGATAAACAGGACGGTGGGCAGGATCACCTCGGCAGGATGCTGAAGCGGCGGCGTGGGTACGTCGGTGTTGATCACCGTGCGCCCGCTGCGCGCGATCAGCCGCCCGATCTCGTCGGCGATGGCCTGAATATGCGCCACATCCGTGCGGTCAGTGCTGACCACAAACTGGAGTTGGTTGTAGCTGCGCGGGCCACCGAGCCAGACCAAGGTGTCGAAGCTGAGATAGCCATCGGCCTGACCCGCAATCACCGCCGGGGGGACGCTCAGGTCGTAGGTCAGCCCGGCAATCGGGATATCACGGGCGTCCTGGCCAGAAATCTCAATGCGGACGGTATCGCCGACGGCGGCCTTCGTCTTGGCGAGGGAAGCGCGCTCGATCAGCAGGGCGTTCTTTGGCGGCGGCCACGCGCCCTGCCAGGGCTTCACAAAGCCGATCTCGCGCACGCCGTCATCGGGCAGCACAAAGAGCTTGGTGTCCTGCCACTGCTGGGGGCCGGTGGCGATGCGGGCGCTCACCGCCCGCACACCCTGGGCCTGGGCTACCCCCGGCACGCGCCGCACCGCATCTACCAAATTGTCGTCGAATGCGTCGGTAGTGATCGTCCCGCTCGCCGGGTTGATGGCCATAAAGCTGGTGTGCAACTGCTCAACGATGATCGTGCGGGCGGCCAGGATCGCGCCGAAGGCGAAGACGCCGATGGCAATCGAGATCACCACCATGATCGTTCGGGTCGGGCTTGAGCGTAGGTCGCGGAAGACTTTGTGCCAGCGGGGCCGCATGGCTGCTCCATGGTATAGTTGATTGACTGGTCAATCAACATTGTAGCACGGCTGTCAAGATAGGGATACGACCGTTGTGACGGCTCCCAGGGCTGGTGCAAAATCGCTGGGGCTGCGCCCCAGACCGCGCTTTTGGTGGGTTTTTGGCGGATTCGCCGCCAAAAACCCACCAAAAAAGATCTCGTGGGGATGGCAAAGCTACCCCCAAACCCCCGCCGGAGGCGACGTTGCAACCGCCCTGGTAATCGGGTGTTGTGCGCCCCGCGCATGAACGTCTTCTGCTATGATGAGCGGCAAGAAATCAGAATCCAGAAGGACTCGTAGCTCCCAGGTTAACCCAGCGGTTATTCGCGCTAAGGCATGGTTCAGAACAGATTGACCGTCCTGCGAGGAAACGACGAGGCGATGACGCGATACTATCGCGTCATCGCCTCGTCGCCTCGTCGCCTCGTCGCAGGACGGTAAACCTGAAACCTGGCACCTGAAACTTTGTCTTAGCTTGATGCGTATAGGGGCGGGCCGTGAGCGTCCCTACTCCAGCGCCACTCGCTCGGAGCCAAGCACCTCGCGCAGCTCGTCGATCAGGCTGGGCGTGCAACTCACGGTATGCTGCGACCGCAAGACCACGGTGCCGACGCCGTTGGGCACATAGAGTGTAACCTGGTCGCCGCCGTTGCTAGAGCTCAGGAGTTCGTGGACGCTCTGCATACACCGCACATCGTCCGCGTGATCCTGGCTGCGCGGCAGGTGGAGCTTCAGGGTACGCCCGTTGAACACCGGCACCGAGAGGATCTCGGCGCTGGCTGGGGTGGGCGCGCCCTTTGGGTGGGCCTTGCCGTTACCCCCGCCGTTGCCCCCGCCGTTGCCGAGCTTCACCTGGCCCCTGGACTGGATCACCGAGACCGGCACGGCGGGCGGCGGCGGGGCAACGCGGGTCTGCTCCGGGGCGCGGAGTTCGGGGCGCGGGGCGCTGTTGGTGGGTGCGGTCATTTGAGTTTCTCCCTCCGGCTCTCTGCTGCCTGCTACCTGCTGCCTGCTGCCTACCTCCACCATCTCCCCGATATCCTCAAGATCCATCTCCGTCTCCACCGCCGCCGGGGCCAGGGATGCCTCTACCGCCTCCACCGCATCCACCACCAATTGCGGGCTGTCGCGCCGGTTATCCACCTTCGCGGTAATCTTCAGCACCGCGTCGTTCTGGAGCAGGTCGCCGGACTTGGCCAAGCTTTTGGGGAAGACCACAATCTCGATGGACTTCGTCATATCCTCCAGGATGCCCACCAGCATGGCGTCGCCCTTTTTGGTGCTGATCCGGCGCACCCCGCTGAGCAAGCCGACAAAGGTGAGCGTCTTGCCAATATGCTCGTTGGTGATGTCGCCGAGTTCGGTCACGCCGCGCATATCGACGCCCTCAAGCGACTTGGCCACCGGGTCTTCGGAGACGGTCAGGCCGAGCAGTTCCTTCTCCCAGAGCAACTCTTCCTTGTTGTCGGCGGGGGTATTCTGAAACACCGGCATCGGCACGGGCGAGACGCTGATGCGCGTGCTGCCGCCGATACTCTCGCCGAACATATCGAAGAGGCTGGCCTGGCCGATCTCGCGGGCCTTCTGGGCGTCGATCCCGGCGTTCATGGCCTGGTCGAGGATGGCCAGCTTCTGGCGGCGTGTGCCGGGGATGCTGTCCATGGCCCCCGCCTTGATCAGGCTCTCTAGCAAGCGCTTATTCAAGGCGTTGCGGTCAACCCTGGCGCAGAAGTCCTCCAGCGAGGCGAAGCTGCCGCCCTCCGCGCGGGCAGTGAGGACCGCCTCGACCGGCCCCTCGCCCACGTTCTTGATCGCGGCCATGCCGAAGCGGATGGCCCGGTTAAAGTGGACGCCGGGGGGCAACTGGCTGGTGATCGGTTCGATCTCGAAGCCCTTGAGCGAGCGGTTCACGCATGGGCTGAATACCTGCACGCCCAGGCGGCGCGTCTCCAGGGCGCTTTTGGCCACGTCCTCCGTCACCCCGCCCGAGCCGGTCAGCACGGCGGCCATATACTCCACCGGGTAGTTCACCTTCAGCCAGGCGGTCTGGTAGCTGAGCAGCCCGTAGAGCGTCGCGTGGGGCCGATTGAAAGAGTAGCCGGCAAAGGGCAGGATCAGCTCCCAGAGCTGGTCGGCCACGTCCTGGCTGATACCCTTCTTGCGGCAGCCTTCCTTAAAGATCGCCCCGTTCTCGGCCATCAGCTCCTTGCTCTTCTTGCTGATCGCCTTGATCACGATGTAGGCTTGGCCCAGGGTGTAGTCGGCCACGGTCTGGAGCAACTGCATGATCTGCTCCTGGTAGACGATCACGCCGTAGGTGTCTTCGAGGATGGGCCGGAGGATGGGGTGCAGGTAGTGGATCTCGGAAGGGTTGTTCTTGCCCTGGATGTAGGCGGGGATCTGCTCCAGCGGGCCGGGCCGGTAGAGCGCCACCATCGCGTAGAGGTCGTCGACACGGGAGGGCCGCAGCTGCATGAGGTAGCGGGTCATGCCCGCCGACTCCAACTGGAAGACGTTCTTGGTCTCGCCGCGCCCGAGCGACTCGAAGGTCTTGGCATCATCGGTGGGGATGTCGGTCAGTTCCATCTTCTGGCCGGTGGTGCCCTCGATGTAGCGCATGGCCTCGGCCACCGCCGAGAGATTGGTCAGGCCCAGGATGTCCATCTTGAGCAGGCCCATCTTGGCCAGGGTCGGCCCCTCAAACGCGGCCATCACGCCGTGCTCGTCCTTGGTGGTGTGCTGGAGCGGCACCATCTCCTCTAGCGGCGTGCGGCTGACCACCACGCCGCAGGGGTGGGTGCCGACGTTGCGCATGCGCCCCTCGACCTTCTGCGCCCAGTCGATCACCTCGGTGAGGTGCGGCTGGGTCGCGTGGATCTGCTTGAGCTCGGGCACCTTTTCGAGCGCCTGGGCGATGCTGATGCCCACGGGTAGGCCGGGGATGAGCTTGGCGACCCGGTCCACCTCCGAGAGATCGACGCCCAGGACGCGGCCCATATCGCGCAGGGCCGCCTTGGCTCCCAGGGTGCCGTAGGTGATGATCTGGGCGACGTTCTCACGACCATACTTGCCCGCGATATAGTCGAGGATCTCGCCGCGCCGCGAGTCGGCGAAGTCGATGTCGATATCAGGCATCTCCAGGCGCTCGCGGGAAAGGAAACGCTCGAAGATCAGCTTGTTCTTCACCGGGTCTACGTCGGTGATGCCCAGACAGTAGAGGACCAGCGATGCCCCGGCCGAGCCACGCGGCAGGCAGGGGATGCCGCGTGCGCGGGCGTATTTGACGTAATCCCAGACGATCAGCATGTAGTCGGGGAAGCCGGTGGCGTTGATCACGTCCAGCTCGTCCTCAAGGCGGGCGATGTAGTTCGCGGGCGGGTTGCCGCTGAACTTCTTCATCAGCCCCTCCTCGCAGATCAGGCGCAGGTACGAGGATGCGTCGTGGCCTGCGGGCAAGTCGAACTGCGGCAGCTGGACGCGCCCGAAGTCCAGCTTGAGGTTGCACATGTCGGCGATGCGCCGGGTATTCTCCATCGGCGCGGTACCGTAGCGCTGGAACTTCTGCCACATCTCCTCGCCGGACATGATATGGTAGCTGTCGTCCATCATGAAGCCCTTGCTACAGAACTCCTGGTAGGTCAGGTTCATACCCATCGACATGACCATATGCTGCGTACGCATATCCTCGCGGCGCACAAAGTGGGTGTCGTTGGTGACGACCATGGGGATGCCCAGCTCGCCGCCGATCCGCATCAGTTCGTCGTTGATGCCCTCGAGCTCGGGGGTGTTCTCGTGGAGTTGGAGTTCCAGGAAATAATTCTCGGCGCCGAGCAGGTCGCGGTAGTAGGCAGCGTGTTCCACGGCCTGCTTGCGCTGCTGGATGGTCAGGCTCTGGATGACCTCGCCGGCGATGCAGGATGACGTGACCACCAGCCCCTCGTGGTGCTGCTCCAGCAGTGCGCGGTCGATACGCGGGCGGGCGAAGAGACCCTTGCCCATGCCGTCGAGGTGGGCGCGGCTGGTCAGCTTCACCAAATTGCGGTAGCCGACCGCGTTTTTGGCCAGCAGCAGCAGATGGTAGTAGTTTTTGCCGCCACGGGTCATCGGGGCGCTGCGTGCGCCCGGGGCCATGTACGCCTCCATGCCAAGGATCGGCTTGATCCCGGCCTTCTTGGCGGCGTCGTAAAACTCCATCGCCCCGTACATCACGCCGTGGTCGGTCAGGGCGATGCTGTCCATGCCCAGCTCGCCGGCCCGCGCGGCAATCGCCTTCGTCGCCGCGTAGCCGTCCAGCAAGCTGTACTCGGAGTGGACGTGCAGGTGGGTGAAGTCTTTCATTGGCCCAGAGGAGACTACGGGTGGGCGGGCGGGCTGGCCCCGATCTCTACCCGTAGCGTAGTAAATGATTTACACTTTAGGAACAAGCAGGGGCGCGGTTTCGATGCTCTTACGCGCAAAGCCGCATGCTGGTAGCGAGGGTAATTGTTGGGCTTTCGGCGTTCTAAACGCCTACGTACACATAACCGTGTAAGATCCTGGTTCGCGTACCTGCTAGTATAGCACAGCCATGCCACTGATAAGCTGGGGATAACATGTGTATTTTGTAAGCAGTTTTGTGGATAACTCAGCAACACCCGCCCGACACCTGATTATGTAGACCACCGGTTGCGCGTGGGCATACGGCAAGGATGTGCGCTGGCAAGGCGAGGCATCGGCCCCAGACGAGGCCGGGAGATGCCAGCCGTCCGGGTGCCGCTGCTTCGCCGCTACCAATCGAATATATGCTAGAATCAGCCCGGTCCAACCGCCGTCTCGCCGCCCGTGCGGCGCACGACAAAGGAGTCAGGCATGTCCGAGTATCGTATCGAGAAGGACTCGCTGGGCGAGGTACAGGTGCCCGTCGGCGCACTCTACGGGGCGCAAACCCAGCGCGCCGTGATCAACTTTCCCGTCAGCGGGATGCAGCCCTACCCCGCCTTCGTCTGGTCGCAGGCCGTGATCAAGCGCGCCGCCGCCGAGGTCAACCGCGACCTGGGGTTGCTCGATGCCACGCTGGCCGAGGCGATCATCGCCGCCGCCGACGAGGTGATCGCCGGTAAGCTGGCCGCGCATTTTGTGGTCGATCCGTTCCAGGCCGGGGCTGGCACCTCGCATAACATGAACCTCAACGAGGTGATCGCCAACCGGGCCAGCCAGATCCTGGGCTTTGAGCTATCCGACGCCAAGAAGCCGGTCAGCCCGAACGACCACGTGAACATGGCCCAGAGTACCAACGACACCATCCCCACGGCCATCCGCCTGGGCTGTCTCTGGCGCCTGCCCGAGCTGCTCGCCGCCATCGACGACCTGGCCGACGCCCTGGAGGCCAAGGCGACCGAGTTTGACGATGTGGTCAAGTCGGGCCGCACGCACCTGCAGGACGCGGTGCCGGTGCGGTTGGGCCAGGAGTTCGGAGCTTACGCCCTGGCCGTGCGCAACGACCTTGAGCGGATCGAGACCGCCGCCAACCGCCTGCGCCGCCTGGGCATCGGCGGCACCGCCACCGGCTCCGGGCTGAACGCCCACCCCGAGTATCACCAGCGCATGATCGCCAAGCTCAGCGAGATCACCGGCCACGAGCTGCGCTCCTCGGGCAATCTCTTCGAGAGCATGCAGAACATGGGCGACGCCGCCGATTTTTCGGCCAGCATGCGCGCACTCTGCATCACCCTGGTGCGTCTGGCCAACGACTTCCGCATGCTCAGTTCTGGCCCGACCACCGGCATCGATGAGATCCGCCTGCCCGCCGTGCAGCCCGGCTCTAGCATCATGCCCGGCAAGGTCAACCCGGTGCTGGCCGAGATGCTGAACATGGTCTGCTTCCACGTCCAAGGCAACGACTTTGCGGTTTCCCTGGCTACGCAGGCCGGTCAGCTTGAGCTGAACGTGATGATGCCGATCATCGCCCATAACCTGTTCGAGAGCATGCACGTGCTGATCGGCGCGATCAACGCCTTCACCACCAAGTGCGTCGTCGGCGTCACCGCCAACCGCGAGAAGGCATTCGGCTGGCTGGCCAAAAACCCGATCCTGGTCACCGCGCTCAACCCGGTGATCGGCTACCTCAACGGGGCCGCCGTGGCCAAGGAGTCTATGGCTACCGGCAAGAGCATCCGCGAGGTGGTGGTGGAGAAGGGTCTGCTGGAGAGCGACAAGGTGGACGAGTTGCTCGATGTGCGGGCCATGACCGAGGGCGGGATCATGGCCGGCGGCGGCGGCGGCGGCTAAACCCGCGTGACTGTCCTGCGAGGAGGCGAGGAGGCGAGGAGGCGACGAGGCGCGCCTCCTCGCCTCCTCGCTGAACGGTCAAGCTGGGTTGAACCATTGCCTAAACCATGATGGCCCTTATGGCACTACCGCAAAAGACGTTCATGCGCGGGGCGCACACCGCCGCGATGAACATGGTCGCTGATGCCCGGCTATCGGCTATCGGCTATCGGCTATTTTCACATCAGTCACCCTGTCGCGGCAACGTTCGCCGGGGGCTGAAGGATGCTGTTGGCGAACCTACTACAGGAGCCACGCTGCGCTTTTCGGGTCGTCTTTGGTCTCGAAATCGCATTGCGTGCGTCCTGAGCCACCTGGCGAATTCGCCACAGCTCTTCTCCGCAAAAATTCGCAGCTCCCCT
>CAISPW010000125.1 GCA_903887465.1 uncultured Oscillochloris sp. | reverse complement strand
GAATGTTGCTACAGTTGTAGTCTTCCCGGCGGGGAGGCTCGGAGGGGCGAAGCCCCTCCGAAAGAAAAGAAAAGGATTTTTTCGGGGGCCTGCGGCCCCCAAACCCCCGCTAGGAATGGCGATGTTGGCAACTACAACGGTAGTGCCTAATAACGATCTGGAGAGGCTACGCCTTCCCATGCCCCAGCGCCGCGAGCGCCCGCGCAGCGGCCGCCTCGCCGCTGAGGATGGCCCCCTCGATGAAGGGGCCGCCCAGGTAATCGCCGGCGAAGGCCACGCCGGGCGGCTCCATGGCGCTGGCGGCGAAGCCCTGGAGCCGCCGGAAGTGGCCGACGGCGAACTCGGGCAGAGCCTCGGGGCAGCGATAGAGCCGCTGAAAGACCGCCTGCGGCGTCGGGTCGTAGCGCGGGGCCAGGCGGCGCAACTCGGCGAGCATCAGGCCGATCAGCGACTCGTCATCGCACTGGCGCAGCGCGTCCATCGCCGGGCCGGACATGTGCAGGGCCAGGGTGTCGCGGCCATGCGGCACGGCCGAGGCGCTCTTCACCGCCTGGATGGTGGCCGAGGCCAGGAAGGCCGACTCGCGGCGGGGGAAGAGCAGCCCGTAGAAGTCGTGCGGGAGCCGCCCACGGGTGCCGGTGGCCAGCAGGGCCGTGGCCGAGTAGCGCACGCCCCGGAAGAGGGCCAGCCGTTCAGCGCCCAGCCAGGGCATGAGTCCGGGTACGGCGCTGGCCGTGGTGGCGCAGACAACCATGTCGGCGGCGAGCGGTTCCCCGCCCCCGGCAAGGCGTACCTGATAGCCGCCAGCGGGCCACCGCTCGACCGCGCCCGCCCGCGTCCCCAGGCGTACATCGAGGTCGGCTGCCATGGCGCGGGGCAATTGGCCGAGGCCATGGCGCAGGGTGAAGAGCTTGAGTCCGGTCGGTCGGCTCAGCCCCGCCCGCAGCACCAGCATCAGCAGCGCCCGCGAGGTGCGCTCCGGTGTCCAGTAGAAGATCCCCGCCAGCGGTGGCTGGAGCACATACTCCAGCAGATCCTCGGAGAGATGTGCGCGGGCGTAGTCACTCACCGAGGCATCGTCAATTGGGGCGGCATTCTTGAATGCCGCCAGGTCGAGCAGCGGGCCGTGGCGCAGCAACGAGGCCAGCAGGTAGGAGAGGGCCAGCTTGTGGCGCGTGCCGACCAGGGCCGTCAGGGCCAGACGGGCGCTCGGCCAGAGCGAGTGGAAACGCCCGTCCCGCAGGATCGCCGAGCTGCTGGGGATGCGGCAGAGGTCACGTTGCACCCCGAGTTCGTCGATCAGGGCTAGGGTGCGCGTGTAGAAGCTGGCCAGAAACTCAGCGCCTAGCTCGATCTGGCAGCCCTGCTCGACCAGCGTGCGCGCCCGCCCGCCAACCGTCGGCGCGGACTCGAGCACGGTGACGTGCGCCCCGTGTGCGCGAAGCTGGCGGGCGGCGGCCAGGCCGGCGACGCCCGCGCCGATGACGATAGCTGTTTGAGGGTGAGTCAACGTAGTTTCATCAGCAAGATCGGCAGGAGGTTGCTGATCCACATATAGCGCATAATTTGCAGAGCCAGCGTGATCGTCGCGTCATCCGGGCGGCGGGCCAGCATGACGATCACAACGACCGTGGGAATGACGGCGCAGGGCAGCAGGGCCAGCAGGTAGGCCGCCCCGGCGAGGCCGGCCAGCCAGGGCAGCAGGGCCGCGCCGATAAAGAGCAGCCCAGCCCCCTGAAAGACCCGCAGCGCGCCGCGCACGCCGAGCGCGGTGGCCACCGTGCGCAGCCCCGCCCGCCCGTCGCCCGCCCAGTCGGCCGTCGTCTTTAGGATCTCGTGGCTCATGTCGAATAGCCACATCAGCCCGGCCACCACCCCGACCAGCGGGGTGACGCCGCCGCCGGCCAGGCCGCCGTAAAGCGGGATGGCGGCGATCAGCAGGGCCATGCACGCATTGCCCCAGAGCACCGTGCCCTTCAGGGCGAAAGAATAGATCGCAGCCAGCAGCGTGGTACCCAGGGCGAACAGGCCGAGGGCCGGCCCGAGCGCCGCCGCCAGAAGCAGAGCCGCGCCCGCCAGGGCCAGAGCCAGCCCGAGGGCCGCGCCACGAACGATCCGGCCCGCCGGGATGGGTCGCTGCGGCTTGCTGTAGCTGTCCACCGTCACATCGACGTAGTCGTTGATCACGAACCCGTAGGCCACCACCAGCCCCACCACCGCCGCCGCACCCCAACTGGCGGGTGCCCGCGCCGCCGCCGCGCCGCCGGAGAGGAAGGCTCCCACCAGGGTATACGCCGCTGCATAGATGCTGTTGGTAGAGCGGGTGATCTGGGCTAGGCTTACCACCCGGTAGCGCATACTGCTCACCGCCACGCCGCACTCCCTCTGCTCCGCGCCGCCGATATGACGGTACACCCTATAATAGCAGGCGTGCGCCTTTCAGGCTGCGCCCCGCGCATGGACATCAGGGCTGATGCAACGTCGCTGGGGTGGCGTTGCCACCCCCAAACCCCCGCCGGAGGCGACGTGGCCACCGCCCCGCGCATGGATATCTGATGACGTTTGGCGATCACGCCGCCAAATGCTACCCGTGAGCCATGTTCGGCCTTGCGCCCGATGGCTCGCGCCCGCGCCCATGGTACGCTTTGAAACACGAGTTCGTTTCTCGCTCTTACGCTGTGGGTACACGCCGCTGCCCACGGCTCTTTTGTTGCAGATTTTCGACGCTCGCTTGCCGATGCGGCGACGTATCGGCGAAGTCGGCATCGAACATCTATAATCCGCAATCCAGGAGGTTCCCCAAGGTGGCACAGCGCAGCGAGTTCACCGCCCCGGACGCCTACGCCTACGATCAGCGCAGCACCGGGCGCTGGATCTTCTCACATATCCGGCGCTACTGGCACTTCACTCTGAGCTTCTACGTCTGCTTCATCATCGCCTGGAGCTGCTACGCCGGATCTCAGGTACTCATCGGTCGCGCCGCCGACGAGGTGATCCGGCCCAGCAGCCCCAACGGCCTGGCCGTCGTCGCCCTCATCATCCTGGCGGTCATGGTCGGCGATGGACTCTCCGGCCTGCTGGGGAGCCTCTCGGCTGAGAGCGTGGCCGCCCGTTTCGAGGCCGACGCCCGCCAGGAACTCTACGAGAGCCTGCTCGGCAAGGGCAAGGGCTTCCACGACCGCCAGCGCACCGGCGACATCATGGCCCGCGCCACCGACGACACCAGCCAGATCTCGCACATGATCGCCCCCGGCGGCACCCTGGTGTCCGAGACGGTGATGGGCATTATTATCCCGCTGGCCTACATCGCCTGCATCCGGCTGGAACTGCTGCTGGTGCCGCTCTGCTTTGTGGCCGCCTACATCGTCACCGCACGGGCCTACGTGCGCAGGCTCAACCCGGTGGTACGCGACCAGCGCGAGCAGTTCGGGGCCATGAACGCCGGGCTGGAGGAGACGATCTCGGGCATCGAGGTGGTGAAGGCCAGCGCCCGCGAGGGCTTCGAGCGGGCGAAGTTCCGCCGCAACGCCCGGCTCTTCCGCGACTTCTTCGTACGCCAGGGCTACATCGAGGCCCGCTATTTGCCCCTGCTGATCTACGGCATCGCCCTGGGCCTGAGCTTCCTGCACGCCATGTGGCTCTACCGCCAGGGCGAGATCGCCATCGGCCAGGTGATCGCCGTGGTGGGCCTGGTGAATGTGCTGCGCTTCCCCACCTTCATCTCGCTCTTCGCCTTCTCGCTGCTCCAGTCCGGCATCGCCAGCGCCAACCGCATCCTGAAGATCGTCCGCGCCGAGACCGATATGGACGAGAACAGCGGCGGCTACCGCGCCCAGATGCGCGGCGAGATCGTGTTTGAGGATGTGAGCTTTAGCTATGAGCGACAGGAGTCTGACGCCTCACGCCTCACGCCTCACGCCTCGCACGTCCTCCAACATATCTCCTTCCGCATCGCGGCCGGCCAGACGGTGGCGGTGGTCGGGCAGAGCGGCAGCGGGAAGAGCCTGCTGACCCAACTGGTCAACCGCACCTACGACGTGGGCACCGGGCGCGTGCTGATCGACGGCGTGGATGTGCGTGCGTGGAGCATGGACTCGCTGCGCTCGCAGATCGGCACGATCGAGCAGGACATCTTTCTGTTCTCGCGCAGCATCGCCGATAACATTGCCTTCGGGGCACCGGGGGCCCACCGCGATCAGGTGGTCGCCGCCGCCCAGGCCGCCCAGGCCCACGACTTTATCAGCGGGTTCCCCGAGGGCTACGACAGCGTGGTGGGTGAGCGCGGCATGACTCTGTCCGGCGGCCAGCGCCAGCGCATCGCCCTGGCCCGCGCCTTCCTGAGCGACCCGCGCATCCTCATTCTGGACGACAGCACCAGCGCGATCGACAGCGCCACCGAGGACCAGATCCAGCAGGCCATTCGCAAGGCCCAGGAGGGCCGCACCGTGCTGCTGATCACCCACCGTATCTCGCAGATCCGCTGGGCCGACCTGATCCTGGTGCTGGAGGGCGGGCGGCTCGCGGCCGCTGGCACCCACGAGCAGCTTCTGCACAGCTCGCCGCTCTACCGGCGGATCTTCGCCCGCTTTGATGCCGATCTGCCGCCACAGCAGAGTTCTGAGATCATTCAAGATCACGGTACGGGCGCAGCAGGCGGCACCCTGATATATCGGTAACAAGGCTATAGTACACTTTTTCCTAGCGTTTTATCGCAAGGTACTCAGTTCGCAGGGGCAATCCCTACGGGGTGGACTACCACACCCCCGATCCCATTGCCATAGGCGTTTGGGATTGCATGTTCACCATCGTGCGTTCGTCTGAGG
>CAISPW010000124.1 GCA_903887465.1 uncultured Oscillochloris sp. | reverse complement strand
CGATGCATGGCAGCAGAGCTTGTTCACCTTGGCGGTCGCGTGGCAGAACCGACTCCGCACCTTCGACCGCGCGCTGCCCGTGTTCTGGTTTTTGTACATGTGACACCATAAAAAAGTGACACCTGGTGAGGGCTTCGCCCCTCCGAAAGAAAAGAAAAGGATTTTTTCGGGGGCCTGCGGCCCCCAAACCCCCGCTAGGAATGGCGATGTCGGCAACTCCAACGGTAGTACTATCGGCTATCGGCTATTTTTGCGCTATACTGGCCGAACTGTGCGGGGGCTGAAGGGCGGAGTGCCGCGCCCTGCGATCTGCACTCCTGGAGCGACAATGGGTATCAACTGGAGCGAGCGGATCGCGCAGGGCGCGCGCGAGATGAGCAGTTCGGCGATCCGCGACCTGCTGAAGCTGACGGTGCAGCCCGAGATGATCTCCTTCGCCGGGGGGCTGCCGGCCCCCGAACTCTTCCCCAGCGAGGAGATCGGCGCGGCCTGCGCGCGCGCCTTGGCCGAGACGCCCGCCGCTGCCCTGCAGTATGGGCCAACCGAGGGCCACGGCCCGCTGCGCGAGCTGATCGCCAGCTGGATGTCTGACCTGGGTATGCAGGCTTCCACCGGCCAGGTGCTGATCACCTCCGGCTCGCAGCAGGCTCTCGATATGATCGGCAAGCTGCTGATCGACCCCGGTGCGCCAATCGCCGTGGAAAACCCGACCTACCTCGGTGCGCTCCAGGCGTGGCAGCCCTACCGCCCGCAGTTGCTGCCCCTGCCGATGGACGACTGCGGCCTCGATGTGGACGCCCTGGAGTCTCTGCTGGCCGCCGGTGCCCACCCGCGCTTTCTCTATGTCGTCTCCTCATTCCAGAATCCCACCGGCGTCACCCTCGCCCCGGAGCGCCGCCGCGCCCTGGTGGAACTGGCCGCCCGCTACCGCTTGCCGATCATCGAGGACGATCCCTACGGCGAACTCTATTACGAGGGCGTCCGAGCTACGCCCCTCGCTGCTATCGACTGCGAGTTGCACGGCGAGTTGCGCCACGTGATCTACCTGAGTACCTTCTCGAAGCTGCTCACGCCCGGCCTACGGGTGGGCTGGATCGTCGCCCCGCCCGCGCTGATCGATAAGCTTGGCCAGGTCAAGCAGGGGCTCGACCTGCACACCGGCAGCTTGGCTCAGGTGGCCGCCTATCTCACCTGCCGCGATGGCCTGCTTGACCACCACGTGCCCGTGCTCCGCGCAACCTACGGCCATCGCCGCGACGCCATGCTGGCCGCGATGGAGTCTGGCATGCCCGCCGGGGTGCGCTGGACGCGCCCGACCGGCGGTATGTTTCTCTGGGTGAGCCTGCCCGAAGGCTGGGACTCGGCCGAGTTGCTGGGGCGGGCGATCACGCATCAGGTGGCCTTTGTGCCGGGACGCACCTTCTACCCCGCCAGCGATGTGACCAACACGCTGCGGCTAAATTTTTCGTACTCCTCACCCGAACTCATTGCCGTCGGCGTGGCCCGCCTCGCCGCTGTGGCCCGCGATTACGCGCCCGGCGGGCTGCCGCAGCTGTAGTGTCTTGCGGAATATGCGAACGGGGCGTCCGCCGTGCGCGTGGCGGTCGTCTTTACGGAGCGCGGTTCGGGGAGGCTTCATCCTCACCGAACCGCGCTCTGCCTATGACGGGATAGCGGGCCGTTAGCCCAGCAGATCCGCAATCGTCGTCAGCAATATGCGCAGGCTCACCGGCTTGGCCAGGTAGATCGTCGCCCCGGCCGCTAGGCAGCGCTCGCGGTCGCCCGGCATGGCCAGAGCGGTCAGGGCGATGATTGGTATGCCGCCGATCTCTGGGTCGCCCCGGATATTTCGGATCGCGGTGAACCCATCCATCCCCGGCATCTGGATGTCCATCACCACGATGTCGGGCCGGGTGGCTCGCACCTGCGCGATGGACTCATCCCCCGAGCGCGCCGTGGCCACCTGATACCCGCGCATGGACAGCAGATCCGCGTAGAGGGTCAGGGTGGTCTCGTGATCGTCGGCGATCAGCACCAGCGGGTGCTTCGCCTTGGCAATGGGCATGGACATCAGCACCTCGACCGCCGCCGGCGTGCGGTTCTCAACCTCAGACCACGGCAGGCTGACGGTGAAGCGGCTGCCCTGGCCCGGCGCACTCACCAGGCTAACGCTGCCGCCGTGCAGATCCACCAGGCGATGCACCAGCGTAAGCCCGAGTCCAACCCCCTCGTACTCCCGTGATAGGCGTCCATCGATCTGGGTGAAGGGCTCGAAGAGCCGACTCAGATTCTCGCGCGTGATGCCGATGCCCGTGTCCCACACGCTGAACTGGATACACTCAAGATCGACATCGCCCGCCACATCCAGGCCCACCGATCCGCCCGCCGGGGTGAACTTCAGCGCATTGTTCAGCAGGTTGACCAGCACCTGAGTCAGTCGGCGCTCGTCGGCGCGCAGCGTGGTGATCCCCGGCGCGATCACGTGGCGCACCGTGATGCCCTTCGCCTTAGCAACGGGCTGGATCAGCATCAGGGCCATGGTGCAGAGGCTCTCCACATCGGTCGGGTGCGGATCGAGGGACTCTTTGCCCGCCACGATGCGGGTTAGGTCGAGGATGTCGGAGATCAGTGCGAGCAGGTGCCGTCCGCTCTGCGTGATCATGCTCAGGAGTTGGTGCTGGCGCTCCGTGAGTTGCCCGTAGAGATCCGCCAGCAACGACTCGGTGATCACCAGGATGGTGTTCAGCGGTGTGCGCAGCTCGTGGCTCATCATCGACAGGAACTCGTCTTTGAGCCGCAGAGATCGCGCCAGCTCGGCATTCGCACGGCGGAACTGCTCGTCGCGCTCCCGCAGGGCCGCCGTGCGCGCATCTACGCGCTGCTCAAGCGTTGCGTTTAGCTTGCGGAGATCTTCCTCCGCCTGCGCGCGCACGGTGATGTCGCTCATCACCGTGCGGTGGACGACCTCCCCGCCATCCACACTCTGCGCCACGGTTGTCTCCATCCGTGCCCAGAGCAGGGTACGATCCGGGCGGCGGATGCGTACTTCGCACACCTGTGGCGTGCCCGTCGCGATCAGCTGCCTGCGGTGTAGGTAGTAGCGATCTTGATCTTCGGGGATGATGAATAGCGCCAGCGAGCGCCTAACCAACTCGCCACGGGGCACCTGCAAAATCTTCACCGCCGTGAGGTTGGCCTCCTGGATCAGCCCCGACTCGCTGAGCGTAAAGTAACCGACCGGAGCCATGTCGTAGAGGTCGAAGTAGCGGGCGCGCGCCCGATCCAGATCGTGCTGGGTGCGCCGCAGTTCATCGTTTTGCGTCTCCAGCTCGATCTGATGGACGCGCAACTCGTGTACCAGTCGCCGGATCTCCTCGGGCGTGCGAAAGTCTAGCCCCATATCGTCCGCTGGGCCAAACTTATGCTCGGCCCGCAGGCGCAGAGACTGCTCCGCGTCCGGCTGGGGCGTGAGGATCGGATCGTCATCGTTTACGCTCAAGGCTAGAGTCCTTACCTGCTGGATGCGATGAGTCGATACGGGCGCGGCCCCGCGCCTTCGCGTCATCGCCAATATGTGAAGTTGGATTGAACCTTGCCTTAGTGGAAACGGCCATGGTCAGAGATCTTTGCCCACGCTCGATCGTCACGCTCCGCAATTATACCGCGATGTGCTACACTATTTTGTAGCATAGCAGCTTGACTCTTAAGGCGGATGCGAACAACAAAGAGAGGTTCCCCGGCACGCCAGCGCAAGGAGGCGTTATGCCTAAGCCCACTCATGTCCGGCCCGCTGATGTGCGCGGAGCTAGTCGTCTCGTGATCGACGCCACCCTCGGGATCACCGATCTCGTCGAGACCATGCACAGCACCATCCTGCACGCCCCTGAGATCCTCGGTGCGCCGGTCAACCTCCCCACCGGGGGCATCACCGGCCTGGTATACATGAGCATCCGCACGATCACCGCACTGGTTGGCGGCGTGATCGACGTAGCCTTCCTGCCGCTGCTGCCACTGCTGCGCGACCGCATCTCGTCGCCGCAGCGCGACGCCACCCTCGCCGCGATCAACGGCGTCTTGGGCGACCACCTGCGCACCAGCAATAACCCACTCGAAATCCGCATGTGCATGCGGATTGACGGGCAGCCGGTTGAGTTGACCGGGCCGGCCCTCGCCGCCGCCGCCCCGCAGGCCAGCGGCAAGATCCTGCTGCTGGCGCACGGACTATGCCTGACGGATCAGCACTGGGATCAGGAGGGCCACGACCACGGCGCGCTCCTGGCCGCCGAGCTCGGCTACACGCCGGTCTACCTGCACTACAACACCGGCCTGCACATCTCCTCCAACGGTCGGGAACTAGCCGACATGCTCGCGGCGCTGACGCAGGCATGGCCGGTGCCGGTCGAGGATCTCGTGATCGTCGCCCACAGCATGGGCGGGCTCGTGGCGCGCAGCGCCTGCCACTACGGCACCCTGGCCGGCCACGCCTGGCTACAGCACCTGCGCACGCTGATCTTCCTCGGTACCCCCCACCACGGCTCCAAGCTGGAGCGCGCCGGCAACTGGCTCGACACCACACTGCTCATCAGCCCCTACACCGCCGCGTTTGCGCGCGTGGGCCAAATCCGCAGCGCCGGCATCACCGACCTGCGCTATGGCAACCTGCTCGATGAGGACTGGGAGAACCGCGACCGCTTCACGCACGTGGGCGACCCGCGCCAGCCGGTGCCGCTCCCGGCGGGCGTATCCTGCTACGGGGTCGCCGCCACAACCGGCAGCATCGAGGGCGACCTCCAGGACGAGCTCCCCGGCGACGGACTGGTGCCCGTGGACAGCGCCCTTGGCGCGCACCCGGACCCCAGCATGGACCTGACCCTGCACGAGGAGTGGGTCGGGTACGACATGAACCACATGGATCTGCTCCACCGGCGCGACGTATACGCCCAGATCAAGCAATGGCTGGGGGGAGTGGGTGCCGCCGACCCATGCGCGTCAAGTTAAGCCCTTGAGCCGGGGCATGGGGGCCGCAGGCTCCCAGGATTTCTTGTTATGACATGGTTCGCAGATACTTTACAGTTTGCGATGTTCGTAGTGCGGGCTTCCAGCCCGCCAGATGCGCGTCGGCAGGCTGGAAGCCCGCACTACGAACGGTAAACCTGAAACCTGGCACCTGAAACCTGCGTTATGTTGGAAAAATGTGCCAGCTTCGCTATCACATTTCCCCAACACAACGTAGGTTTTTAGGGCGGCAGCCCTTAACTTGATGCGCCTGGGGCGCAGCCCCAGGCCCGTTTTTGTGGGAAACATCCCACAAAAAAACGTGGAGGCGGCTTTGCCGCCCCCACACCCTCGCCGAGAAGAGGATAACAGGAGTTTATTCAGTGGACAACGTCGATCAGTGGGCGGGCCAGCTAGAGGATGCGGAAGAAAAGATCGCCGAGGCGTACACGATACTCGAAACACTCCGGCAAGAACTGCGGGACGCCGGGAAGAAGAAGGACTCGCTCGCGATCGGCGAGGCCGTCGAGCGGCTGGCGCGCTACGGTCGGCTCTTCCAGGACATCCGCCAGAGTTGGTTCGAGCCAGCGGAGTAAGCCGGGGCGGAGCCTAGCCACGGCGAGGGGCGAACCCGCGTCGCTGCGGCTTCGGCGGCGGTGGCGGCTTCATGGCGAGGTCGCCACCCTCGGGGGGGAACGTCATCCCGAAGCTACGCCGCAGGATCTCGCGCAGGGTCGATTCCTGGCTGCGGTCGGCGATCAGCGTTACCGCGAGGCACTGGGCCTTATCAAGCGGGTCGTGCTCGACCTCAGCGCGAAGCCAGTGGGGCCAGCGGCGGAGCGTAGAGAGAATCGTATTCTCCTGCTCCCCGCGAAGGATCAGCCGAACCTCGCCGGGCGTGTTCATATCGAGGGTCGTCATCGGTTTGCCTTTCGATGTTGCCAGAAGAGATGAGCGACCGCGCTGGCACCACCGTTAGAAACAAGCAAAGGCGAGGGGGTAGCCCCTCGCCTCCGCATCCCGCTGCGCGCAGGCGCCGCGACTACATTAGTAGCGGTCGCGCCGACCACCACGGTCGCCGCCGCCGCCCGAGCTACGACGCGGGCTGGAACCCTTCTCCTCAGCCTGGTTGACCCGCAGGTTGCGGCCGTCAACCTCGTAGCCGTCGGTCGCCTGGATGAGGGCGGTGATGTCAGCCGTCTCCATCTCAACAAAGCCGAAGCCGCGCGAGCGACCGGTGTCCCGATCGCTGATCACGCGCGCGCTCTGCACGTCGCCGTGGCCGGAGAAAATCTGGGTCAGCTCGGCATCGCCAACACTCCACGGAAGGTTCCCAACAAATAGCTTAACCTGCATCTCACCACTCCTCTGCGCCGTAGCGCAGGATAGGGAGGGCAGCAGCGCTGCCCACATTGTTCACAACATCGTTCATCTCGAACAGCCGGTGGCCGGGCTGTAGCCCGACACGCTCGCTCCGGCGGACACAACAACAACATGCTTCGAGCGACGAAGTGCGACCGTGGGACCGTGGGGGAAAGGAATTGGGATCTCACAGCAGATGATGTTGGCTAACCTGCTCATCATACCACGTTATCAGGCAAGAGGCAAGAGGCAACGCACAACAAGGCATGAACCGTTGTTGCCGGTTGCCTCTTGCCTATTCCCGCGTGTCTTAATGCGAATGCCCGCCCACGAGGCGTAGAAAGCTCGTCAGCACCACGCGGGCGCGGCCATCGGCGCAGTTGAGGACGCTAAACTGCCCGACAAGCTGGACGGTCTCTACCAGCACCCCGTCGATAACCAGGGTGCCTTGAGGATCTTTGTGGACGAGGGCGGCCCCAGAGAGCTTTGCTCCCCAGTCTGCCGCCTCATACACCGATAATGTGCGGTCTTGCATACGATCCTTTTAAACACGGTTCAAACCCGCGTGACCGTCTGGGTGAGGAGGCGCGGTCGTGCTTGCATCGCCGCATCATCCCACGTATCCTCGTAGGATTGTCACGCTAAACGTATCCTTCTGAGACCTTATCTTATTGTAGTGATACGCGGCCCATGGCGCACAGAGGTTAGGTAAGGTAGGCCAAGCGAGGGGTGCGCCGAAGCGGCACATCTGGCGGGGCAAGTGGGCGATACGCACAGTATAGCACGGATCAACGCGGTTTTGTCACTATCCGAGCGACGGGATGTATGCTATGCTAGGATCAACCCCAGGATGCAGCCATGTTCACCGTTGCCCCGCGTGATCCTCCTCGGATGCTTTGCTCGTCTTAGCCGTCCCGACGGCCTGGAGCCGCTTGAGTTCAGGCGTCCGAACCGAGCCACGTCCGTTTTCTGTCTCGCTCTCGTGTATGTGGACAGACCAAGCAGAGGTGTCGCATGACCCAAGCACAAAACACTACCGCAGACAGCCCTACGCCTAACCGCGCCTACTTGGCGGTTACACTCTTGCCCGATGGTCGCTACTGTGTCGCGTATACCGACGGCGGAGTCAGCCGCCGCAGCTACACACCGTCGTTAGAGCAGGTGATCCGACAGGCGCAGCGGGCCGGCGGCCTGCCAATACAAACTGAAGATAGCGCGCTCCGCCAGCGTTGCCTAGACGCGAAGCTGCCGCTGATCTGAGGGGTTTGAGGAGCGCCTCGATGTTGTTTTTGGTCTGGTATGATGAAGATACGCGGCGATCCGTTGTTGAGAAGATCCAGAATGCCCTCGCCGCGTACAGTAAGCGATTTAGCGTAGCCGGGAATCTTGTCCTGATTAATGTGGCGGATTCAGCCGAGCTTAAAGGCGTAGAGGTAGAGGTGCGCAGCGAGCGCACCGTGCAGCCGCATCACTTCTGGGTGGGCCGCAGCGATGATCACGACGCCACTGGCGTCGCTGAGGAGAGGGAGGCTGCCCATGGCTGAGCAGACAAAGCGTGCGGTTGTGCGCAAGGGCCGCATCTATCAAGTCCGTGTCGCCGACGTGGAGTATCGCCTGTTCATCTGGGAGATGGGCAGCGGGTTCTGTGGCCGGGTGGAGGATCACCCGCAGGTGTTGCCATGTCGTGGACGCACGGTTGTTCATGTGCGCGACCAACTGTCAGCGGCGATGACCGCTAGTTTGGCGGGATGAGTACATCTCAAGCGGAGGGGAGGGAGCGCATGTTTCGGTGGGATCTCAGCGATGGTGCCGAGCTGAGGATGTTAGAGCTGCGCCACGCCGCAGCGTTCCTGGCGTTTGTGGCGGCGAACCGCGCCTACCTTGGCCCTTGGCTTGAGTGGGCCCACACGATCACAACGCTGGAAGACGCGCAGATGTTTATCCGGCGCGGCATCGCGCGCTACGCCGAGGATGGCCTGCCATGGGTGGGGCTTTGGCAGGACGACGAGATGGTCGGCGGCATCCTCTTCTTCCCGCTTGAGCGCCCGCCGCGCTCCACCGAGATTGGCTACTGGCTTGGCGAGCGCGCCACCGGGCATGGCCTGATGAGCCGTGGCGTGCGTGCGATGCTCTGCCTGGCCTTCGACGACCTACAGATCAACCGGGTGGCGCTCCAGGCCGAGGTTGATAACGCCCGCTCGTGTGCGCTGGCCGAGCGGCTGGGCTTCAGCTTCGAGGGCGTACGCCGCCAGAGTTGGGTCAACCAGGGTCGCCTCGTCGATATGGCCGGCTACGCGATGTTGGCCGAGGACTGGCGGCGACGCCAGGGGTATCGTCAGCCCAAGTGAGTCGCTCAACGCATTAAGGGAGGGGTGTCGGCGGGGGATTGCCCCACCGGCACCCCTCCTTTAGCGTCCGCACGCGGTGCGAGGCGCGTCGGCGAGGATCTCGGGCGCTGGGAACGGCTCGACCGGGCGCGCGTCGAAGGCGGCGGCCAGTTCCTCGCCGGAGAAGATCTGGGGTGGCCCGGCAACCGGCGCACGGCGGTAGATTGCCAGGGCGCGGACTGGGCCGATGGTGATCTCGCCGAGCAGGTGGTAGCCCGGCGGGAAGTAGCGGGATGCCTCGGCCTCGGCGATCAAATAATAGTCGGGCTTCTTGGCACAGCGCGGCGCGCTCCGCATATACCAGCCGGCCAGCCAACGGTTCTGGTTGGTGTCGTAGCTGCCCGCGATCACGCCGGCGCGGTAGAGTTCGGCGGCGGCCTTCCAGCCGTCGCTGTGCGGGAAGCCGAAGTAGCCGGCCTCGGGCAGTTGCTCGCCGTAGCTGGCGTGCAGGATGGCGGGCCGGGCCGCCGGGAATGTGCGCTGGTATTCGGGGAACTGGCGCAGGTAGAGCAACTGGGCGTAGCCCAGGCTCGCGGCGAGCCAGAGCGTGCCGAGGACGCCCGATGCCCAGCGCCCAACGCCCAACCACCGGCGCGAGATGTTCCTCGGCAGGATGATGGCGATAGCGCAGCCGATGATCAACGCGGCGGCGGGATGCGCGCTGTAGAAGTGGGTGCGCGGCTCGGCGATCAGGAATGCCTCGGCGGCGAAGGGTACACCGAACCAGATCGCCAGGGCACCTGCGCCCCCCGACGCGAGGGGTAGCAGGCAGAGGCCGACCGCGAGGGCCACGGCCAGAATCGGCACCAGGGGCGGCGGGTTGTAGAAGGAGATGATGCGCAGATAGAGCGGCAGGTTGTTGAAGGGTGGCCCGCTGGTGCCGCCCTGGCCCGCCCGCCCGGCCAGGTACGCGGCCGTCGTCCCGAAGCTCGTGCTGGTGACGTAGGGGATGTAGAAGCTGGCGAGGAGCGCCCCGCCCACCAGGGCCGGCGCGCCCAGGCCCCGCAGCCACTCGCGCCTGCGCCAGCCGCGCCGCCGCCCCCCGGCCAGCACCAGCCAGGCCAGGGCCGGTGCCACCATCGCCGCGTCGTAGTGGGCCAGCAGCCCCACCGCTAGCAGTATCGCCGCCGCCACCAGATAGCGCGCCGGACGCTCTGCACCCGCGTAGAAGCGCCAGCAGCACCAGAACGCCCCCGCCGACATCAGCAGAACGATGCTCTGGTACTGGACGATGCGGGAGAAGCCGAGGGCGAAACCGTCAGTGGCGAGCAGGGCCACCGCTACGGCGGCGATCATGGTGTTGCGGCGTGGGGCGTCCGGCCACATCGCCCGCGCAATCGCCACAACCCCCAGCAGCAGCCCGGCCCCGGCCAGGGCGAAGGGCAGGCGGGCCACCCACTCGGTACCGGAGCCGGTCAGAATGAGTGGACCGGCGGGCAGCAGCGCCTCGACCGGCCCTTTGGTGTGGGTCAGCAGGATGCCGTCGTCGCCCTGGGCCACTCCGACGGCCAGCAGCAGCGCCCGCGCCTCGTCGCCCTGGAACTCCGCTCCGCCGAGCAGGGTGAGGCGGAGCGTTATGCCGATGGCCACAAGGGTAATCAACAGGAGACTCTGAGGAGGGGTTGGTGGCCCCTCCTCAGCCCCCCGTGAACGCGCCAGCCGCCAGATCAGCGCGGCGCTGAGCAGATCGGCGACCATGAGCAGCAGCCATGGCGGCAGCGGGCCGGGGATAGCGTGTAGGGCCAGGGTGAGCAGCGGGGCCACGGCGAGGGCACCGCATAGGCCCAGGAACGCCCGCGCCAGCGGGTCGCCCGCGTCGGGGAAGAGTGCGCGGGCGGCCAGCCAGCCCGGCAGCCCCATAACGACCAGCGCGCCCAGCCCGCGCCAGGGCAGCGGCAGCAGCATGGCCAAGTGTCCGGCCCCCAGGGCCATCGCCCCCGCCGCATAGGGGCACAGGAGGGGCCGCGCCATATGCCGCGCACGACGCATGGCGGCACGGATCCCCCTGCGCCCCAACACCGCAACCAGCAGCGTCCCCGCGAGCAGCAGCCACCCCGGCGGGTTCGGCATGGCCCAGGCGAAGCCGCCGGGGTCGCGCCAGGCCCACAAGGCCATTGCCATTCCCACCCCGTAGGGGCGGAGCAGGCGCAGCAGAGATGGCCGCGTGCAGCCATCTCTGCTGCGCCTGCTCCGCCCCAACATTCTGCGATTGCTCCGCCCCAACATTCCCGCCATAAGGGTCATCACCCCCAGCGCCCAGGCGAGCAGCAGCGCCCGTTCCAGCACCGGGCCAAGGGGCATCGGGCCGAGGGCGCGCACCTCCACGCGGTCGAGGACGATGCCGAGGGGCCGTGGGTCGGCGGGGCCGGGGGAGACGGTGGGAATGACCAGATCCAGGGCTGCTTGGCCACCGATAGGCCCATCCGTGCCGCCGGGGGGCAGGAGCAGCCGGTAGATCCTCCACCCGGTCTTTGTCCCAAACGCTCCGGCGGCCCGGCCTGAACGCACCAGGCCGAGCCGCAGATCCTCGGGTGAGGCGAAGGGCGCGCCGTGCAGGCGCATGTCCAGGGCCAGCGGCCCCTGGGCGGATGCAGGCAGCAGCAGGCGGGCACCGGGCGCGCTCCAGCGGGCGCTGGCCCCGCCGTCGGACTCGGCGGGGTAGAAGTTGGCCAGGAAGTAGGCGTCGCCCGGCGCGCCCACGTCGATGGTCTGTGGGGCAGGGTAGCGCAGGGTAAAAACGAATACGATACCGAATACGATACCGAATACGGCGCACATTATGATCAACCGGAGCGACAACAGCGCTCGCCGATCACAACCACCGGTCCCGTGCTGCCGCCCCCGGCGATGACCGTGTACTGGGCCGCCGCCGGTCAAGCGCTATTTACTCCGCTCGACAGCCTCGGCCACCCACGCCTCGGCGTCGATCGGCAGGCGCGTGGCACCGATGGCCTCGCGCACCCGGTCGGGGCCAGCCGCAGCGAGCTGGACGAAGTTCGTGATGCCGACATCCTCCAGACGCCTAGCGTAGACCGGGCCGATGCCGTTGATCAGGGTCAGGTCGTCGCCGGTGCCGGGTTTGAGGGCGGCCTTCGGCTTGGCGGCGGCGGGTTGCTCGGCGGCGACGGGGGCAACGGCCCCGCCGATGAGGTGGCCCCAGGCATACTCTGTGGGCGTAGTGCGACCCTTCAGGGCCAAGCTGATTGTGAAGTCGGCCATCGCCTTCACCACCCAGTCGAAGTAGTGTGGAGTAAGCGAGTTCACATCGAAGTCGGGGGCGGGGTTGGTGAAGTCAATCGCGTAGGGCACGCCGTCCTTCAGGGCAAACTCCACCGTGTTCATATCGTAGCCGAGGGCGCGGTTGATCTTCAGGGCGTCGGCCATCACGAGGCGACTCTCCTCCTCGGTGAGGTAGTGGTCGTCGCGAAAGTAGCGGTTGGGCCAGGGGGCATTGGCGTCGAACTTAATGGTCATGATCTGCTCCTGGCCGATCACAATGCAGCGGACGTATTTCTCCCAGGCGATATACTCCTGGAGCATCATGCACTCGGTGCCGGTCTCGTTGTAGGCGCGCCACAGCTCCTCGAAGTTGTTGACCTTATAGACTTGCTTGAATCCGCCGCCCCAGGCGGGCTTGAGGATCGCCGGGAAGCTGCCGACGTATTCCACATGTTCCTTCCAGGGGATGGGGTAGCGCAGGTTGCGCAGCGACTCCTCGACCACGCCCTCGACGTAGGAGTGCGAGGGCAGGGCGACCGTCTTGGGGTGGGCGATGCCGAGCTTTACGCAGAGGCTCGCGCCAAAGAACTTATCGTCGGCGCTCCACCAGAAAGGGTTATTGATCACCCGCGTGCCAGAGAGCGCCGCCGTCTTTAGGTAGGTGCGATAGTAGGGGATCTCGTGGCTAATACGGTCGATGATTACGTCGTAGCTGGACACCTCCGCCATGTGGGTGCCGCCCAGTTTGACGAATTCGGCGCTGACCCCGGCGTCGCGGCGGTTGACCTCTTCGATGAACGCGGGCGGCCACGACCACTCGCGGCCGACGATCACGCCAATCTTCCTGGTGCTCACAGGCGCTCCTTCATACGATGCTGCGTCGTCGCGGCAGGGATGGCACCGATTGTACCATAAGGCAGGCGCTCAGATCTGCTTGATACGGGAGCGGCGCAGGGCGGTTGCAAAATTGCTGGAACTGCGCCCCAGAGCGTGCTTTTTGTGGGTTTTTGGCGGCAAAGCCACCAAAAATTAACAAAAAAAGATCCCTCGGGGGTGACACATTCACCCCACAAAACCTCACCAGAGGCGCTGTTGCACCCGCCCTGGGGAGATGCGTCGGTGGTAGCAGGCTGGGCAGCCTGCGGCGCGATTTCGACAAAGACAAGATTTCAGAATCGGGCATTTCAGCTTGACCGTCCTGCGATGCGGCGACGCGGCGATGACGCGCACATCCCCGCCTCATCACCGCTGGTCCGGCTGCGTGATCTGCAACTCGGCGAGTTCACCCAACTCCCTGAGGTAGGCGAAGGTCTTCTGGGCCTCCTCCTCGTCCACCGTGCTGATGGCGAATCCCACATGGACGATCACATAGTCGCCGACCTGCACCTCGGGGGTGTAGGCGAGGCAGATCTCCTTGATGATACCGCCAAAGCTGGCCTTACCCATCGTCATGCCGAGCGGGCTGGGGGTGATTTCAATGATCTCTCCGGGCACTCCAAGGCACATGGCATTCCTCCATCAGCGGAGCATAGGCTCCCTTCGCCCACGACCGTCCATCGCACGCGGGCGACCGCCGCCATTGTACTGCAAAGACAAGGTCTCAGAGGGAGGCGCTTCGCCTTCGCACCAAACGGTGAAGCTGCAATCGGTCGCACTTGGATCGCGCTAGCGCGCACGCTTTTGGATTAGGGCATGGTTCAATCCAGCTTCACAGTTTGCAGTGAACGTAGCACCGCCTTCCAGGCGGCCAGATGCGCTGGACGGCGAAGGGAATATCACCATCCATAGCCAGAAACGCCAACGCTACTGGTACACGGTCTGCAAGAAAGCCTTCCGCGCACGAGCGGGGACGGTCTTCTATCGACGGCGCACCGACAAGGAGACGATTACCCGCGTCGTGATCCTGGTCAATCATGGCTGTCCGATTCCGGCAATTGAGGTAGCCTTTGACCTCCAGGCGCAGACCGTGCGGGAATGGGTCGAAGCCAGCGGAGCGCATACGGAAGCCGTGCATCATGCCGAGGTGGTGCAACCACGCGAACTGGTGCAGGTACACGCTGATGAGATTCACGTCAAGGCCCAATCCTGCGTGCGGTGGATGGCGCTGGCGATGATGGTCAGCACCCGGCTGCAGTCGCTTGGCCCTGCTGCGCCCCTCAAGATCAAAATGCCCAGATCATACGCTTCAACCAAATAGATGCGCCTATTTTGGGCAACATTCCTTACGGCGCAAGATCCTTCAGGATTCTGGATGCGTCAGCCGCCCACTGACCCGTAGGCGCGAGCCGCAGATATTCCTGAAGCTCGGCCACGGCCCGCTCGCGCTCGCGGCGCTGGGCGAAGAGCCGACCCAGGTGATAGTGCGGGTCGGGCAGGTTCGGGTCGGCGGACAGCGCCTGATCCAGGGCGATCTCGGCTTTATCCAGCCGGCCCCACGTCAGCAGGGCCGCGCCGAGCTTGTTCCAGTTCCCGGCGCTCGGGTTGGCTTTTGCCGCAGCGAGATATGCCTGCTCGGCCTCATCATCGCGCCCAGCGTCCGACAGGATATCGCCGAGCAGGTGGTGCAGCCCGATGTCGCTGGGGTTCGCCCGTGCGGCCGGGGCCAGGACGCGCACGGCGTCGTCGAGGCGACCCATGGCCCGGTAGCGGTCGGCCAGGCCAAAGGCGCTGGGGCCGTCGGCCGGGTTGGTCGCCACGATCTGCTCAAGAGCCTGCAGGTCGGCGCTGATCGCGCCGGGCGGCAGATCGGGGTGGGCCGGGTCAGCGGCGGGCGGGCTCACCGCCTGTGGGATCGCGTAGCTCTGCGGCACGCCGCGCACCTGATAGATCTGCACCTGCTGCGCGTCGTAGACCTGGCTCAGGTAGCCGCCGCCACCCTCCATGGCCATAGCCGTAAACTTAGCCAGACCCTCGGCAGGATAGATGGCGCGCTCCACCCCGCCCACGTAGATGTAGTTGACCTGATACTTCGCCAGGAAGCGCAGGGCATCGTCGATGTTCGGCGAGGTGTAGAAGCTCGCCACGTCCGCATCGCGCACCCCGGTCAGCGAGGGGTCGCGCTGCTCGTTCTCGTGCAGGGCGCTGGCCACCGTGGGCAGGCCGGTGTTCGCGGCGATGCGGATGCCGTAGGATCGGTAGAACCACAGATCTGACTGGACGATGATCGGGGTGCCGCTGATCTGGCGGTTCAGCCAGCCAATCGCCGCCGCGTCGCCGCGCAGGTCGACCGTCACCTGCTCGACGCCGGGCGCGCAGCCGCCGTTGGAGGCGCAGTCGTAGTCGAAGCTGGTCTGCCCCATAAACGCCAGGCCATCCAGGGTCGGCCCGGTCTGCACATCGAAGCGGTTGGCCACCCGCGAGGGCGTGCCGAACAGCGGGTAGGCGGCGGCCAGGAGCAGTAGGCCCGCCAGCACCGACATACCGGCCACCTGGGCGTACCGGCCGCCGATGCGCCGCAGGGCGCGCAGGCTGGTCGGCAGGCTGGCCGCCGCTGCCAGGCCCAGCAGCAGCCATGCCTGGAGACCAAACTTGAACACCGTGTTCATGCGATACCAGTCGCTGCCGTCCAGGTGATCGCGAATGTAGATCATCTCGGTGCCTAGGGAGACCGCCCAGGCCACCCAGGCCAGCAGCAGCGTGAACCAGGCCGCCGGGCCGATCTTTCGGCGTAGCATGACCGCCCCGGCCAGCAGCAGCAGCGCGGCCAGGGCCACCCGCAGGGCCAGGGCCGCTACCACAACCGCGCCGATGGCGAGTAGCGCCAGTACCCCCGCCAGCGCCCAGCGGGCCACGGCGGGCCAGGCCCGCCCGTGCGCCACACGCCAGGTTGCCCCGCCCACCGTCGGCACCAGCAGCGCCAGCGGCACCCCGAAGACCAGCAGGTAGTCGGGGATTGACGTGCCGCTGGCGAGCGGCACCGCGCCGAGCCCGCGCACAAATGCGTAGTAGCGGTCGAAGAAGGGCGCGTACAGGGCCAGCCCGCCTAGGGCGACCAGCAGGGCCAGCCCCGCCGCCCCGGCCAGTCGCCAAATCCCCACCCGCGCCCGCCAGGCCGCGCCCACAATCGCCAGCCCGCCTAGCAGCGCGTAGGTCGGGAAATCCCACGAGTTTGTCACCGCCAGCGCGCCCAGCGCCAACATGAGTAGGGGCGCAGCCGCGTGCGTGGTGCGCGGCTGTGTCCATTCATACGCCAGCCCCACCGCCAGCAGCGCAATCGGCATGGCGATCATATGCGGGTGCAGGTCGGCGAAGAGGAAGGTGAAGAAGGGGAACTCGTTGATCGTGAACGGGATCACCCGGCTCGGCCCGATATACCAGTCGCCCAGGCGTGCGCCGAGGCCCGCCAGCCCGCCGTCGGCCAGGGCCTGGCGCAGGGCAGGCAGCCCACGCGACCAGCCTGCGGCGATGATCGCCGTGAGGTTGCCGGCTAGGCCCACCAGCGCCGCGCCCGCCAGCCCGTAGCGCGCCCGCCCGGTGATCCGCGCCACCACCGCGTAGGCTCCCGTCAGCGTCAGGCCGAACAGCGTGGCCACCGCCAGATTGAAGCCCATCGCCGGGGCCAGCCCCGCGATCTTGATCGGCAGCGAGACCAGGTACAGCCCGTAGTAGTAGTAATTGATGTAGCCGCCGCTATAGAACGGGTCGTAGGGCGGCATCACCGGGCTGCGCAGGATCGCGTTCAGGAAGCCAAACTCCATCGGCTTCTCGCCGCCCCACGTCGGGTGCCACAAGTCGGGGTTCATCGCCCGCACCAGGGCCATGGCCGCAAACCCGCCCAGGAAGAGCAACTCGCCGCTGATCACGGCGCGGGCCCGCGTGCGCAGAGACGAGATTAGTGCGCGCAGACCTAGGTACAGCCGCAGGAAGGGAGATCCGAACATGGAACTGTCCGCCCCATGCTCCTGCCTCGCGATCAGGATGACCACGTTGAGCGCCAGCACAATGATCAGCCCGCCGACAAGCCCCCAGGCGTCATAGCGCCACAGGCCCAGGCTGGTGGGCAGCCAGACGGCGTAGCCCAGCAGCAGCAGGCCGATGATCTTGGCCCAGGCGGCCCCGCCGTCGGCCGCACGCCCGAAGGCCAGGCTGGCCACCGGCAGGCCCAGGGCGGCCAGGCCGTAGATCGCCAGCAGCCAGAAGATCGCCGCCGCCCAGGAGCTATCGCGGGCCAGGTCGTTCCAGGCGTAGCCGCCCACGGCGGGCAGCTTATTCACCGGCGTGCGCAGCATCAGCGGCGGCGGCGTGTTGGTCGTCGGCGGCACCAGCGGCACATCGCTGGTCAGCATCTGCGGCTGGCCCGGCTGCGTCACCCGGTAAATCACCGTCTGCCCGTACGTAAAGGCCACCTGGAGATCGCCACGCCCGGCCATGCCATCGAACTTGGCCAACCCCGCCGCGTCATAGGTCGCCCGCTCCTGCCCGCCGACGTACAGGTACTCGACAGCATAGCGGTGCAGGTCGGCGATGGCCTGCTGCGGGTCGAGCGTATTGTAGATCCGGGCGACGGTCTGCTGGCGGGCGGCGATCACCGGGCCAGCGCCCACCACGCTGCGCTGCTGGACCTGATGCCACTCCCAGCCGAGGATGGTGGGCAGGCCGGTGAAGGCCGCGACCCGCCCAGCCCACTGGTAGGAAGGCAGGTGCGCCTCCAGGATCACCGGCGTGCCCGGCACATGCTGCTGGAGCCAACTGATCGCCGCCGCGTCCTCGTCCAGCGAGGCACCCTGGCCATCGTGAGCCGCCGTGACCGAGGTCATGAACGCCGCGCCGTCCAGGGTATGCGGCGCGCTGGGGTTCCAGCGGTCGGCCAGCCGCGCCGGCGTCGCGGTGAGCGGATAGACCAGGGCAGCGGCGATGAGCAGGAGCAGGGGGACTCTCAGCAGCCAGATCGCCCTCACCCCCCAGCCCCCTCTCCCTCCGGGAGAGAGGGAGCCGAGCGAAGCGAGGCGGGGATGCGGGTTTGAATCCCACACCCGTGGAATCGCCACCGCCGCACTCAGGGCGAACAGCGCCCAGGCGTGCAGGCCGAACTTGAACACGGTGTTCATGCGGCCCACGTCACCCTTCACCACCACCAGATCGACCAGTGCGAGCAGGCCGAGCGCCGCCAGCGCCCAGAGGATCGGCAACTGCGCGAGCGTCGGCAGGCGCCGCGTCTGCCAGAGCAACCACAGGCCCACGCCGAGCATCGGCAGGGTCAGCATCAGCGCGGGCCAGCCGCGCAGGGTACCGGCGAGGGCCAGCAGGGCCAGGGCCAGCGCCATTCCTCCCGCCACCAGCGGCCCCGCCAGACGCCGCACCAGCAGCAGCCCGGCCGCCGCCGCCACAAACAGCCACAGCCCGTAGAGCTGGAGTACCTCCCAGAGCGAGGTACGCTGGGCTTGCAGGATCGCCCCCAGGAACCCCGGCACCCCGCCGTCCTTGAGCAGTTCTACGCCCGAGGACTCGGTGGCGAAGCTGGCGGTGAACGGGGCGAAGAGCAGGTTGCCGATCAGGATGAAGGCAAGCGGCAGCAGGCAACCGGCAATCGCCGATCTGAGCAGCGATCTGCCTGCGGTGCGCCGGGATCGGTAGGTCGCCCAGGCCAGCGTGATCGCCGTCAAACCCACAAACGTCGGGTAGTCCCAGGTATTCGTCGTGCGGATCGCCCCGGCCAGCAGGCCCATGATCGTCAGTAGCCCAACGCTTCGCCAGAATCCCCAGCCCCTCGCCCCGATCTCCCATCCCCGGACCCACGCCACCCCCAGCCCCAGCAGCGCCAGACTCAGGGGCATCACGATCATATGCGCGTGCAGGTCGGCGAAGAGGAAGGTGAAGAACGGGAACTCGTTCACCGTGCCCGCCACGATCCGCGTGGCGTCCCAGAAGGCCCACTCGGGCCGACTCAGCTGCGCGGCGGCATACCCGTTGATAAACCAAATCGCCTGGGCCAGGTTGCCCAGCAGCAGCAGCAGCACGGGGGCCATGGCGGCGGAGATCAGGGCGCGGCGCTCGCTACGCCCACGGTTGCCTGTTGCCTGACTCCGATCCCCCGTCCCCAGCAGGTTATACACCGCCCCCCACGCGCCCAGCGCCGTCAGGCCGAAGAGCGTAGCCACCGCCAGGTTATAGCCCACGCTGGGCGTCACGCCGCTGAGGTGGATGAGCGCGCCGACGATCACGAAGCCGACATAGTAGTAGTTGATGTAGCCCCCGGCGTGCCAGGGGTCGTAGGGCGGGAAGGCCGCGCTCTTCAGCACCGCGTTGAGGTAGGCCAGATCCATCGGCTTCTCGCCACCACGCGCCGGGTGCCAGAGATCCGGGTTGAGCCAGCGCAGCAGCAGGCCAAGCAGCAGGAAGCCCAGGAATACCGCCTCGGCGCTAAGCAGGGCCGCCCGCCGCGCCCGCCAGAAGTCCCGCAGGTCGGCGCGCACGCGCCAGGCCGCGAAGGCCCCGCCGACCAGCAGGGGCGCGGCGCAGAGCCAGAGCGTGCCCGGCGTGAAGGGCAGCGGCAGCAGCGGCAGACGGGACGCGCCCGCGCTGCCGACCATACCTGGCAGGCCCGTGTCGTTGCCCAGGCTGCCCAGTAGCCATGCCAGGTAGGCCACTGTCAGCAGGCCGAGGATCTTCGCCAGGCTGAAGCCACGGTCGGGCAGACCCGGCAGCAGCCAGAAGAGCAGCGCGAAAGCGGCCAGGCCCAGCAGTTCCAGCACCAGCAGCCACGACAGCGGGGCCAGCGCGGCCACGATTCCGCCGGGGTAGAGGCTGGCCCAGGTGCCGCCGGCCGTGTAGCGCGGCCACTGGCCCGCCGTCAGCCGCAGCGCGGTCGGGTTACGGTCGGCCACATTCAGCGGCGACTTGTACACCTCGTCCCAGCTTATCTGCGCCGTGATCAGATCCTCGGCGCGCTGCCGCGAGTAGGCCGGCGTCTTCTGGAAGATCAGCACCCGTGGGTGGTCGTAGACGCTGAACGCCTCCTCGGCGCTCTGGTCGGGGATCTGCACGCCCAGGATATTTGGGTACGAGGTCACCTCGGCCACCAACTTGAAGCCCAGGTCGCCGTTAAAAATGCTGGCGTAGTAGTTCATCAGCGCCGGGTAGCGCATGCGCAGGCGGGCCGTACTCGCGTAGATCCGGTTGCTGGTTAGGGTGATATAGTCGGCCTGATCGAGCTGATCGAGCATGCCCGCATTAAATTTGCCGTCCTGGTCATACGCCCCGACATACTTCTGGATGTCATCCTCGGCGTAGGGCGGCGAACTGATCCCAAAGTAGGTCGTGCCCCAACTCACTGCCGTCGCCTGAAGCGGCAGCGGGTCGTCCCAGATCTCCGTGATCACCTGCGCGCCCGGCGTGGCGTGGTCGGCCAGCCAGCGCGCCGCGATCACCCGCGAGTGCGGCTGCGCGTAGATCCGCGAGAAGGCGTAGGCCCAACCGAGCGTCAGCAGCAGCACCGCCACCGGCACCCAACTGACAAGGGCGATGAGCCGATTTCTGAGCCGCCTGTCCCCTATGCCCCGGCCCCTGTTCGCGGTTCCCCAATCCCACAGCCGCATCAGCAGCCATGCCGCAAAAATGATCAGCGCCCCGTAGATCGGCAGCAGGTAGCGCATCGTGATCGCGAACTGCGCGCCCTGCCAGCCGAAGTAGAAGCCTACCCAGACCCACAAGATCCATGTGGCCGCTGGTAAGGCCAACGCATCTTGCGCCGTCTGAGGCCGTGTTTCTGTCGCGACAGCCTTAGGTGCAAGCTGCTTCGGCCTTACACCCCGCCAGACCATGATCGCCCCAAACAGCAGCCAGCCCGCCCACGCCGTGATACCCAGGGCCGGCCCCATCCCCCAGACCACCATGTTCGCCCAGGGGAACGTGTACTCCGGTCGGCCCACCCACTGCTGTCCCGGCGGGAAGTCGGTTTCGCCACTCACGAGGCTGCGCACCGTGCCCAGGTTGGCGATGAAGCGTGGCTCAGGCCGGAAGTCAAAGAAGCCCCGGCCCTGGAGCATGCCGATATCAAGGATGCGTGCGCCCTTCACCTCCGGCGAGTCCGGCAGCGAGCCGCTGAACGAGTCGGGTGACATGACTCGGAAGGCTCCCAGGGTCAGTGCGCCTGCCAGCATCAGCAGCGGCAGTTCACGGGTTAGGAAGCGGTCGAGGATGCGGAGATTTGCCGGTTGCGCGTTGCTGGTTGCGTTGCGGACGTGGTGCATGGCCGCGAGAATCGCGGCGACGACAGCGACCAGCCCCAGGGTCGCCAGGGTGATCCGGTTTGACATCGCCGCGCCGATGCTCACGCCCAGGGCCGCGTAGCTCAGCGCCCCGCCGCCCTGCGCCGCCCGCACCGCCCAGTAGAGCGCCAGCAGGGCGAAGAAGGTTGAGAAAATCGGGTCAACAAAGAAATGGCTCTGCTGGATCTGCATCACGGCCAGGGCCGAGAACGCCGCCGCCAGCAGGCCCACCCGCGCATCGAAGAGCCGCCGGGCGATCAGAAAAACCATCAGAACCGAGCCGAGGTCAAACAGCATCGCCAGTGCGCGTCCGACCTTGACGATCTCGCCGTAGCTGGTCAGGTTCACGCCGTCGGGGTTGAAAAATGTGATCAGCCGCTCGATCTTCGGCAGCGCCCGCTCGGGGTTGGCCACCGGCGGGCCGAAGGCGGTACGCACCTCGCCGGGCGCAGTCGGGTCGGCCCCCATATGCGGCGGCCCAGTGATGCTCAGCACCCGCTCCGGCAGCGCGGCGTTCGGCGTCAGCAGCGCCGCCACCATGCGGGTCGCGTAGATCGGGAACGGCCCGTAGACGAACATCGGGTACTGGACGTAGCTGCGCGGGTTGAGCGGCGAGCGCGCCGAGTCATACAGCTCGCCCAGGCTTGCGGGCAGGCGCACATTCGTAGCGACATCCGTAAAGTAGCGCTCGTCGGGGTGCTGGCCCGTGCCATCATCCCAGTTCGTCAGGCTGAGGGTGCGAAGGTAGGCCCCAACCAGCAGGATGCCGATCAGGATGGCCCAGACCGTCATCGGGCGACGAGGCCCACGTGCGTGGGCGGAGGACGCTTGGCTCTCCACAACACCTCACCCTCTAACATGAGCGCGGGTGGCATAGCCGCCCGCACCCATAAAAACTACCGCTTCCGGCAGAGCATGAAGAGGCAGGTGCCGGTCTCATCTACGGCCAGATCGTAGGCCGTGCGCAGCGCCCGCTCCCAGACCCGGTTGCTGTTGAGCGTGTCGGACAGATGCCAGCGCCCGGTCAGCCGGTGGGTTGCCAAGTTCGGCAGCGCCCAGTAGTGGCCGAAGTCAAAGATCTGCATGGTGCGCCCGCCCAGGTAGGGCACCTGCTCGACCACATCGAAGCCCGCCCGGCTCATCGCCGCCGCCCAGCCCTCCCGCGAGAGCAGGTTATGGTGGTTGGCCTTGCGGTTCAGCCAGTCGCTATAGAGTGTGCCGGGCAGACCCACGCTGCGCAAGATCTGGTGGCCGAGCAGGCTCTGCGAGAAGCGATCCGTCACCACGGTGGCGATAAACACGCCCCCGCGTGAGGTGACCCGGCTGATCTCGGCGAGCGTCTCGCGTAGAGGCACCACATGCTCCAGCACGCAGTTGCAGATCACACTGGAGAAAGCCCCGTCGCGGAAGGGGATGGCCGCGCCGCTGGCCACGCTCAGGCCCGTATATGCCTGGCGCGTGATCGCCTCGCGCGTGTCGGCGCGCAGCGGGTCGATCCCGTAGATCTCGGCGCGCGGCAGCACCACCTGGGCGAAGGATCCGTCGCCCGAGCCGACGTCGAGGATGGGTTCACGCAGATGACCGGCGTACATACGATAGAGCCGGGCCTCCATGGCCCGCACAATCGCCCGGTGCAGCGGCAGCTCCTGGAGGTAGGCCCGCAGAAAGTCGGGGGTGTCCGTGGTGTACATGTACTATTTCTCCGCCCTGACGGGAAAGAAGAGCGAGACAAGGAAGCCGACGACGATCTGCTGGATGTTCAGCAATAGCAGCAGCAGCGAGAGCGAGAGCGCACTCTCGATCGGGTAGTTGTAGTGCTGGAGCGTGATCACCAGCAGGGCCTCGCGCACCCCGAAGCCTGCGATGCTCACCGGCAGCACCTGGAAGATCGCGATCAGGGTGATCACCGCGAACACCGAGAAGAGCGGGATGTTGAGTCCCAGGGCTACAAACAGCAGCCAGCCGCGCAGTAGGTTCAGCCCGATCGACAGCAGCGTGTAGGCCAGCAGTTGCGGCAGCGCGCCGCTGATCAGCGAGAACTGGAAGTCGAGCAGCCGCCCGACGCGCAGCCGCCGCAGCGGGCCACGGTCAGCGATCTGGGCCAGCCAATGCCGGAAGCGCCCCGAGATCAGCAGCCCCGAGCCAAGCGCCAACGCCACGGTGCCCACCTGCGCGCCCAGCAGCAGCTCACGCGAGACCAGGCCCACATAGTCGGTCAGGGCGGCTATGCCCAGCAGGGCCATAATCAGCATGTCGCAGACCCGGTCCACCACCACGCTGGTCATCGCCGTCTGGAGCGGCACATCGTCGGCCTGCAGGTACCAGCCCTTGGCGATGTCGCCGAACTGGCCGGGCGTCACCCCGCCCAAAAACAGGCCAATCGTGTAATAGATGCTCAGACGCCAGTCCGACGGCGGGCGCACGCCCATGCCGCGCAGGATCACGCCCCAGCGCACCGACTTGGCCCAGACGAAGGGCGGCAAGATCAGCAGCGACAGGATGAGCGGCCACGGGGCCGCCGCGATCAGGCTCACCAGAATCGTGTGAAGGTTGGCGCGCGTCAGAAAGTAGATGAAGAGCAGGATGAAGGCACCCTTGAAGACCCACGCGAGATGTCGGCGGCTTAGCGTTCGTTGTGCCTGCACTGATAAATAATCTCGATTAAGTACGGTGGGGAGAGTTTGGCAGCGCCACGCCCGCCCAAGCTCTCCGCTTATACGATAGTGCGATGAGAAGGGTTTGGGCGAACATCGCCGCCCAAACCTTCTCCTTTATGTAATGCGGTCGGCGTGAAGATACCCCAGGTTCGCGTGGACGGGGTTGGCCACACGGGTCACCACAAACCCCGCGCCCGTCAGACCGGCCTCAAGCTCGCGGTGGCCCGCCGCCGTCACGCCGTCGT
Source organism: uncultured Oscillochloris sp. (assembly GCA_903887465.1). Classification (GTDB taxonomy): domain Bacteria; phylum Chloroflexota; class Chloroflexia; order Chloroflexales; family Chloroflexaceae; genus Oscillochloris. The sequence continues at coordinate 833 of CAISPW010000124.1, read as the reverse complement.
GGTACTCCAGGCTGATGCTGTCGATCCGGTCGAGGATGGCCCGATCCAGCGCCAGCAGGATCTCAAACTCCGCGCCCTCGCAGTCGAGCTTCAGCAGATCGCAGCGCGCAACCGCGTACTCCGCAAAGACCTCAGCTAGGCTCTGCGTCTGCACCCGCAGCGTACTCTGCCCGGCCGCCCCGCTCACAGTACTGTATTGTACTGACTCCGGAGAGCTAATATCGAGGTCGATTGCCCCGCCGCCCCGGCCCACGGCGGCCTCGATCACCTGAACATTCGCGAGGTGGTTCAGCCGCACATTGCGCCGGCAGAGATCCGCCGACGCCGGGAACGGCTCAAAGGCCAGCACACGCGCCTGCGGGTGCCGCCGCGCCGCCGCGATGGCAAAGTCGCCCAGGCCCGCCCCGATGTCGATCACCACGCCGCCAGCGCGGACGCGCCGCGCGGCCAGGCGGTAGTGGTCGTCCAGGCAGGTCTCCTTAATCGTCCAGACATCCATCGCGTCGCGGTAGCAGAAGACCAAGTCACCCAGGCGCAGCACTCGACCCCGCCCCGTGGCCAGCGCCGGGGGGATGCTTGTCCAGTTGCTGATCCCCCGCAGCATCAGCGGGATCGCGCGCGCATAGTAGCGCCACTTCGAGAGCTGCATCGTTCCAAAACCTCTCATTGATCGGTCGCGGGGCCAGAGAGATAATAGTACACTTTTTCCTAGCGTTTTATCGCAAGGTACTCAGTTCGCAGGGGCAATCCCTACGGGGTGGACTACCACACCCCCGATCCCATTGCCATAGGCGTTTGGGATTGCATGTTCACCATCGTGCGTTCGTCTGAGG
>CAISPW010000123.1 GCA_903887465.1 uncultured Oscillochloris sp. | reverse complement strand
CGACTGGGCGAATGCTTCGCCCCTACGCCATCCCCGTCGTCATCGGCAAGGCGAACGAGAAGGTGCTGCCGGCACCTTCGACGCTCTCCACCCAGATCGTGCCTCGGTGCATCTGCATAAACTGGCGGCTCAGGTAGAGCCCCAGGCCAAGCCCCTCGGCGCGGTGGCTGCGCACGCGATAGAATCGCTGGAAGAGCTTCACCTGCTGCTCGAGCGAGATCCCGTTGCCCTCATCGGTGACGGCGACCACCGCCGCCGGTGCCCCGCCGCTCGGCATCGCGTCATCGCCCATCAGATAATCGCCAAACCCGCGCCGCTCGTCGCTCGCGGCCACGCGCAGGCGCACCGTCACCCGGCCAGCGTCCGGGCTATACTTGATCGCGTTGCCGATCAGGTTGGTCATTACCTGGTGGATGCGCAGCGAGTCGCAGTGGACGATCAGCTCATCTCCGGCGCTCTCAAGCAACAGATCGCGCATGCCGGCCGCTAGGCGTTGCTGGTCGATCACCTGCGTGGCCAGGGCCACCAGGTTCACCGGCTGGATCTGTAGGTCGAGCTGGCCCGCGTCGATGCGCGACACATCCAGCAGGTTGTCGACCATACGCAGCATATGCGAGACCTGCTGGGTCAGGATGGTCAGGCCGCGCACATCGCGTGAGTCGGCCTGGCTGCGCTGCTGCTCGCGGCGCAGCAGCAGGTCGGCGTAGTTGCGCACGGCCGCCAGCGGGCTGCGCAGCTCGTGGGCGGCCACCGCCAGAAACTCATCCTTGGCGCGCTCAAGCTTCTGGCTGGCGGTGACATCGCGGAAGACCACCACGGCCCCCTCAATCGTGCCATCGTCGGCGCGGGCGGGCGCGCCGCTAAAGCTCATCACCGTCTCGTCACCGCTGGAGCCGCTCAGGATCAGCCGGTAGCCCTGGAAGATCTCGCCGACCAGGGCACGGGCGAAGGGTAGCTGGTCGAGGGTGAGCCGCTGCCCGTCGAGGTCGCGCATACGGTAGAAGTCGGGCATCTCGGCCAGACGCTGCTCGAAGGGTAGTGAGTCGAGGCGCAGCAGGGCCAGGGCGGCCTCGTTGGCCAGGGTCAGGCGACCGCGCCCGTCGCAGAGCACCACGCCCTCGGCAATCGAAGTGACCACCGTGTTCAGCTTGCGGCGCTCGCTGGTGCTGTCGGCGTAGAGCCGCACATTGGCCACGGCGAAGCCGACCTGGTTACAGATCGGCAGCAGCATCTCGCGGTCGGCGCGCGCGGGCAGGTTTGCGTCGCCATAGAGCGCCAGGACGCCGGCCACCGTGCCGCCGGCCAGCAGGGGGAAGTAGGCACAGCCGGCGAGATCCTCGGCCAGGAAGGCGCCCTCGCCGCGCTCCTCCAGCAGCGACCGCAGCATGGGCTGGCCGAAGCGCACTACCTCCTCGCAGGGCGACTCCGTCACCGGCACGCCGTGCAGGGCGTTGGCGCAGGCCCGCGTGAGCCCCTGCTGCGCCCCGAGATCCAGCCGGTCGTGGGCCGGGTCGAGCAGCAGCAGGGCACCAGTGGCACCGGGCACCAGGCCGAGTACCACGTCGAGGATGCTGCGCACGAGGTCGGTCAGGTCTGCCGCCGTGCTAATCGCCGTGACCACCGCGTCGAAGGCTTTCAGGCGGCGCTCGCTGCGCTGGGCCTCGTCGTAGAGCTGGGCGTTTTTGATCGCCGACGCGGCTAGGTTGGCGAACGTCTGGAGCACCGGCAGGTCACTGATCTCAATCGGGCGGTTGGCCGGGTCACCCAGGGTAAACAGCTCCAGGACGCCAATGATCTCGGTTCCCACGCGCAGCGGGACGCAGGCGCAAACGAGGCGGCGCGGCAACTGCGCGCTGATCTGTTGGATGATCGCCGCACTGGTGGGGGGCAGCGGGCCGACGGCGTCGCGGTAGCCGAGCCGCGTCTCGACGATCTGCGGCTCGCCGCGCTGGAAGGACTGGCCGACCAGCCCCTCGCCGCTGCGCAGCGAACTAGCGAGGAGGACCCGGCGGGCGGCTCCGTCGAGAGGCAGGCCGCCGGTGGCGCTGGCCCGCAGCCGTCCGCTCCGCAGATCGTAGATCCAGAGCGTGCCGCCCTGCACTGCGGGCAGCGCCTCCACGACGCGGCTGACCAGCGTGGCCAGGAGTTGTTCAGGGTCGAGCATGGCAACCAGGCTCGATGATGCCTTAAACAGGCTCATCACCTGGGCCGCCGCGCTACTGCGCGGGCGGCGCGCCCACGCGGGATGCTTCGGCTTCTGTGGCATCAGTGGGCCTCTTCCCCGCCCCGCCCCCAGGCCACCGCGCGGCGGATACCCTCGGCTAAGGGTATCTGCGGCACAAAGCCGAGCAGGTCACGGGCCAGGGAGATATCTGCCACATAGTAGCTTACCTCGCCGGGGCGCTTGGTCGGCTCGACGACGATTTCGGGGGTCCGGTCGAGGGCCGCGCCGATCAGTTCGGCCATATGCACCAGGCTATTGCCCTCGCCGCACGCCAGGTTGATCGTACGGTCGCGCACCTCGCCCGCCAGCAGCCGGTTGATCCCGCGCACAATCCCGTCCACACAGTCATCCACATAGGTGAAGTCGAGTACCTTCTCGCGCCCGTAGACCGTCACCGGCTCACCGCGCCCAATCCGGCGGATAAACAGCGGGATGACCCGCTCCATACGCTCAATGTCGTTATCGTAGCGTCCGTAGACGTTCGAGAAGCGGAAGACCAGGTAGCGCAGCCCGTAGCAGCGCGCATACGCATAGATCAGCGCCTCACCGGCAATCTTCGAGGCGGAGTAGGGGCTCTCGGTGTAGCTAAAGTTGGCGCTGGTCTCCTCGGTGATATAGCGGTGGATATCGCCGTAGACCTCGCGTGAGGAGGAAAAGATCAGCGGCAGGCGATTGGCCCGGCAGTACTCAAGCACATTGAAGCTGAGCGTGATATTCTCCAGGGCGCGGTGCGGCTGCTCGACCAGTTCGTGAACCTTGGCATTCGCCGCGAGATGGACGACCACATCGCAGGTCGGGTAGGGCGCGCCGCCGATGCCGCCGCAGAACTCGTGCTGCGGCGTGGCCAGATCCTGGAGCAGGGTGGGGAAGTCGTTCGTCCATGGGTTCACGCGCCGGTCGACGCCAAACACACGGTGGCCCTCCGCCAGCAGGCGGAGGGCCAGATTTGTACCGATCTGGCCGCTAGACCCCGTGATCAGAACGCGCATAGCTTATACCGGGCGCAGCGGTGTGATCACCGAGTGCGCGGGCGTCTTCACGTGTACCGGCCCATCGCCGTTGAGTATCTCGTGCAGGCCCGAGAGCAGCAGGCTCAACAGCTGCTTCAGATCACCGATCTGGCCCATGTCGAAGTGCTGGAGCATACGATCCATATCCTCGTGGCGGGCCAGTTCAACCCGCGTCACGCGCTCCGCGCCGGTGGGCGTAAGTGTGACCTGCACCACCCGTCGATCTTCCACATCGCGCACGCGGCCCACCAAGTTATCCTCGATCAGCCGATCAACAATCCCGGTCAGGGTGCCGGCAGACTGCTGGGTGATATCAGCGAGCTCGCTCATCCGACATGTCTGCGCATCGCGGATGGCGAACAGCGTCACCATTTGCGGCATCGTCAGCCCAATATCGGGGCGGCTCAGCGTCTTCAGCAGTTGCTTCTGGCTCTGCCAGGCTATCTGTCGCACCACGTCGCTGATTGAGGTCACGTAGTCCGCACGCTGGTGTGGGTCGGGCAGCATACCGTCCTCCCTGGTTGAGTGACCCGCGACCGGTCGCGTCAGATTTCACGAGATGCGACTTGAAATATTTTGATGCAGAATATTTCGAACGGCCCTCATAATAGCTGATAACCACGTGCATGTCAATCTCTCGCAAAGTGGATTAAACAGCTTTGCAAAGCTATCCGACCCAGGCGGGGGCAACCTCACCCCCGCCCTCAGGGCATGAGCAAAGTCCTCGGGGCTGCGCCCCAGACCTCGCTTTTTGTTGGTTTTTTGCCGCGAAGCCGCCAAAAACCAACAAAAAAAGATCGTTCGGGGGTGGCTTTCCACCCCCAAACCCCCGCCGGAGGCGACGTTGCTCATGCCCTGGCCCGCTCGTGCGCCCACGTTGACAGGCGGCGGCGGCCCTGCTATACTTTCGCACCACTAACTGTTGCAGCACTGCACTCATCCAGAGCGGTGAGGTTTTTTTATGCCCGCAGAGCATGCTCCCCCCGACCACGGTCCGAGCACGGCCGCCGTTCACGCTGGCGAGTCGCGCCAGCGTGCCCACGACTCGATCACCACGCCGATTGTCCTTGCCGCCACCTACCCCTTTGACGACACCGCCGCCCTGATCGACTTTCAGGCGGGGCGGGTTACCCGCGAGGAGTATGGACGCTACGGCAACCCCACCATCCGCGCCGCCGAGGCCAAGCTGGCCGCCCTGGAGTCGCCGCATGGTCAGGACGCCGCCCTGCTCTGCCCCTCGGGCATGAATGCGATCACCACGACCATCCTGGCCTTGGTGCCCTCCGGCGGCCACCTCATCCTCACCGACGACGGATATCGCCGCACCCGCCAGTTTGTCCGCACCATCCTGGCCCGCCTCGGCGTTGAACACACCGTGGTGCCCACCGGCGACTACACGGCCCTGGACGCCGCTGTGCGTCCTGGGCAGACCCGCCTGATCCTCAGTGAGTCGCCTACCAATCCCTACCTGCACGTGCTTGATCTGCCGCAGGTGGCGGAGATCGGTCGCAGGCATCAGGTGATGACGCTGATCGACGCTACCTTCGCCACGCCCTACAACCAGCGCCCCATGGAGTACGGCATCGACTTGGTGACCCACAGTTGCACCAAGTACCTCGGCGGCCACAACGACTTGCTGGCTGGCGTCGTCATCGGCAAGCCCGAGATCATCGGCACCCTGCGCGAGGCCCAGGGCATCCTTGGCGGCATCTGCGACCCGCACAGCGCCTACCTGCTTATGCGCGGGCTGAAGACTTTCGCCCTGCGCATGGAGCGCCAGAATGCCAGCGGCATGGCCATCGCCCAGTTCCTTGAGTCCCACCCGCGCGTGGCCCGCGTCCACTACCCCGGCCTGCCTAGCCACCCAGATCACGCTATCGCCACGGCCCAGATGCGCGGCTTCGGCGGGGTCGTCTCCTTCGAGGTCGACGGTGATCTGGATGCCACCTCGCGGGTCATCGACCGCATGCGTATCCCCTACATCGCCCCGAGCCTGGGCGGCGTCGAGAGCCTGGTGGAGCAGCCGTCCCTGATGAGCTACCACGAGCTGAGCAGCGCAGAGCGCCTAGCGGTCGGCATGCGTGATAACCTGGTGCGCTACTCGTGCGGCATCGAGGACACCGTCGACCTGATCGCCGACCTGACGCAGGCCCTCGATTGATTTTTGATTTTCGATTGCAGATTGCAGATTGCTGCAATCGAAAATCAAAAATCGAAAATCAAAAATCACTATGCACTCTAATCTTCAGCGCCGCCTCGCCGCCGGCCAGATCGTCGTCACCGGCGAGGTGGCCCCGCCCAAGGGCGCGGCCCCCGAGCGGCTGATCGAGCTGGCCGAGGCCATGAGCGTCGGCGTGGACGCGATCAACCTCACCGATAACCAGCGCGGCGTGGCCCGCATGTCGGCTCTGGGTGCCGCCGCCCTGCTGCGCCAGGCCGGCATCGAGACGATCCTCCAGCTGACATGCCAGCACCGCAACCGGATCGCGCTCCAGGCCGACGCCCTCAGCGCATCCGCCCTCGGCGTGCGCAACTTCCTGTGCATGACCGGCGACCACCCGCGCATCGGCGATCACCCCGAGGCTAAAAACGTCCTCGACCTCAACTCCTTCCAGCTCATCCGTATGATGCGCAAGCTGCGCGACGAGGGCCGCTTCGAGTCGGGGACGCCGCTCAAGGACGCCCCGCAGTTCTTCCTCGGCGCTGTGGCCAACCCGAATGTGGAGCGGGCCGCACGCCTGGAGAAGAAGATCGAGAGCGGTGCTGAGTTTATCCAGACCCAGCTAATCTTCGATGTGGCCCGCTTTCGCCACTGGATGGCCGACGTGCGCGCGGCTGGGCTGCATCGGCAGGCCCACATTCTCGCCGGTGTGATGGTGCTGCGCCGCCCGAACTCGGCCCTCTACCTGCGCGATCACCTGCCCGGTACGCTCATGCCCGACGATATTGTGGATCGTATGCAGGCCGCCGCCGACTCGGAGCGCGAGGGGATCGCCATCGCGGCCGAACTGGTGGGCGAACTGCTCAGCGTCGAGGGCGTGGCCGGCGTGCATATCATGTCGGTGGACTGGACAAAGTCCATCCCGCAGATCGTCGCCCAGGCCGGGTTGCTGCCCCGCCCGCCCATGCCCGAAACCTTATAGGGGCGAAGCATCGTCACCTATGTGCAATAGAAAGCAACGAAATCATCAAGTGGCGATGCTTCGCCCTTACTAGAGAGACGATCATGCCAGTTACGTTGAAATCTGCAAAGCAGATCGCGCTGCTGCGCGATGCGGGCCAGTTGGTGCGCGCCACCTTCGACCTGTTGCGCGGGCATGTGCGGGCCGGAGTCAGCACCGCTGAGCTCGACGCGATTGCGGAGGAGTTTATCCGCAGCAAGGGCGCGGAGCCGGTGTATAAGGGCTACGTGCCCCCTGGTCGGCGCGGCTGGCCGAATATCCCGCCTTTCCCGGCCACCATCTGCGCCTCGGTGAACGACGTGATCTGCCACGGCATCCCCAGCAAGAAGGAACGCCTGCGCCAGGGCGATGTGATCGGCGTGGATATCGGCCTGCGGCTCAACGGCTGGATCGGCGACGCCTGCGAGACCTACCCGGTGGGCGATGTGGACGATGAGACCCACCGGCTCTTGGAGGTGACCAAGGTGTGCCTGACCCTCGGCATTGAGCAGGCCCGCGTCGGCAACACGTTGCGTCAGGTTGGCGCGGTGATCCAGCAGCACGCCGAGGCCAGCGGTTTCTCGGTGGTGCGCGAGTACACCGGCCACGGCCTCGGCAAGAACCTGCACGAGGATCCGTCTGTGCTGCACTACGATGATCCGCGCAACACGCGCAAGATCCTGGCCGGTATGGTCTTCACGATTGAGCCGATGGTGAACGCCGGCAGCCCGCTGACCAAGGTTGACCACGATGGCTGGACGGTGCGGACGGGCGACGGCCGGCGCTCGGTGCAGTTTGAGCATACCCTGGCGATCACTGACGCCGGGCCAATCGTGCTGACGGCCTAGCACGGAAGGGGCGCGCACATGAGTGATCAACTTCCCCCCGAGTTTGGTCTGGTGGACGCGCTGCTCGCGGGCGACCGCGAGTCTGCGCGCCGGATCGCCGCCGAGTTGCACCGGCGCGGCTTCGACTATGCCGCAATCGGCGCGGCCCTGAAGGCGCACCCGCACCTGGAGGAGCCGCTCTGGGCGGTGCTCCACGAGGTGACGCCCATCCCGCGTCGGGCGGCCAAGCGCCGGGCCATCCGCGCCGCCGAGGAGCGCGACTGGGGCGACTGGGAGGCGGGCAAGAAGAAAATATAGCAGCGAGAAGCCCGGGGAGCCTTGGCTCCTCGGGCTTCTCGCTGCGCGCTCCGCATCTGCACTAGCGTAGGCGGTAGATCACGACCAAGTTGGGGCCGCTGCTGTCGCGCAGCATAACCTCCACCGAGTCATAGGTGATCGCGCCACGGCTCAACGGGTCGAAGTTCGCGTGGCCCTCGACAAAATAGTAGTAGACTGATCCGCCCATGCGCAGGCCGCGCAGGTTGCTGGCCCGCGCGCTTACGCCCGGCCTCACGTCAATCAGCGGGTCGTTGATCGTGCCGCTGAGGCTGCCGCGCACGGCCTCGACCACCGGTGTCAGGTCGCGCGGCGAGGCGAAGGGGGTGCTGGCGGGCAGCAGCCAGAACAGCACCCAAAACAGCACGCCGAAGAGAACCACCATCTCGGTGCCCATCATCATCACAAGTCCGCGTGGGCTGATACGTCGAACCGGCCTAGCCTTAGTGCGCAGGACGCCCTCTGCGCCTTGGTGGGTCGTCATGTTGACCACAGCGTGGCCCCCCCCCTGGTACAATAGCGCCGTTATGAATTTCATGTGAGTGTGGGAGTGTGGGAGCTGATGGTCTCACATCTGTAGTGTATCAGAACTGCGTGATAATTACTATCGTTCGAAGGTTATAGATTGGTGATGCTGGTGTGATCTTTACGCCGGTTGCGCCATCGTTATACGTGCATATGATCACGAGTGATCTCGCAGAAAAGATCCGGGTGCGCGCCCGCAGGTTGGTGCCGGCGCTGGTGTGGGTCGCCGGGGCGGCGGAGGCGCTGCTGCTGGCCCGTCTGCTGGCCCGCCTGCTCGCCGCTCGGCCAGATAGCCCCGCCTTTGCGGCGCTGTATTGCGTGACCTGGCCGCTGATCGCGCCCCTCGCCGCACTCGATGCTGCCCAGCGCCAATTCGGTGCCGTACTTGAACTCTCGACATTGGCCGCAGCCGTCCTTATGCCGGTGATCGTCTGCCTGCTTGGGATCTGGCTCGCACCCCGCAGCGCCGGTGGATCGCCATAGCCCATCATGGACACATGGAAATCCGTGTCTTTTTAACGTGGTGCGAGGATGCGTGACGCGAGGCGGTGAGGCCAGCGGCGCCTTGCAGCCTTGCCGCCAAGGTGTGCGCTAGAGCAATCCTACATAGGCTATGAAAAGGAGTCGAGCCTTTAGGCGGCCCTATCCGGCTAAAGCCTCGACTCCACGCAACAACTCCAAGAGGATTGCTATATGGCAGACCAAACCAATATGCCGCCACGACATCTGTGGCGGGCCGAAAAGGGCGCGTTATGAGTACCGCAGCGTCTCCTGAGCAGCCGGTGATCGTGGTGGGCGGCGGGCTGGCCGGGTTGACGGCGGCGCTGCACTTGGCCGAGCGGGGTCTCGACCCGCTGCTGCTGGAGGCGGACCAGTACTTCGGCGGTCGGATGGGCGGCGGTGAGACGGTGGAGATCGATCACGGCGGGCGGCGCTGGAGCTTCCCGGCCGAGCACGGTATCCACGGACTGTGGGGCCAGTACCATAATCTGCGCGCGATGCTCGACCGCCACGGCATCGCCGCCGACCGGGTGGCGGCCCGTCGCGAGGACTGGGTTCACCGCGAGGGTGGCCGAACCTATCGCGCCGAGGCGGGTAGCGCGGTGCGCCGCAGCCTGGTGCCGGCACCGCTGCACTACCTGGGCCTGCTGGTGCGACCGGACTTCATCGCCATGCTCACGCTGCGCGACTGGATCGGCCTGCCGCGCGTGGTGGGCTCGCTCTACCTGGCGCTGGCCTACGATCCGCTGATCGAGCCGACGCCGCTGGCCGATCACACCCTGGCCGAGCTGTTCACCCGCTGGCCGCCCCGGCTGCAGGCGTTCATGACGGCCCTGATGCGCAGCGGGCTGGCCGCCCAGCCTGCGGATGTGTCGCTGGGCGGGGCGCTGGCCTTCCTGCGATTCTACACACTGCTGCGCCGTGATGCGTGGGCCTTCGAGTATTTTTCAGCCGACGCGGAGCGCGCGCTGATCGCGCCGTTGGCGGCGGCGATCACGGCCCGTGGCGGCGAGTTGCTGAACCGCGCCCACGTCGATCATCTGGAGCAGGTGCCGGGCGGCTGGCGCGTGCATTGGCAGCGCGGCGACGGTGGCAGGCAGGTGGCCACGGCTGCCCAGGTGGTGCTGGCCCTCGATGCACCGTCGGCCCGCCGTCTGCTTGCGGCGAGTCCGGCCACCGCCGGGGCGATCCCGGAGCTGGTATGGCCGTGCGGCCTGGCCAACGGGATTGTGCGCCTGTGGTTCGATACCGCGCCCGCCAGCCGGGCCGAGTCGGGGATCTGTAGCGGCGACGTTACGATCGACAACTTCTTCTGGGTTCATCGCATCCAGCACGAGTGCGCCGCCTGGCACGCGGCCACCGGCGGCGCACTCGTGGAGGCCCATATCTACGGCCCGCCTGAGGTGCTGGACCTGCCCGACGCGGCGGTGCTGGCCCTCGCCGTCAGCGATGTGTTGCACGCCAACCCCGAACTGCGCGGCCACATGCTTCACGCAACCGTGCAGCGCAACCCGGCCACCCACACCCGCTTCGAAACGGGCACCGACGCGCGCTATCTCGGCGTTGATAGCCCGTGGCCGGCGATCAGCATGTGCGGCGACTGGCTGCGCTACCCGCACCCGGCCCTGTTCCTCGAACGGGCCTGCGTCACCGGCATCGCCGCCGCTGCGCGGGTCAGCGCGGCGCTCGGCGGCGCGCCCTGCCCCATCCTCCCGGCCCTGCCCCCCGAGCCGCTCGCGGGGGCGCTCCAGCGCGGCCTGCGCGGCGTGCGTCGTATGGTGCGGCGCTCGCGGGGGCTGCACTAGCATGCGAACCGCGCTCCTGCTCATGCTTTTGCTTGTATGTGGAGCGGCGCTCTTGCGGCCCCAGCCCACCTTTGCGCAGGCCATTTACTTCGACGATGCCGATCCGACGCTGATGATCCTGGGGAATGGCGTCTATGAGATCGGGCTGCAAAAGGCGAACGGGGCGATCTCCTACATCACCGACAAGACGACCGGCCAGCACGTCTCGGAAGGGTCGCGCTACGGCTGTCTGTGGGGGGCCTACGGGTCGCAGGCGAGCTATATTGGCGGATGCAGTTACGCCGCCGGCGGCTCAAATGGCTTCAGCTACACGTGGTCGGCGGCAGATGCGCGCCTGTCGCTGCGCTACACGCCTCGTCCGGCGAGCCTGCAGCATGCGACCGCACTGGTCACGCTGACCGCCTCGCCAGAGAACTGGTTTGACCTCCAGCTCCAGCTCGAAAACCATCTGGGCGCAACCCTCGACTATATCCTGTTTCCGTCCGACCTAGTGTTTCGCGAGGCCGACATTCAGCAGGTCTACCTCCCGGTCTTGCCAGGGATCGTGCTGGAGCCGCCATTCTTTGCGCAGAACCGCTCGTATGTCGCCTCGTATCCCGGTGATCTGTTTGCCGACTTTATGGCCCTCACCGCACAGAGCGGGACGATCGCGATCTCCTCGCTGTATGAGGACGCCGGGATCCGACCGCTCGTGCTGGGCCTGAACCACGACGACGGGTATCTGAAGGATAGCGCCGACTACTACCACACCTTCGCGGCCAAACTGCCCGACACCGCAGCGTGGACCTCGCCGCGCGTGAGGGTGCGGGTGGCACAGTCGGCGCTGGATGCCATCCAGGCGTACCGCAGCGATAACCATATCGACCTGTTTGACTCGGTGGCGACAAAGGCGGGGGCGCGCTATCTGCAGATCGCTGAGTCGCCGCTGTTGAAGGCGGATGTCTCCCAGCTCGCGCTGCCGTTCTCGCAGTACGCTGCGCTTCTCGCCCAGGTGCCCGCGCCTGCGCTGGTTCATCTGCTGGCATTTCAACCCGGCGGCTTTGACGAGAGTCATCCCGACATTCTTCCGCCGGCTGCGGCGTGGGGCAGCACCGCCGATATGGCGGCGATGCTACAGAAGGCGCAGGCGATGGGCTTTCTGGTTATGCCTTACACCAACCCGACCTGGTGGGACGACCATTCGCCCACGCTCCAGGCGCTGGCCGCCGCTGGCGCACTTGCGGATGTGGTTGCGTTTGATAAACCGAGCGTGCCGCACTACGAGATCTATGGCACCCACGGCGGGTATGTCGTCTCGCCGTACGCGCCGCGTGTGCGCCAGCGCCTCGATCAGCTGATCACCGCCATGACCGTCACCATCCCCGGCGATCTGGTCTTTGAAGATCAGATCGGCGCCCGGGGCTGGATCTTTGACTATAACGCCTTCTCCCCGAGCCCGACGGCCTACGCGCAGGGCTGGATCGCGCACACGCGCACCTATAGCACCACGCTCCTCATGACCGAGGGCGGGACGGATCGCCTGGCCGAGCGCGAACTGGGCTTTCACGGGGGCGTGCTGTTAGCCGAGCATCTCGGCCAGACCGACGGGCGCTGGGGGCAGGGGACGTGGCGGGCGTATCCGATGGCGCCGCTTATGCTGCGGGACAAGGTTCTGCTGTACCAGCATGATCTCGCACCGGAGACCTTCACCACGAATACGGCGACGCTGGCCTGGAATATGGCCTTTGGGTATATGCTGAGCTACGACCTCGGGAAGACCAACTTTGGCGGCGGGATCAGCGACCCCTGGCTCGCTGTTGTCGTGGCCTTCCAGAAGCAGGTTCTCTCACGCTATGCAGGTGAGCGGATGCTCAGCTATACGAGCCTGGGAGGCACGGCAACCCGCAGCGCCTTTGAGCATTTCTCGGTGGTCACGAACTGGAGCCGCGCGGTCGCCTACGCCGCTGGGCCGTATGTTCTCCCGCCCTCTGGCGCAATGGTGACGAGCGATGACGGCAGCCTGACCGCAGGCGTGTTCAGCAGCTACAACGGCTATCCTCTGCGCAGCGGCGAGCATTATCTGATCGAGGATCGCGGCTTAGATACGGTCACCGTGCGCCAGCCGATGGGAGCCGATACCGAGCTGACCATCCGCAGCCTGCCATCCTGGCAGGCCGCAGGCTCGCCGGAGGTCTGGGCCGTAAGCAAGGCCGGATCGCGGATCGACAGCGTCGCTAGCTCCGTGACGGCTGAAGGTGTCAGCTTTGTTTATCAGAGCCAGCTGGCGGGGAGCGCGGTCGCCTACTACCAGATCTCCCAGGGCTACCGGATCTTCATGCCGCAGGTTGCCGGGGGCGGCGCGTAGCCTACGGTCGCGCCGCCGCCTGGTGCAGCGCCCACGCGCCCGCCGCTGCGTCCCAGGCCCATGTCGCCCGCCGGATCTGCGGCGCGTCGGTGGCGTTGGCCTGAAGCGAGAAGTTGAAGGGCACGAGGTCGGCCACCAGTTCACCACTGACGAGGCGCAGCTTGCGTGCCCGCTCCTGCGGGGTGGCCCCGGCCGCCGCGAGGTCGATCAGCGGGGCGGGCGGGCCGGTCGCCCGCCCCTGCGCGTCCAGCGACAACGCGATGATCGCCGGGCGGCGGGCCAGCCCAGCGTAGAGCGTATAGCCCGTGCCCTGGCGCACCACCAGCACACCCATGACATCGGTGCCGTCGAGCAGCGCCGTCTGCCCGCCGTCGGGCAGGCGGATGGCGATCACCCCGCCGCGCTCGGCGCTGGGCGTCGAACCCAGCACCGACCCGGCGTAGAGCGTGTCCAGGCCGCAGGCGTAGAACATACCGAGTACGCCGAAGGGGTTGCGCACGCTGGCCGATCCGGGCAGAGTCACGAACGGTCGCAGGTCGCCCGTGACCGTATCCGCCCGCCAGATCGTCGCCGCCCCCGCCAGCGGGTTATCCGCCAGCGAGAGCCGTGGGGTTGGCGCAGCGTAGACGTTGCCCGCCTGGTCGTAGGCGATTGCCCCCAGGTAGCCGGCGTCGTCCCATGTCGGGTGCTGGTAGGCCGGGGTCGCATTGGAAGCCGACCGCAGGGCTAGGCCCATCTCGCGCCCATCGGTGGCCAGAACCACGTCGGGCGATGCCTCCGCCACAAACTGCGGCGTGGCCCGGCAGCCATCCACGACCTCGGGGGGAGCGGGCGGAGCAGGCAGGACCCCGCCGAGGGCGAGGGCCAGCCCCGCCACCACGAGCGCCGCGAGGCCGAGGACGCCGGGCAGGATGCCGTCGCTGGCGCGTGGTCGGCGCTGTTTCGGTGCGCGCTTCGTCATCGCGCCCCCTTTCGCATCGCGAATCCATAAGGCGCAGATGTACCGGCTGCGCTCGCCGGACGCACAAAAGACGGGGCGGCAAGAAATTGCTCTCTTGCCGCCCCGTCTACGCTACATGTGGCGACCCCGGCGCGACTCGAACGCGCGACCTTTTCCTCCGCAGGGAAACGCTCTAATCCACTGAGCTACGGGGTCATTTTCGAACAAGCAGAGTATACCATGATTGGCGCGTAGATGCAAACGGCGCGCGGGGACAGGGCGACGCCCCCGCGCGCGCATCTGGCGGGCGAGAACCTATCTCCGGTAGGAGGCGACCGCCGACTCACGGTCGGGGTAGATCTTAAAAAGCGTGTCGAAGCGGCTCTTGCGGAAGATCTCGGCGATCTGCGGCTGCAGCCCGGTCAGGCGCAGGTCGCCGCCGAGGGGTTGCACCGCCTTCAGGTTCGTGAGCAGCATACGCAGGGCGAGGCTGGCCACAAAGTTCACCTGGCTCATATCGGCCAGCACCTTACCCTTGTGGGCGGCGACCGTCTCGGCGAGGTTGTTCTCGATGGCGGCTACGCCGACCGCATCGAGGCGGGTGGGCAACTCGATCACCATGACATCATCGATATGCTCTACGTTCACGCGCGAAACCCCTTTCCATGCTCGGTCTGCAACGGTCGCGAGTAGGCTTGGCTTTCTGAGCCTGTATTATAGCATGCTCGATTGTGGGTGGTCGCTGTGGCAGGAGCCTGCGGTGAACATAGCCGATAGCCGGACACTTGCCGCCATGTTCATCGCGGCGCTGTGCGCCCCGCGCATGGACATCTGTTCGTGCGTAGCATCGTAGCCCGCCCATTTACGGGCCGGGTGTAAAGCCGCTACGAACCTAGTCTAAGGCTGGGCCTCAAGTGCGCCGCTGGCAGGTTTGTAGATCGCCACGGCTGATGGCACGAGGCGAACGCGATAAAACACACCAGATTGCATGCCGCGCCAGCGGCGTCGCTTGCACCCACCCATACCCGCAGCGGGTACTCCCCACCAAAGAAACCCTCGTGATCCGGGGAGGATTTCTTAGGAGGCGTGTTGGGTTGCGGTAGTAGAGGCTACTCTATGTTATCTTGAATAAGATAATCTTGCAAATCAGATGAATCTATAGATCCTCTCGGTACCAATTTATAATGTTTCTCTTCTGTTATGCTTAACGAAAATATTTCATCCTCTTCTACTACCTTTAATTCTAGAATTGCCACTGAGTTTATGCTCATAAATTGGATGCCAATCGGTCTACATCGCGCATCAGGGTATCGATATATACATAATGCCATATCTTGATATACTTGTGCAATACCAAAACTATCGCCTGGAGATTTTGCTTGACATGGTAATACATAGTGCGCGCCATTCTTACTTATCCCTATGTATATTTCGTCAACTTCTACCTGTCCAATAATCGGAACCGTTGTTCTGTAATGGTTTTGTAGCGAGTAACAGGTGAGACCAGTGAAAATATCTATCAGGCGATTATAACGTACTTTGGTCAGTAGTGCTTGCTCATCCGTGCCTGGTGCATAGTGCTTCAGAATTTCTGGTGTTGCATCAGGTATTTTTATTTCTGTTCGATGTGGAGAGATTGAGACTTTACCATTATTTGCCAACCGAAATTCATACTCGGCTGTTCCTGCTCCTAAAATAATCCACTCGTATCCTAATGGCGCGCTTTCCTGTATTGATTGCGGCAAAGATGCTCTATAACGGAAACTATAGACGATATCGCCTAGGTTTTTAATCCGAGCAAAACCAAGTTCAGTGGCAACTTCATCAAATTCCGTGCGACTAAATGACACACGAATCATCCCTGAGCTATGCTTACGATGGAAGATGGTTTCAATGATGCCGCTATAGCGACTCATACCTCGACTCTGACCTTTCTATCTCGTTTGCCGATAACGTCACTAGAAACACCAAAGTGGCGACTTGCCTCCAACATCGACATGCGAAGTAATTGCTCATCTATTTGTTCGAGATCATACGTTTTTAACGCGGACGGGTCAATACCTAACCCACGGATAATCTCAGTTCCTATACGTTTCGCAAATAGCGGTGCCACGGAATTTCCTAGTTGTCTAAATCCATGCCATGTCGTCAGATGAAACTGGAACCAATCGGGAAAAGAATGGAGGCGCGCCCCTTCTCGAATTGAGATACAACGAGGTTTACTATAATGGATAGGCCGGGCAGCCGTATATGCACCTCGTTTGCTGTCGGTTCCTGCTCTTAATGTATTACTTGGCCTGTCAGGATGTAATTTGAAAAACCGACTTATCGCTTCTGTATCCCCCCATTCAGTTGCTAAAAATCGTTCCTGTGAAATTGACGTATGCTTAGCACCAGTATGTCCATAAATGACTGAGGAAAATCTATTTCGACGATGGCACAAAGCGAATTCTTTTGAAGGAATGAAGCTGAAGTTCCTTGAATAATCGCCATATATAATCGTGTCATAGGGAATACCGGGGTCAACGCCAATAAATACATCGATATCTTCTAAATCCTGAATGGCTGTACGACTACCAATGTGATGTTGATGAAAGAGAACCGTCTGTCCTTTCTTGTTTCCGATATGAGTTTGATCTGGATAATGAACAGGTTTCTGATCATTTCTGATGCCAATAAGAATAAATCGATGGCGATTCTGAGCAACACCATAGTCTGCGGCATTTAATACTTTGTATGGATTTACGATGATATATCCAATATGTACAAACTCTTCCACTAATTCCTCAACAAAAGCCTTATGATCGCCTAATATCATTCCCTTTACATTCTCAAATACAAAATATTTCGGGCGAATATCACGAACAATTCGCAGATATTCAAAAACTAAGGAATTTCGAGGATCATCTAATTGACGCTTACCGATTTGAGAAAAGCCTTGGCATGGAGGGCCTCCAACAATGACATCTACTCCCTGAAAGCCTTTTTTGTAGAGTTCTTTTTCAATATCTGAAGTCTTTAAATCACTAATACTTTTACAAATTGTTGCAGAGTAAGGGAAATTAAATTCATGTACGGCACTATGGATTGGGTCAATTTCAATGCTTGCCCCAATATCAAAGCCTGCTGCTTCAAATCCTAGTGACATACCTCCGGCACCAGAGAACAGATCAACAACAACCGGTCGTTGAACCGCGTTGCTAATATGACGACTCGCATTTGACATAATAGGCTGCATGTTCTCCTTATGTTCAATGCGTTTAGATAGTGAACCGTCATTATAACGGTTGTTCGGATTTAGCGCAACTTTGTTCGATATAATCAAGATCTTAAGAAACGAGCATTATTCAGTGGCCCAACGTGAATATAGGGGAGCGCGAGCGTCTCGCCCGACCTAGCCCGGATGTGGGCAGGATGCCCGCGCTACTCTTTCCATCGCGGCGCTGTGCGCCTTCTTTTGCGGTATGGCAACATCCCTTCGGGGGGGTGCGTGAAGGCGTTTGGATCGCGAACGACGCGAAGTGGGGGACGAACGACGCGAAGTGGGGGGCGAATGAAGCCTTCGGGGGGGGGCGTGAAGGCGTTTGGATCGCGAACGACGCGAAGTGGGGGGCGAACGACGCGAAGTGGGGGGCGTGAAGCCTTCGGGG
>CAISPW010000122.1 GCA_903887465.1 uncultured Oscillochloris sp. | reverse complement strand
GCGCATTCCCAGTTGCCAAACTGGCCCGCCTTAGGTATAGTGAGAGGCGCGAGGGGCTGTAGCTCAGTTGGAATAGAGCAGCGACCTTCTAAGTCGTTGGTCGTGCGTTCGAGTCGCACCAGCCCCGCCGTTCTTTCCGCCTGGTAATTTGAGAAATATCCCCGGTGTTTCAGAGAAACGCCCCCGGCGTTTTGAGAAATCAACCCCCTGTTGATACTCTTAAGATGCCGGGGGCGGGCAAAAACGCGCCACCTCGGGTATTTCTCAGGTTGCCGGATCCTCCCAGTTCGGGAAGACCTTCTTCAGCACATCCGGCATCAGCTGCCGAAGCTTCTCCTTCTTTGGCCCCAGAGCCACCTCAACATCCTCGTAGAGTCCTCTGATACTCACCCAGTCGCCCAGAGTGCGTTGCTACCACGTGCGTCGGCCTATCTGCCCTTTGCGCGCCTGCTCAGCGGGTGTCTCGGCGCTGGTATGCAGTACCACCCGCTGCGGGATACGAAAGCGCGGCGTGTCCGTTTTGCGCGACGTGTCGGGTAAGGGGGCGGTGTCGCCACCGCCACCCTCCCCTAAGAACCGTACGTGACAGTTGCCCATCATACGGCTCAAGTTCTCTGCATCTCGGTGAGGTACTTCCCCCGTGAATATGCTTGTGACATTCGGCGTGAACTAGCATCAGATTGACCTCTGCGTCGTCGCCGCCGTCGGTCACGCGCTGTTCGTGGTGGATATGGATGCGCTCCTCGTCAAACAGGTGGTTTCGACCGCTTGGGCATCGCCACCCCTGGCGCTCTGCTACCCGATAGCGCTTCGAGTCCGCAATGTCGTGGGTCTTGCCGTATTTCGTCCGGCGTGCCATCCAATAGGCGTTCAAGGCTGGGTCGTCGGGCGAGGCGGTGCCTCGCACCTTGACGTGACGGGTGATTTTGGTGGTGGCGAGTCGGAATAGGTAGTAGTCCCGCCATTGTCCGCGTCGGTCACGTGACCGAGCGGTAACGTTTACGCCTATGGGTCAGAGACCCTGTTACGTGGGGACAGCGGGACGGAATCCGCTGGAACAGCAGGTGTGCTGCGGTTTGCGCATATCAAGGTTGCACCTTCTACACTCAGCTTGCTCGCTGGCGGCCTCGCCGTCGAAAACCAACCCAAAGTGCGGTCTGGGGCGCAGACCCAAGGACGTTGCCGCAGCCCGAAGGACGTGATGTGCTCGCTTGACAATGATCACTGGCCTGCGTATAGTGCTATAACTGTTGTCGGGCCTACTGCAAGGCTGCCCGCGCTGCGCTTATTCGTTCTTTGGAGCTGAGCCGCCGAATGGCCGGGTCTATTCGGTCGCAGAAAGAATCTATGGGCGACAAAATTGTGATCGTCGAGTCGCCTGCGAAGGCGAAGACGATACAGAAATACCTTGGTAAAGATTACCGCGTCACCTCCAGCATGGGGCACGTCCGCGATCTGCCGAAGCGCAATCTCTCCATCGATGTGGAGAATAACTTCGAGCCGGTCTACGAGGTGACGAAGCAGAAGGTGGTCAACGAGCTGCGTCAGGCGGTGCGCGGCGCCGACGCGATCTACCTTGCGACCGACCCTGACCGTGAGGGTGAGGCGATCGCTTGGCATATTACCCAAGCGGTGAATGTGCCTAAGCGCATCCCCATCCACCGCGTGGTCTTTCAGGAGATCACCCGCAACGCGGTGCAGCAGGCGATCAATAACCCGCGCCAGATCGATACGAATCTGGTGGATGCCCAGCAGGCCCGCCGGGTTCTCGACCGGCTGGTCGGCTACCAGATCAGCCCTTTGCTCTGGGATAAGGTGAAGCGCGGTATCTCGGCTGGTCGCGTGCAGTCGGTGGCGGTGCGCCTGATCGTCGAGCGCGAGCAGATGATCGAGATCTTTATCGCTCAGGAGTACTGGTCGATTGAGGTCGACCTCTCGAAGCAGGGCGGCGCGACGAAGCGCGATACTTTCCGCGCCGTGATGATCGTGCGCGACGGCAAGAAGTTCG
This sequence comes from uncultured Oscillochloris sp., assembly GCA_903887465.1. Classification (GTDB taxonomy): domain Bacteria; phylum Chloroflexota; class Chloroflexia; order Chloroflexales; family Chloroflexaceae; genus Oscillochloris. Next base: position 659 of record CAISPW010000122.1, on the reverse strand, counting down.
ATAAGTTCGCCGTGGAGAATAAGGCCCAGGCCGACGTGATCATCGCTGACCTCAGCGGCGCCAGCTATGTGGTGCAGAAGATCGTCCGCCGCGACAAGCGCCGGAGCGCGGCCCCGCCCTTCACTACCAGCACGCTCCAGCAGGAGGCCGGGCGCAAGCTTGGCTTCAGCGCGAAGAAGACGATGACTCTGGCCCAGCGCCTCTACGAGGGTATCGATGTCGGCGGCAATGAAGGTACGGTTGGCCTGATTACCTATATGCGTACCGATAGCACCAATGTGGCCGCTGAGGCCCAGCAGGAGGCGCGCACGGTGATCGGCGAACTCTATGGCGCCGACTATCTGCCCGAGAAGCTGCCGGTCTATAAGACGCGCTCCAAGGGTGCCCAGGAGGCCCACGAGGCGATCCGCCCCACCAGCTCGGTCCGCCACCCCGATCAGATGGCCGCGAAACTCGACCGCGACATGCTGCGGCTCTACGACTTGATCTGGAAGCGCTTTGTGGCCAGTCAGATGGCCCCCGCAGTGTTTGATAGCACCACGGTGGATATCGCAGCCTTTATCCGTAACACGGTAAAACATACGGACACTGCGCCCTACACCTTTCGCGCCACCGGCAGCGTGCTGAAATTCCCCGGCTTCCTGGCGGTCTATAACGTG
>CAISPW010000121.1 GCA_903887465.1 uncultured Oscillochloris sp. | reverse complement strand
CGGCCGCTGAAGTGGCCTGTCTGAGGCCGCTTCAGCGGCCGTCGTAGACCTCGCCCGCCCATTTATGGGCCGGGCGCTGGCGGCTTCGCCGCCAACAACCAACCAAAAACGCGGTCTGGGGCGCAGCCCCAAGGACGTTGCATCAGCCCTGCGCAAAACTCGCCCTATCATGCGGTGTTAGACAGAAACAGATACGATCTGAGCGCAGCTCATTCTTTCATCGAGCAGTTGCAGGAATGCCGCGAGCACACGCGGGTCGAAGTGTGAGCCTGCCTGCGGGGCGAGGTAGGCATAGACCTTCTCGGGCGGCCAGGCCCGGCGGTAGGGCCGGTCGTTGCTCAGCGCATCCCAGACATCGACGATGGCGAAGATCCGGGCCGCCAGCGGGATGTCCTCACCGGCGAGGCCACGCGGGTAGCCGCTGCCATCCCACTTCTCGTGGTGGCTCCATGGGATGTCGAGGGAGTGACGCAGGTACGAGATCGGCGCGAGCAGATCGTGGGCCATGGTGGGGTGGCGGCGCATCACCTCCCACTCGGCTTCATTGAGCGGCCCAGGCTTGAGTAGGATCGCGTCTGGGACACCCATTTTTCCAATGTCGTGGAGCAGGGCACCGCGCCGGATGTGCTCGAGTTCAACGCCCTCGATCCCCATCGCCTTCGCGAGGCACACCGTCATCTCGGTCACGCGCCGCGAGTGGCCCTCCGTCTCGTGGTCACGCAGATCCAGCGCGCGCGACCAGCCCTCCAGGGTGGCGTCGTATGCCTTGGTCAGCTCTTCCTGCGCCTGCTGGCGCTCGTCGAGCATCGCACGAAAGCGGTTGAGCCGCGTGATCGTGCGGATGCGGGCGCGCAGTTCGGCCCGGTTGAAGGGCTTGCTGATAAAGTCGTCGGCACCGGCCTCAATGCCCTGCAAGAGCGAGTCCCGGTCGTCCAGCGCGGTGACCATAATCACCGGGATGAGGGCCAGGGCGGGGTCGGCGCGGAGGAGGTGACAGACCTCAAAGCCGTCCATCTCGGGCATCATGACATCCAGCAGCACCAGATCCGGGATGATGAGCCGGGCCATTCGGATCGCCTCGGCACCGTTGCAGGCAAAGGTGAGCTTATAGCCCTCGGCCTCCAGCACGCTCGCCAGTGCCTCGCGCCCGCGCACCTGATCATCAACAATCAGCACCGTCGCACGTTGATGGTTCATCAACATCGTTACTCCTTTCAGATGGTGAGGGCTCGGCCCCGAGCGGCAGTTCCAGCGTAACGATAATACCGGGGCCATCGGGCCGATTCGTAATCCGACATGCGCCGCCGACCGCCCAGCAGATCTGAGCCACCGTGGCAAGCCCGAGGCCGACCCCCGGCACCTGCCCGGCGAAGTCACCGTCTATCTGTTGATAGGGCTCCCAGATGCGCTGGAGCTGGACAGGCGTCAACGTCACGCCATTGTCCATCACACCGATGGTCGCCACCTTGCCGTGCTGCGTGAGCGAGACATGCACAGCGGGCCGGTTGTGCGGGTGGAACTTGCGCGAATTTTCTAGGATCTCCGTCAGCAGCAACTCGATCGTCTGCGCATTCACCGTCAGCCGGGGGGCACCCGCGCCAAGGGGTGCCGTGACCTGGATCGCCGAGATCCCCAGGCTGGTGCCAAGCTGGATAACGAGATCCGGCACGCTGCGGAGCAGCACACCCTCACCACGGGCCAGCACCATCGGGGCACCAAGGTAGCAGAAGATATCATCGACCACCGCTTTGATCCGCTGTGCGCCATCGTATGCGGTTGCGGTGAGCATGGCCAGGTCGCTCGGAAGCGCATGGACATGGCGATTCAGGAGGCCCATGCCGATGAGCAGGCTGGTCAGCGGCGTGCGCAGTTTATGCGACATGAAGCTGTGGAAGGCCCAGATATCCCGCTGTGCGCTGACCTTTGTGGTGACATCCTGGAGATGCACGAGTCGGCTGCCGACCACGCCCTTGGGCAGATCGAGGACATCGACCTTGAGCCAGAGCGCCGGGTCGGCACCCTCGGGCCGCACAAGGTAGCGCACCGCGTTGGTAGACTCTGGCCAGCAGGCCCAGGCATCCTGAGGTTCAAGGTGGTAACTCCGGCCCGCGATCGTACAGAACGGCTCGCCACTGCCCAAGGCAGGCTGCTGGGGGGACAGGCCAAGGTAGTGCCAGCCCTGGGGGTTGCCGTCCTGAGGACGATCTTCGTGGTCGAGCATGATGTAGCCATCGACGGAGCGCTCAATCGCCCAAAGAAACTGGGCGCGCTCACTGGAGACGCGGCGATGCTCATCGAGCAGGGCGCGAAAGCGGTTGAGCCGCGTGATGGTGCGGATGCGGGCGCGCAGCTCGGCCCGGTTGAAGGGCTTGCTGATAAAGTCGTCGGCACCGGCCTCAATACCCTGCAGAAGCGAGTCCCGGTCGTCCAGCGCAGTGACCATAATCACCGGGATGAGGGCCAGGTCGGGGTCAGCGCGGAGATGGCGACAGACCTCGAAGCCGTCCATCTCGGGCATCATCACATCGAGCAGCACGAGGTCGGGGGCCAGCAGGCGCATCTGCGTGAGCGCCTCTGGCCCGGTCGACGCGAAGGCCACCCGGTAGCCCTCTGGCTCAAGCAGGCTGGCGAGCGTCATCTGGCTACGGGCTTGGTCATCAACAACCAAGATCAGGCTTTGGGAATCCAATCAACACCTCTGGCAGACCACGTCACTCAGGAAAAGCGAGGCAAGTCCAACGATCACACATGAGGCGTCAGTCTTCAGGTGTACCGATGACGAGGGTGCGCGCCTCCCGATATCATACTCGATGGTTGGGGGTTGCTGCAATAGCCCAGTGCATGCGGCCAGGGCTGATGCAACGTTACCTCTGGCGGGGGTTCGGGGGTGGCTTCGCCACCCCCGAAAGATCTTTTTTTATAGATATTTGGCGGATTCGCCGCCAAATATCTACAAAAAGCGTGGTCTGGGGCGCAGCCCCAGCGAATTTGCAACCGCCCAGTGCATGCGGCAGGACTATGGCGCAGGTGGCGGCTGCGCATCCTCGCCTTCCCTGGCGAACCCCAGATAGCCGCCCAGCAGTTGGCGCAGGCGTAGGCGGGCGCGGTGCAGGCGCACCTTCACTGCGCCGGGGGTGATACCGATCTGGGCTGCGGCCTCCTCGGTACTCAGCTCCGCGATGTCGCGCAGCACGACCACCACGCGGAGGGGTTCTGGCAGCGCGGCGATTGCCTGCTCAAGCTGGGCGCGCAGTTCGTCGTTCAGGGCCGCGCGTCCGGGGTCGAGCGCCCGGGAATGCAGCGGCTGGGGCAGATCATCCGCCTGGATCAGATCTTCCACGCCATCGAGGGCAACCTGCGGCTTACGCTGACGGAGCAGCATCAGCCCTTCGTTGGTAGCGATGCGATAGATCCAGGTGCCCAGGCTACTCATCCCGTCGAAGTTGGGCATGGCCGCGCAGGTCTTGATGAATGTCGTCTGGAGGACGCTTTCCGCATCGTCGGGGTCGCCCACGAGGCGCAGGGCGCGGGCGTAGACCAGCGGCGCGAAGCGCTTGACCAAGCATGTGCAGGCGTCGGGGTCGTGGCGGCGCAGGCCGGCAAGCAGCGCGGCCTCGTCCGCATAGATGGAGAGATCAATGATTGGCCCAGGCATAGGGTCCCCCCCGTCGGTAGCATTGCCGCAGTATAGCACGCTGCCGACGGGCCTCATCTGCCCGCCGATGGAGTACCCCTGTGTCGCGTCCGATCCTGTTGACAGTCACTGGAGAGGGGTGTATCGTTAGATTTCCCGCACTGCGCAGCGCAGCGCGGGAAATCGGTCGCTGGCCGTGCCTGCGCCGTACGAACGGTGTTCGCACGGCCCTCTGCAGCTTCAACATTCTTCCCGGCGGAAGCGGCATCCCGGTGGTACAGCTTAACCGCAGGAAGATCAGATACAGGTTCTCTATGCGTCTGCTCATCGTCGAAGACGAATCTATCATCGCCCGCGATCTCGCCACCACCGTCGAGTCCTTCGGACACGCCGTGGTCGGGGTGGTCGGTTCGGGCGAGGCGGCGCTGGCGCTCGCGGCGATGCATCGGCCAGATCTTGTGCTGATGGACATCCGCCTGTCTGGCCCGCTTGATGGGATCGCCACCGCCCAGCGACTCCAGTCCCCAACGCACATTCCGGTGGTCTACCTCACCGCCCACGCGGACACCGAGACGATGCGGCGGGCGGCGGCCACCGACCCCGCCGGCTACCTGCTCAAACCCTTTGACGAGCGCGCCCTCTGGGGCATATTGGAGATCGCCGCGCACCAGCAACGTCAGGATCTGGCGCTCCAGACCAGCGAGGCGCGCTTCGCCGCCACGCTGCACAGTATCGGCGATGCTGTCCTCGTCACCGATATGGATGGGCAGATGACGTTTGCCAATGATGTGGCGCTGCGGTTGCTCGGGCTGCGCCTTGATCAGGTCGTTGGCCGCCCGCTCGATGCCACGCTCGTGCTGGTCGATGCTACGACGCGCCAGCCCATCCCGAGTCTGGTTGCGCAGGTGCTCACCGTAGGCGAGCCGCTGCACCTGACGTTCCCCGTGCTGTTGCTGGCCCACGACGGGCAGGTCTGGCCGATTGAAGGCGATGCGGCCCCGATCCGCGCCGATGGTGATCGACTGATCGGCATGGTCTCCGTCGTCCGTGAGATCAGCGCCCGCCAGAAGGCGGAGGTCGCCCAGCGTGAGGCCGAGGCGGCGCTGCGCACCAGCAATGCCCAACTCGCAACCGCGCTTCGCGCGCAGGAGCGCCGCATCGCCGATCTGATCATCCTCGGAGATCTTGGCAAGGCGCTGACCGGTTGCACCTCGGTGGAGGAAGGCTATGCCGTCATCGCGCGGGCGGCGCATCAGCTCTTCCCCGACGTCGCGGGCGGGCTGTATATGGCCCGTCGCACGCCGACCGTCCTCGATGCGGTGATCACATGGGGTTCGTCCCTCCACCCGCACCCGCCCCTGCGCGCAGCGAGCTGTCGTGTGCTGTGCGAGGAGCAGATCTTTCTGGGCATGGAGACCTGCGGCGGCTGTAGCTGCGATGCGCTCCCGCCCGATCTCTCGCCCTACGCCCTCTGCGTGCCGCTCAGTATCAAGGGCGAACCCCTCGGCGTCATCCACACCCACCTCGCCGCCGCCGCGCAGACCGGAGATCCCTCTGGGGCGCTCCAGCGCCAGTTGGCCCTGGCCTTCGGCGAGCAGGTCGCCATTGGGCTGGCCAATGTGCGCCTGCGGGCCACCCTCCGCGAGCAGGCCATCCACGATCCGCTCACCGGACTGGTGAACCGGCGCTACCTGGAGGAGAGCATGGAGCGCGAACTGCACCGCGCCATGCGCGACCACTACCCCGTCGGTGTAATCATGCTCGATGTTGACCACTTCAAGCTTATCAACGATACCTACGGCCATGATGCGGGCGACGCGGTGCTGCGGGCACTCGGCGGGCTGCTGCGCGGCATGGTACGAGCGGGGGATGTGGTCTGCCGCTACGGCGGGGAGGAGTTTGTCTTCATCCTACCGGCGGCGCCCCCGCCGGTGGTCGCCGGGCGGGCCGAGGCGATTCGTGCGGCGGTCAGCACGCTGGTGATCGCGCACAATGATCTGGTGCTGCCGCCGATCACCGTTTCGCTGGGGACGAGCGTGGTGGCCACGTCGCAGGCAAGCGTCGCTGCGGCCCTCGCCGAGGCCGACGCCGCGCTCTACATGGCCAAGCGGGCCGGGCGCAACCGCGTGGTTGCCCACGAGTCCGACAGATCGCTCGCGCGCTAGGGATCCGCCACCCCCGCGTAGGACGGAGCATCCCGGCGGATGGGCGTGGATGCGCCGAACCGATCAGGCGGCGCTGCTTTGTCCCGAGGAGGCCACCGTGCGATTCGCCCTTCACCCGCACTGGCTGCGCCTGAGTGTTGCCCCGGCGGCGGTCCTGGTGGCCTTCGGGGTGCGCCTGCTGCTGCTCCCGCTCACCGGCCACGAGGGGCCGTTCCTGCTCTTCTTCGGCGCGGTCATGTTTAGCGCCTGGGTGGGCGGGAGATCTGCTGGCATACTCGCCACCGCCTTGATCACGCCCCTCGCCGTAACCTTCTTCCTGCTGCCCGACACAAACCTGATCGGCTTGAGCATCCTGGCCGGACTCTTCGTCCTCGACGGCATGCTGGTCAGCATGATCACCGGCCAGCTCCAGACCACCGCCAATCGGGCCGCCCGCCACGAGGCCGAGCTGAGTTCGCTGATCGACGGGGTACAAGATTACGCCATCTTCCTGCTCGACCCCGCCGGCCGTGTGGTGAGCTGGAACAACGGTGCCGTACGCATCAAGGGCTATGCGGCGGCGGAGATCATCGGCCAGCCCTTCACGCGCTTCTACACGCCCGAGGATAGCGCGTCCGGCATGCCGCAGGCGGCGCTGCAAGCGGCGGCGGCGGGCCGCTACGCCGGTGAGGGCTGGCGGGTGCGCAAGGACGGAACGCGCTTCTGGGCTAGCATTGTGATCACCCCGCTCCACGACTCGACCGGCCACCTGACCGGCTTTGCCAAGGTGACCCGCGACGTGACCGAGCCGCAGCGCCAGGCGGAGGCGCTCCGCGCCAGCGAGGCCCGCTTCTCCGGGATGATCGACGCGGCGCTGGACGCGATTATCGGGGTGGACGCCCAGGAGCGGGTGAGGGTCTTCAACCCCGCCGCCGAGCGCTTGTTCGGCTACCCAGCCTCTGAGGCGCTGGGTGCCGACCTTGAGCGTTTCATCCCCCCGGCGCTGCGCGCACGCCACCACAGCCACATGGCCGCCTTTGGCCAAAGCGGGCGAACCAACCGCACCATGGGCGGCCCCGGGATCAGCGGGCTACGTGCGGATGGCAGCCTGGTGCCGCTGGAGGTGTCGGTCGCCCGCCTGAGCGTGGACGGGCAGCCCTTCTACACGGCCATCCTGCGCGACATCAGCGCCCGGCTCGCCAGCGAGCAGGCGCTCCATGCCGCGCACGATGAACTGGAGGCGCACGTGGTCGAGCGCACCGCCGCCCTCGCCAATGCCAACGCCACACTCGCGCAGCAGGCCCAAGATCTCCTGACGAATGCGGACAGCCTGCGCGCCTCGCTGCAGGAGAAGGAGGTACTGCTCAGAGAGATCCACCACCGGGTCAAGAACAACCTGCAGGTGGTGATGAGCCTGCTGCGCCTGCAGAGCCGCCAGGTCAGCGATACCCAGGCGCTAGCGGCGCTGGGCGACAGCCGCCAGCGTGTCGAGGTGATGGCCCTGGTTCACGAGTTGCTCTACCGCACGGGCGATATGGCCGCAATCGACGCCGATACCTACATCCGGCAGCTCAGCAACCATCTGCTGCGGATCTACGGTATCTCGCCCGCCCAAGTGCAGGTCTCGCTCGCCACCGAGAAAATCTGGCTGAGCCTCGACCATGCCGTGCCCTGCGGGCTGATCATTAACGAGCTCTTCTCCAACAGCCTCAAGTATGCCTTCCCCGACGGGCAGCCCGGCATGATCGGGATTGCGCTGCACGCCAGCCCCCCAGGCATGCTCACGCTGACGGTCTGGGATACAGGGGCCGGGTTTGCCGCCAGCGCAGCGGTGGCCCAGCCCCCGTCGCTAGGCATGACTCTCGTCCACGACCTGGTGCGCCAGATCCACGGCAGCGCCGTGATCACGAGCGGCGCGGGCGTCACGGTCACAATTACGTTTCCGCTGGGCGCGACAACGGCGCAGGATGCGGCCATACGCTGACCGCCGCCGCGCCGCCATAAAGCAGATCTGAACCAAGCCTAATCGTCGTCAAGGTCGTAGAGCAGATCGAGCAGATCCTCGCTGGCTACCTCCAGCGCCTCCGCATCACCTTCCTGGGCCGCGACCTCCAGTGCGCGGATGGCGTGGATGATCTCCTGGTTATCGGGGTCGGCGGCCACCGCACGCTGGCCGCGTGTGAGGATGCTGATCGTCTCCATGCTCATCCCGGCTAGCGTGGGCGGCTGGTTCGCTTGCGACGACACCGCAGGTATCCCCTCATCCGAACCGGCCTGATCCAGATCCTCCAGGCTAACCCTGGCCCCGGCGATATCGGCAGGCGAGAGGCGTGCGTGGGCGGCGCGGACGCTGGCGCTGATCTGTTTGCCGCTACCCCGGTCGATCGCCGAAACGTGGACGATCCCGTTGAGGTCAAAGTCGAACTGCACGGTGATCCGGGGCGGCATGCCAGGAGCCTCGGGGCGCAGTTGCTCAAAGAGAAACTCGCCCAGCAGGGTGTTCTGCGAGGCCACCGGGTGTTCGCCCTGGTAAATCTTGAGGTTGATCGCCGTCTGCCCGAGATAGATCGCCGAGTAGACCTCGGCGCGCGAGGTGGGCACTGTCGTGTTGCGCGGGATGATCACGCTGTAGTGATCCGGCACGATGCGGCCCATATCCAGGTTGGCGATCTCGATCCCGAGGGAGTGCGAGGTGACATCGACCAGGATGGCGTCGAGCGGCTCACCGGCGATGATCGCGGCCTGGACGGCCGCGCCCAGCGCCACGGCCTCATCGGGGTTGATCGCCACCGCCGGCTCGATCCCGGTGTGGGTACGCACGAGTTCCCACACCTGTGGGATGCGCGTGCTGCCGCCGACAAACAGCACCTTGTCGAGATCGGCGACGGTTATGCCGGCGTCACGCAGGGCCGCATCGAGGGACTGAATCGTGCCATTGAGCATATCGGCGATGGCGGTCTCAAACTCCTCGCGCTGCACCTCCACGTCGAGGTGCAGCGTTCGGCCCTCAGCCGTAAGCAGATACTCCTCTTGGACGCGGGCGGTGGGCCGGGTGGAGAGCGTGATCTTGGCCGCCTCGGCGGCACGCAGCAGGCGGGCCATCGCGCGTATGTCGTCGCGAGGGTTCACCCCGTGTTCGGCGACGAAGCGCGCAATCAGCAACTCACGCAGGCGCTCGTCAAAGTCGTCACCGCCGAGCTGGGTGTTGCCGTGGCTGGCGCGCACCTCGATCACACCGTTATCCAGCTCGATGATCGAGACATCGAAGGTACCGCCGCCGAGATCGTAGACCGCCACCAGCTGGCGCTCGTCGCTGCGGTCGAGGCCGTAGGCCAGGGCGGCGGCGGTCGGCTCATTGATGATCCGCTCGACAATCAGGCCGGCGATCTCGCCAGCCTCGCGGGTGGCTTGGCGGGCGGCGTCCGAAAAGTAGGCGGGTACGGTGATCACGGCGCGCTCGACAGGCTGCCCGAGGCTCGCCTCGGCGGCGCGGCGCAACTCGCGCAGAATCAGCGCCGAGATCTGCTGGGGCGTGTAGCTCCGTGTGCCAAGCTGCACCTCGGCACCCCGGCCCATCTGGCGTTTGATCGAGCGGATGGTGCGCTCGGGGTACAGCACGTACTGGTTACGGGCGGGCGTGCCCACCAGCAGCCCGCCGTCGGGGGCGAGGCCGACGACCGAGGGGATGATCCGCTCATCGCCGTTGGGCACGATGCTAGGTACCCCGTCGCGAACCAGGGCCACGGCGGAGAAGGTCGTCCCCAGGTCAATGCCGATAATGACGCTCATGGCGATAACTACTCTTTCCTATTGTTGTAGCGTACCGGCAACGGACACCTCGGCGTGGCGGAGTACGCGCGTGCCAACCACAAAGCCGCGCCGGATCTCCTGGAGAACCGTGCCGGAAGATACATTGGCGGCGACAACCTCGACGGCAATATGGTGGCGAGGGTCGAAGGTTTGACCCTTCGCCTCAATGGTGGTCACGCCCTCGGCGGCCAGGGCGTCGAGCATGCGACGGCGTACCATGGCCAGCCCCCCCAGCCAGGCGTCGAGGGCGGCGTGCAGGGCGTCCACCTCGCGGTGCGCGTCAGACTCGGAAGTGCCCAGTAGCAGCCGGCGCAGCAGGGCATCTGCCGACTCGCGCCGGGCGGCGTGGCCGAGCGTAGCCCGTCCGGCGCGGATGGCCTCGTCGAGCCCGTCGATGGCGGGGAACATGGCGCGGGACACCGCGAGGCGGGCATCAGACACGGCGGCATGGACGCGCTGGCGGTCGGCGACGATCTCGGTCGCGTGGCGTTCCTCGGCGGCGCGCAGAGACTCGATCGCCGCCGCCAGGAGATCGGCCTGGGTCTCAGACAGGACGTTAGCCTTAAGTTGCTCGCGACCGGCGCGGCCGATCTGCTTCTCCAGGGCAACGATGGTAGCCTGGAGCGCGTCGATCCGGGCCGCCAGATTCGGCGGGGCGAGATCACGTGTCATCAAAGCTGCACCTTCTCATAGTGCTCGCGCCAGTCGGTGCGGTCGAGATCGGTGAGTGCGCGTAGGATGGCGAGGACATCGGCGGGGCTGACGCCAAGGGCGAGCGGCGGCGGGCATTTGCGGCGCACCGGCTCGGGCCAGGGCTGGATGAGCAGCATATCCACCTCGCAGCGCTGGGCAGGGTCGCGCAGGCGCTCATAGGCCGCACGGATGCGCTTAAACTGCTCGGGGTTGCGCTCGGGCGGGTTTGCCTTCACCAAGGCAAAGTAGGCGCGCTTGATCTCCCCGGCGGCGGCGGATCGAGTCAAGCCGAGTACCGCGTAGGGATCCAGATACGGTTCGCTCATCCGGCGACTCCTCTAGTCGATCAAAAAGACCCGTCAAGATCGTCGAACGGATCGAGATCATGTGCGGCTGGGCGAAGCATGAGGCGCAGCATCGACGTACCGACCACCCGGCGCAGATCCTGGGCGCGGGCGTAGAGATCGGGCCGGCCCATCTGCTGGGCGAGTTTGGCCGCACGCTGAAAGGTTGTCTTGGCCTCGGCGGCATGGCCACTCAGGCCAAGCACACTCCCGAACAAAATCAGCGCCTCCGCATTATCGGGGGCCAACTGCACGATACGCTCAGCGAAGCGGTGGGCCAGATCCGGGCGCGGCAGCAGCAAAAAGTCTGCGATGCGCTTGAGGATGTCCGGGTCGTCGGGTTGCTGCGCCACCGCATGATCAAGCATCTCCATGGCCAGATGGATCCAGGGCGTGTCGACCGGCTTCGGTGGCGGAGCCTGCAGGGCCAAGACGTCCAAACTTGGGGGCGGGATCGCGGTCGTCATCAACTGGATCCCAAGGTAGACATAGTCATCGGCGCTAGGTGTACGCTCCCGCTCGAAGCGGGCGATCAGCGCGCGCGCCTCATCAAATTTCTGGGCGAACATCCAGGTCTCAATCGACAGCACCCAAGTCTCAACGCACGTGCCGTCCCCCGTCAGTGCCCGCTCGATCAGCGCGCCGGTATCCACCGGGAGGCGCAGGGCGAAGCTCATACGGGCTTGGTTGAGCGGAAAGTGCGCGTCGTTGGGGTTGTAGCGCTCGCCCTCGACAAACGCCTGGTAGGCCGCCTGGTAGTCGCCGAGCTGACTATGCTGGCGACCGTGCTGCATAAAGACATCGGCGACGAAGGGACGCAGGTCGGCCCGGTCGGGGTAGTGCGCGACAAGCTCATGGACGAGCCGCTCTGCCTCGGCATACTGCCAGCGATTGGAGAGCTTGGCGACATGGCGTAGCACCGCATTGGGATAGTACGGGTCGATCTCCAGGATGCGCTTGATCTCATTCAGGGCGGCGCGCTCCTGATGGTTCGCAAGCAGCGCATCGGCGAACTGGATACGCAGATCAAGATCCTCGGGGTCGAGCTTGATCGCCTGGCGAAAGACGGCGACCGCCTCGTCGGGACGCCCAGCATTGCGGTAGCAGGTGATGATTCGGGTGCGGACCCATGCCCAGCGCTGCGTATCCTCGGCATCAGGCAAGCGCCTGCGTGCGCGGGTACGCAGAAGTGCGCGCCAGCAGTTGGCGGCATCCTCCCAGCGCTCCTGGCGCTCATAGGCCAGGGCGAGGTTGTGCAGGATTGGCCTCGGCGAGCCGAGGCCCTGAGCGCGGCCAAGGATCTCGCGCGCCACGTCCCAGAATACGCTGGCCTGGGGCCACATGCCCGCCGTGGCGGCGGCGCGGGCCGCCCGGTCGAGGGCCAGCAGCCGCAGCTCATCGAAGGCAGAGCTGCCGACGATCAAGGCACTGCGCCGGGCCAATTCCCCGGCGGCCGCGTCTTCTCCCGCATCGACGAGCGCGGTGAGGCGCTCCAGCAGCAGCGTGGCGAGGCGCGCCTCTAACCCCGGTGGCCGGTCGCCGGCATCGTAGATCCGCTGCCAGATCCTGAGCGCCGTATCGGTATCGCCAGCCAGGGCGGTGGCCTGGGCGCGAAAGTAACGCCGGAGCGGTTCGAGCGTCGGCACCGGGAGCGTGCGCTCGTCGCTGAGGATGGCGCGGGCGTTAGGGCTGCCTGCGGCCAGTTGGCCCAGGCCGCGCCAGAGCGTACCTAGGGCGCTCTCGTCGGCGGGGACAGGCTGGCCGCGCAGCACCGCCAGGGCCGGTGCAACCCACGCCCGCAGCGCCGGGCGCAGCCCAGGCACGTCGGACAGGTCGGCGTCGCTCTGCTGCTCAAGGGTCAGCAGGACAAGCAGCTTGGCGACGACGGTATTCTCCGGCTCGCGGGAGAGTACCGCGCGGTAGTAATCGGCGGCGGCGGCAAGGTCGCCGGCGCGATGGAGCATACGGCCAAGGTGAAACGGAATGCGCGGGTCGGCGGGGGCCAGCGCGGCAGCCCGGCGCATATCAGCGATCGGGTCGGTCGCGTGGACGCCGAGGGCGCGGCGGAAGAATGCCTCGGCGAGGGCGCGGGCCACCGCCGGGTCGGCGGCAAATGGCTGCCACGCGGTAATCGCCGCGTCGAGGCGTCCGGCCTGAAAGTCGCGTAGCCCAAACTCGCGGGGGCTGAGACCGGCTGGCGGGCACTTACGGCCCGCACGCTTTGGCTGAGGCATAGCGGCTTGGATGAAGGCAGCGCAGTTGCCGCTGCCAACGTAGACACGAACAGCCAGCCCAGGCGGGATCCCCGCAGACAGCACGTGGATCAGCCGGGGGCTGCGATACCGGCCTTCATTTTACCGCATTTGTTGCGCATAGTGATCTCGCCCTGCGGATCTGCTCAGGGCGGCTGCAACGTCGCTGGGGCTGCGCCCCAGACCGCGCTTTTGGTTGGTTTTTGGCGGCTTCGCCGCCAAAAACCAACCAAAAAAGATCTTTCGGGGGT
>CAISPW010000120.1 GCA_903887465.1 uncultured Oscillochloris sp. | reverse complement strand
CCCTCAGGGCTGATGCAACGTCGCCTCCGGCGGGGGGTTGGGAGTGGCAACGCCAGATTTCTGGCAGCTTTGCCGCCAGAAATCTGCCAAAAGCGAGGTCTGGGGCGCAACCCCAAAGACGTTGGATCCGCCCTGGCCAACCCTGCGCGATGGGCCAGGGCGGCTGAAGCGCATGGTATAATGCGGGACTAGTTAAACGATAAACCAGAGATATAGATGCGGGCGCGGCCCGCAAGAGGAGGCGGAGGCCATGGAGCGGCGCGTAGTTGTCACTGGGATGGGCGTCGTCAGCCCGCTGGGGCTGGATGTGCCATCGCTCTGGCAGGGCATTGTGGAGGCCCGCAGCGGCATTGGGCCGATCACACTCTTCGACGCGACCGGCTTTGATACTCAGTTCGCCGGCGAGGTCTGGGGTTTCGACCCGGCCAACTATATGGAGCGCAAGGAGGCCCGCCGGACGGATCGCTTCGTCCACTTCGCCGTCGCCGCCGCCCAAGAGGCGCTGCGCAGCTCGGAGCTAGCGATCACGGACGCGAACCGCGACGAGATCGGCGTCTACTTCGCCAGCGGGATCGGCGGAATTGCCACCCTGAGCGAGCAGATCGAGGTGCTGCGCGCGCGCGGGCCGGGGCGGATCAGCCCGTTCCTCATCCCGGCGATGATCACCAACCTGGCGGCGGGCCACGTCTCGATCCTCTCCGGCGCGCGCGGCCCGAGCATCTGCACCACCTCGGCATGCGCCAGTTCGGCCCACGCGCTCGGCGAGGCCGCCGAGACCATTCGCCGGGGCTGGGCGCAGGCGATCATCGTCGGCGGTGCTGAGGCGGCCATGACCCCGATTGGGATCGCGGGCTTCAACGCCATGCGCGCCCTCTCGACCCGCAACGAGAGCCCTCAGACCGCCTCGCGCCCCTTCGACGTGAGCCGCGACGGGTTTGTGATGGGCGAGGGCGGTGCCGCGCTCATCCTTGAAGATCTGGAACACGCCCTGTCCCGTGGCGCGCATATCCTGGCCGAACTCGTCGGCTACGGTGCCACCTCCGACGCCGTCCATATCACCAGCGTGGACGAGGGCGGGGTCGCCCGCGCTCTGCGCCTGGCCCTCAAGCGCGGCGGCGTGCGGCCCGAGGAGGTGAGCTACATCAACGCCCACGCCACCTCGACGCCCGCCGGAGATCCGGTGGAGACGGCGGCGATCCGCACGGTGTTCGGCGGCCGCGCGAGCGCCCCGCCAGTCAGTTCCAGCAAATCGCAGTTCGGCCACCTGCTGGGTGCCGCCGGCGCGATCGAGTCAATCGTCAGCATCCTGGCCATGCAGCATAACCTGCTGCCGGCCACGATCAACCTGGGCGACCCCGACCCGGCCTGCGACCTGGACTATGTGCCGCACACGCCGCGCCCGGCGCAGATCGATGTGGTGATGAGCAACTCGTTCGGCTTCGGCGGCCACAATGTCTCGCTGCTCTTCCGCCGGTTTGAGGCATAGGACGAGGTTTCAGGTTTCAGGTTTCAGGTTTCAGGTTTCAGGTTTCAGGTTTCAGATAAGGCTCTTTGACCCGCTATACCTGAAACCTGAAGCCTAACTAGGGCAAAGCGTGTTAGCAGATCTCCAGGAAAAGCTGGGCGTGCGGTTCACCGATGAGAACCTGCTCGTGCGGGCCTTCATCCATCGCTCCTTCATTCACGAACATCCCGAGCGTGGGGGCGCGCGCGAGTCGAACGAGCGCCTGGAGTTTCTCGGCGACGCGGTGCTGAACTTCCTCACGGCCTCGTGGCTCTACGAGCGATTCGCCGAGCATAGCGAGGGTGAGTTGACCCACCTGCGCGCCGCGTTGGTCAAGACGAACACCCTGGCCGGGTTTAGCCGCGAGCTTGATCTGAACGGCTATATTAAGATCAGCCGTGGCGAAGATACGTTGATCGCCCGCAACCGCCCAGCCCTCCTGGCCGATGTCTTCGAGGCGCTGCTGGGGGCGATCTTCCTCGACCAGGGCCTTGCGGCGGCGCGGGCCTTCGTGATCCCGTTCCTTGAGCGCCACGCTAGGGCGGTGCTGAACGGGACGGCCGAGATCGACTACCGCACCCGGCTTCAGGAGTATGCCCAGAGCAGCTTTAACCATACCCCGACCTACCGCATGATCGACGTCGTCGGCCCCGACCACGAGCGCGAGTTTACGATGGAGGTGCTGATCGCCGAGGTGCGCTACGGCGTCGGAGTTGGGCCGAGCAAGCAACTGGCCGCCCAGGCCGCCGCACGCGCAACTCTGGCGCAGTTCCAGCAGCAAAGCGAGAGCGAGGGCGAGGGCGGGAATCTCCCTGACGCGCATTGATCTCTACTGGCTGGCGCAGATTTGCGAGGCGGTGACACGATGGCAAAGCGACTCTTCATCACCGGCGGGACGGGCTACCTCGGCGGGGCGCTCATACGGCTCGCCGCCGGGCGCTACGAGATTGGCGCGAGCTACCTCAGCCAGCCTCCCCTCGCACTCCAGCCTATTGCCTGGCCCCCCCTCGATGTGCGTGACCCGCAGGCGGTGCGCGTGGCCCTCGCATGCTTCCGGCCCGACCTGGTTATCCACACCGCCTTCGTGCAGTACGGCCCGGATCTGCTGGCGATCACCGCCCACGGCAGCGGGCACGTGGCGACGGCGGCGGCCGATCTTGGTGCGCGCATGATCCACATGTCGAGCGATGTGATCTTCGACGGCGAGCGAACTGGCTCCTACACCGAGGACGACCGGCCCGACCCGATCAGCGCCTACGGCGCGGCGAAGGCCGCCGCCGAGGGGCTGGTGGCCGCCGCCCACCCCGCTGCGGCCATCGTGCGTACCTCGCTGATCTACGGCTTCGAGCCGATCGACCGGCAGACCCAGTTCGCCCTGGAGATCGCCGCCGGGCACCGCACCGACCGGCTCTTCAGCGATGAGTACCGCTGCCCGATCTACGTGGACGACCTGGCCGCCGCCCTGCTTGAACTGGCGGAGCGCGACTACGCTGGGGTACTGAACATCGCCGGGGCCGAGCGGGTGAGCCGCTACGAGCTGGGGACGCTGATAGTGCGGGCGCTAGGCCACGACCCCGCGCGGATCGGGGCCGGGTTGAGCGCCGATAGCCCGACGCGCCGCCCGCGTAACTGCGCCCTCGATAGCGGTCGGGCGCGGAGCCTGCTGCATACCCGGCTGCGCGGCCTACGCGAGGTGCTTGCGGAAAGGAGCTTGCCATGAGCCAGACACCCGAATTCATCACCGGCCTGATCGCCGACCTGTGTACGGGCGATGATTTTCAGCGCACTCAGGCTTCCTTCGCCCTGAGCATGCTGGGCGAGTCGGCTGTGGAGCCGCTGGCCCGCATGCTCTCCTCGCCCGAGCAGGAGCTGCGCAAGCGCGCCGCCAAGGTTCTCGGCGTGATCGGCGTGCCAGCCATCTCCGCGCTGCTGCGCCTGGCCGAGGGCGACGATGCCCACCTGCGGATCGAGGCTATCCGCGTGCTCGGCATCGTCGGCGAGGCCCGCGCCCTCAACCAGATCCTGGTGGGCCTCACCGATCCCGACCCCCACGTGGCGACGCGATCCGCCCGCGCCCTGGGGAAAATCGGCGACCCTCGGGCCTACCACTCGCTGATCACGGCCCTGCATCACCCCGCGCCCGACGTGCGCTACGAGGCATGTCGGGCGCTGGTGGATCTGCGCGTGCCCGACAGCGTGAGCGCCCTGCGCGAGATCGCCGAGCGGGATAGAGGGAGAACCTCGTGGGGCAGCGGCGTGGCCGAGGGTGCCCACCGGGCGATAGCCGAGCTAGAGAGCGCCCTCGCCGCGCCCGCCCGCGACGACGAGTTCACACGGGCCAGTCAGATGCTGCGCCGACAGATGTGAGGATCGCATGCGGCGTGCGGACGATGGTTGTATTGTGACCATCGCCCGCAGGCCGCATGCGACCTTAGGCATGTTTCAGGTGCCAGGTTTCAGCTTGACCGTCCTGCGACGAGGCGACGCGGCGATGACGCGCTCCTATCGCCTCGTCGCCTCGTCGTCTCGGCGCTGAACGGTCACGTGTGTTTGAATCTTGTCTTAACTGAGTGATATATGCGGATCGGCCTGGACGCACGCGCTATCGGCGACCACTTCCCCGGCATCGGGCGCTACATCGTCAGCCTGGCCCACGCCCTCGCCACGTTTGAGTCTGGCCACACCCTGGTGCTGCTGCACAACCCGCCCCACCCCGGTGCCCGCTACCGCCTCGACGAACTGGCCGGGCTGCCCCGCGTGGAACTGGCCCCCGTGCGCGCCACGCCCTTCTCGCCGCTCCAGCAGATCGAACTGCCGCTGCGCGCCCGCGCCCTCGGCCTAGACGTACTACACTCGCCCTATTTCATCAAGCCCTACGCCGGGCTGCCCTGCCCCTCGGTGGTGACGATCTACGACATGCTGGGCTGGCGCTTCCCAGCGACGCTCTCGCTGCGCGGGCGGCTGCTCTATCGGCTGACCATGGGCATGGCCGTGCGCGGTGCCGACGCGCTGATCACCATCTCGCAGAGCGCCCAGGCGGAGCTGGCCCAGCGCTACCGCATATCCCCCGAGCGGATCGCGGTGACGCCCCTGGCCGCCGATCACCGCTTCGCCCCGCAGCCACCCGAGGTCGTGGCCGAGATCCGCGCCCGCTACGGCCTATCCACGCCGTATGTGCTTTACCTTGGCTCGAACAAGCCGCACAAGAACCTGGAGCGGCTCATCCGGGCCTGGGATCGCGCTGGGGCGGGGGTCGATGCCGCGCAGTTGATCCTGGCCGGGCACGAGGATGCCAAGCATCCCGCCGCCCGCCAGCTCGTGGCCGAGCGCGGCATGGGCGCACGGGTGCGCTTCCTGCCCAGCGTGGACGACGCCGACCTGCCAGCACTCTACAGCGGGGCCGCCGTGTTCGCCTTCCCCTCGTACTACGAGGGTTTCGGCATGCCACCCCTGGAGGCCATGGCCTGCGGCGTGCCGGTACTCTGCGCCGGCGTCAGCAGCCTGCCCGAGGTGGTGGGCGACGCCGCCCTGCTGGTTGACCCGTACAGCTTGAGCGCGATCGCCGATGGCCTCGTGCGCCTGCTCGACCAGCCCAACCTGCGCTGCGACCTGCGCGAGCGCGGGCTGCGCCGGGCACGCGAGTTTAGCTGGCACCGCACGGCCCTGGCCACCCTGCGCGTCTACGAGAAGTGCGTTCGGTAGGGGCGGGCTGTGCCTTCCCTTCTTTCCGCAGAAAAGGACGATGTTCCTATCGCGTGTGCGGGCACCGGTGCTGTTGGTAGACTACAATAGATGGACGAAGAGGACGGCGCTCCCACACCCCCGCCAGCAGCATATGACAGGGTGACTCGTTCGCGTACAATAGCGAGGGTCTGCCCTGTGTGATGTCATGATGCTGGAGTACCTAATTCTTATGCCTACCGTAGCTGTTGATACCTCAGAGCGCCCGGCGGCGCTCGCCGATGGCGTGTCGCCCTCGCTCACAATCGTTGTGCCGATCTACAACGAAGAGGATAGCATCCCGCACCTCTACACCAAGCTGAGCGCGGCCCTGGAGCGCTACGGCCACGCCTACGAGATCATCGCGGTGGACGATGGCTCACGCGACAGCAGCTTCGCCCTGCTGAGCGACCTGGCCGCCGCCGACCCGCGCCTGCGTGTGGTGCGCTTCCGGCGCAACTTTGGCCAGACGGCCGCCTTCGCCGCCGGATTCGACCGCGCCCGTGGCGACTATATCGTCACCATTGACGCCGACCTGCAAAACGACCCGGACGACATCCCGCAAATGCTGGCCCGCGCCGGCGAGGGCTACGATGTGGTCAGCGGCTGGCGTGCTCGCCGCCAGGATGCGTTCATCAACCGCAAGCTGCCTTCGATGATCGCCAATTGGCTGATCTCCTGGGTCACGGGTGTGCATTTGCACGACTACGGCTGCTCGCTGAAGGTCTATCGCGCCGATGTGGTGAAGAACATTAACCTCTACGGCGAGCTGCACCGGTTCATCCCGGCGGTGGCCTCGTGGCAGGGCGTGGCCGTGACCGAGATGCCGGTTCACCACGAGCCACGCCGCTACGGTACGTCGAAGTACGGGATCAGCCGCACCGTGCGCGTGCTGCTCGACCTGATCACCGTACGCTTCCTGCTCTCATACTCCACCCGACCAATGCAGATCTTCGGCCTGTGGGGGCTGGTCTCGATACTGGCGGGCTTTGTGATCAGCCTGTACCTCGCGTTCACCAAGATCATCTACGATGCCGACATCGGCTCGCGGCCGCTGCTGCTGCTCGGCGTGCTGCTGATCATCCTCGGCGTGCAGTTCATCGGCATCGGCCTGATGGGCGAGCTGCTGATGCGAACTTATTACGAGACCCAGCACAAGCAGATCTATGTGGTGCGCGAGGAGCTGAACGGAGCGTAGCCGATGCGGATTATGATGCTCAACTATGAGTATCCGCCCATTGGCGGTGGGGCCAGCCCGATCACGCGCGCGCTCTCTGAGGAGCTTGCCAGGGCCGGTCACGCCGTTGATGTGGTGACCATGGGCTACCGCGATCTGCCCTTCCGTGAGGTGCGGTTCGACGGGCGCTTGCACGTCTTCCGCGTGCCAGCCCTGCGCGCCTCGCCGGTGCGTGCGGTGACGGTCGAGATGGCCAGCTATATCCTCTCGGCGCTGCCGATGACCCTGGGCCTGGCCGCGCGCCAGCGCTACGATGTCATCCACGCCCACTTCCTGATGCCCACCGGCGTGCTGGCCGCCGTAGTCAAGCAGTTCACTGGCCTGCCGCTGGTGGTGACGATCCACGGTTCGGATGTGCCGGGCTACAACCCCGACCGCTTCAAGCGCGGGCATCGCGTGCTTGCCCCGCTCTGGCGGCAACTGGTGCGGCGCGCCGACGCGATCATCTCGCCCTCGAACTACCTGCGCGGCCTGCTCCAGCGCGGCGCCGCTGCGCCGGTGGATGTGATCCCCTACGGCTTCGATCTGCCCGAGGCGGGCGCGGTGCCACGGCGCAGGCGCATCCTCTTCGCCAGTCGGCTCTTCCCGCGCAAGGGTGCCCAGCACATGCTCCAGGCGCTGGAAGGGGTTGACCTGACCGGCTGGGATGTGATTATCGCCGGTGATGGGCCGATGCTCGGGCCGCTCCAGGAGCAGGCCCGCCAGCTCGGGCTGCTTGTCCAGTTCCCCGGCTTTGTGAAGGGCCAGGAACTGCAAGACCTCTACGCCTCCAGCGCGATTTTTGTTTTTCCTTCGCTGCACGACAACTTCCCGGTGGTGCTGCTAGAGGCGCTGAGCGCCGGGTGCGCGGTGATCACCAATAACGTGACCGGCATGCCCGAGGTGGTGGGCGACGCCGGGGTGCTGGTGAAGCCCCACGATATCGCTGGGCTGCGGGCGGCAATTGTGGGCCTGATGGGCGACGAGGCCCGGCGCGAGCAGCTCGGCGATATGGCCCGCCGCCGGGTGGAAGGCTTCGCCTGGGAGCGCATCTTGGCCCAGCACCTTGAGGTGTACGGGCGGGTGGCCGGTCGCCACACAGCCTATGAGGTAGATCGTCCGATAGCGGGCGACCCACGGAATTTGCTATGAGGCACCCTCATCCCCAGCATCAGAGAGATTCATTTGATGCCAGCGTGACGGTGGCGCTGATCACGTATAACTCGGCGGCGTATATTGACCGCTGCCTGGAGACGGTGCGGGCAGCGCTGCCAACAGATGCGCCGATCCTGGTGATTGACAACGCCTCATCCGACGATACAGTTGAGCGGGTGCGCAGGTTGGCGGGCTGCCGGTTGATTGCTTTGAGTCAGAACATCGGCCACAGCGCCGCGTGTAACCTGGCGCTCCAGTTGGCCGACAGCGAGTGGGTGCTATTTCTCGACCACGACACCTATGTGCCCGAGGGTTGGCTTGCACCGCTGATCGCCGCCGCCCGTGCCACCTGGCCCGAGACGGCGATGGTCGGTTCGCGGGCGGTGCTGGTGCAGCAGGGGCGTATTCACCACGATGGCGGGTTTGCCCACGTGGTCGGGCATATGACATTACACCACGGGTTTCTGCCGCCGGACAAGGCACCCGCGAAGGCTGGCGAAGTCTGGGAGGTGGGCGCACAGGCCAGCACGTCACTGCTGGTACACCGGGCGCGAGCGCGCGAGTGTGGCGGGTTTGACGCCCGCTACTTCATCTACCTGAACGATTTCGAGTTGTCGCTGCGCATGCGGTTGCGTGGCTGGCGCTGCTACACTGCACCGGACTCACTGGTATACCATCTTCAGGGCAACGCCGAGACAAGCTGGCGTGGTCGGGGTAACTACCCGCAACGGAGGGCGCAGTTGATCTACCGCAACCGCTGGCTAACCATCCTCAAGCTCTACCAGGGGCGCACACTGCTGCTCTGCGCACCGATTATTCTGCTCTACGACGGGCTGCTGCTGGTGGCCGCTCTGCGTAAGGGCTGGCTCGGCGTGTACCTGCGAGCAATGGGCGAGGTGCTGCGCATGGGCGGGGTTATTCGTACCCAGCGCCAACACATCCAGGCCACCCGCGTGATCTCGGATCGTGAACTGCTTAGCGCACGCGGGTTTTCGTTTGTGCCGGGGCTGGTGCAGAGCCGCCCCGAACGGATCGCGCAGGCTACCGTCGAGTGGATCACCGCACACTACTGGCGGATGGTATCGCCGCTATTGGGGAGGTAAGCGTCCGACCATGCCCTTTTACGATTACTATGACGACCTAGCGGCAACGGGCATCGGGCGGGCGTGGGCGCTGGGGCAGGCCCGGCTGGCCCTGGCCCAGATCCGCGCCGCGCACCCCGGCGGACGGACGGTGCTGGAGATCGGCCCCGGCCACGGCAGTTTCGCCGCCGTCTGTGCTGATGCCCGCTACCGCTACACCGCTCTCGACATCAACCTGCGGCTGCTGCGCGCGATCCAGTCCCGTGGCCACGGTGGCGTGCGCGCCCTCGCCCCGCTGCTGCCGGTAGCCACCGGGAGCTACGATATCGCCTTCGCCTCGCACGTCATCGAACACAGCCCGACCTACCGTGAGGCCGCAGCATTTCTAGCCGAACTGCGGCGCACCGTGGTGCCGGGTGGGGTGGTGGCCCTGGTGGCCCCCGACTACCTGGCCATGCGCGAGGACTTTTGGAACTGCGACTACAGCCACGGCTTTGTGACCACCCGCCGCCGCCTGCGCCAGATTATGCGCGACTGCGGACTTGAGCCAGCAGGCGAGCGATATGTATGGGGGCCGCTGCACGGCGTCAGCGGACAGATCGCCGGACTGACGGTCGGCAGCCGCTTGGCCGGACAGATCGCACGCGGACTGCCCGGTCGCCTCGGCGAGCGGCTGTACAAGGCGCGACTGACCTTCGCCCGCGCCGTGCTGATCATCGGTCGGGTGCCTGCCTGATGGTGGCAACCCATAGCAGTCTGCTCATGCGTGCGCTCCGCTACGGGCTGGCGGCGGCATGCCTTGTCGGCGTGGTGATCTGGCTGACCGACTGGGGCGCGCTGTGGCTCGCGCTGCGCGCCGCCCGCCCGGCCTACCTGATCGGCTGCGTCGCAATCTACTTTGTTGGGATTTGGCTGAGTTGCCTGAAGTGGCGCAGCCTGCTCTACGCCCAGGGAGTCCGCGCCAGGCTGCGCCAGTTGATACGCTGGTACCTGATCGGCGGCTTCGCCGGGAGCTTCTTGCCCTCGGATATCGGGGGCGACCTGGGGCGGGGCTACTTGGCGGCGCGGATGTTTGATGACAAGGCGGCGGTCTGGTCGAGCATTGTCGCGGAGCGGATCACTGGGCTGGCGGGCATGGCCGCGCTGGCATCGCTGGCCATGCTCCTCGCCCCGCAGTTGCTGGGCTGGCCGATGTGGCTGCCGCTACTGCTGCTCGGCGGTGGGGCGGTCGGCGGGGCCGTTGGCCTAGCCGCCCTGCGCAGCCCCCGGCTACTGGCGGTGCTGCCCGCGCCGCTGCGCCGCGTCGCCGATGTTCTGCGCACGATCCTTGAGCGCTACAGACAACACCCCTGGACGATAGCCTACTGCCTGCTGATCTCGATCATCTATCATTCGCTCACGGCCTACAGCCTGTGGCTGATCCTGCTGGCCCTTGACCCGCAGACCCCGCCCCAGGCTGCCTTGGTCTCTCCCCTCGTTGGGTTAATCGGCCTGCTACCGCTTACGCCGGGTGGCCTGGGCGTGCGCGAGGGGGCGCTGGCGGTGCTGCTGACGCGCAGCGGCGTGGCGGCTGGGCCAGCGGTTGCTGCTGCCCTGGTGAGCAGGGCACTGCTGACCCTCACTGCGTTGAGCGGCCTGCCGGCGCTGATCGGAGAGCCGTGGCCACGGCTTGTGAAACGCCGCAAGGCGTGATATAGGTATAGAAATGAACCGCTCGCAGACGCAGATCCTCCCGCGTGACCCAGCCCTCTGGATCGCCGTCATCCTCATCGGCACCCTCACCGCCGGGCTGGGCCTGGCGCGCTACCGGGGCTACAACAGCGGTATCCTCGACCTGGGCAGTATGGCCCAGGCGATCTTCTCGGTGCTGCACGGGCAGCCGCTGATCACCACCGGGCCGGGCGGCAACTTCTCGCGGCTGACCGGGCACGTCGAGCTGATCTACGTGGCCTTTGCGCCGCTGCTGGCGATCTGGCCTAGCCCGGCGGCCCTGCTGGTGGCCCAGTCGGCCCTGGTGGCTGCCGGGGCCATCCCCGCCTACCGCCTGGCCATGCGGCGGATCGATAGCCGCCTCGCCGCTCGCTGCGTGGCGCTGATTTATCTGCTCTACCCGGTGGGGCTGACCGCCGTACTCTTCGATTTTCACGGCGATACCCTGGCGATGCCGCTGCTGCTCTTTGCGCTGGATGCGGCTGACCGGCGGGCCTGGCGCAGCTTTGCGCTGTGGGCCGCACTTGCCATGAGTTGCAAAATGTACATGGCGCTGCCGGTGGTCGGCATCGGTGCCTATCTGTTCCTCTGGGGCGGACGCCGCCGCGCCGGGATGATCACCGTGGCGCTGGCGCTGATCTACGGCGGCCTGGTCTTCTTTGTCCTGCGCGAGCTGTTCGCCGCGCCGAGTGTGAGCGGGTCGGCGGCGAGCGCCTACACGAAGTTTTATTTCGGCGCGCTCGGCGATGTCGGCCCGACCATCGGCGAGCGCATCCTGAACGCCCTGGTGGTCTTCGGGCCAGCCCTGCTGATCGCCTGGCGCGGCTGGCGCTGGCTGCTGGTGGGTGCGCCTCTGGCCCTGGCCGCGCTGATCAGCACCGGGCCGGGGGCCGGGTACGATTTCCGCTACCACCACTACGCCGCCGTAGTGCCTTTTATTGTGATCGCCGCCGTGGACGGGGCTGGGCGCATGCGGGAACGAAGTAGGGTCGCAGCATCGGCACCCCTACAGTCCGGTGTACACCCATCCCAATCGGGTGCTGATGCTTCGCCCCTACAGGTTTCTCCGAAAATCACGGCCCGCAACTGGCGCGGCGACCTGATCTTCACCACCCTGGTGGTCGGGATTATCGCCGCGCTGATGGTGGATACGCCGCTGAACCCAACCTTCTGGCTTGGGATTCCCGGCGTCGGCCTTGACTCTTCGATCTACGGGATGACGCGCCGCGATCCGCTGAAGGATCGCTTCCTGGCGCAGTATGTGCCGCCCGGCGTGCCGGTCGCCGCATCCATGTTTCTGGGCGCACATCTGGCCGACCGGGATACGCTCTATGCGGTGCGCTACAGCGACGACCCCGGTGGTAAGCGGCTGCCTGCGATCTTGCCGCAGGTGGACGCGGTGGTGGCCGACGCGCTGTTTGACTGGCGCACTCTCGACGGTGAGTTGCTACTCGGCGGGGTGGACTACGAGGCGACCGAGATCGCCATCGTGCTGCGCGATCCGCACTTCGCCCTGCGGGCGAGCCGCGACGGGCTGCTCTTCTTTGATCGCGGCGGGGTGGGCCTGCGCCAAGAGATTGTCGTCGGTACGGATGTCGCACTGCCGCCGCAGTCGGCTGATTTCGGCCCAATCAAGCTGCTTGGCGCACGGGTGACGCCCCTGGGCGGGCGGCGCTACCTGGCCGAGTTTGCGTGGCAACTAAGTGGAGCTACGCCGACCGGGCGGCTGCTCGCCATCAGCCAAATCGATGGCATCCCCGACGCACGGATCGTCCACTTGCCCAGCTATCTGCTGCTGCCAACAAATCAGTGGCGGGCCGGGCAGGTGATCACCGAGCGCTTCGAGGTTGAGTTGCCGACCGAGGTTGCGCCGGGGCGCTACGTCTGGCGCACCGGCTGGTACAACCCAGCGCACAGCGAGGCGTCCGCCACCGACGGACGCAGCCGACTACCCGGCAGCGCCGACGTGGCCATCACGCAGGTTGAGGTGATGCCATGAAAAAGCTGCTGATCACCAGCCTGCGCCTGATCTTCACAGCGGTGATGGTGGCCTGGATCATCAGCGAGGTTGATCTGCACA
The DNA here is from genome assembly GCA_903887465.1 of uncultured Oscillochloris sp. Classification (GTDB taxonomy): domain Bacteria; phylum Chloroflexota; class Chloroflexia; order Chloroflexales; family Chloroflexaceae; genus Oscillochloris. The sequence continues at coordinate 6,242 of CAISPW010000120.1, read as the reverse complement.
GCGTCGGCGGGGTGCTGGTGCAGGCGAACCCGGCCTGGCTGGTACTCGGCGCGGCGGTGAACCTGATCAGCGTGGTGCTGGCCGCCTGGCGCTGGCAGCGCATTCTGGCCGGCATGGGTGTAGCCAAGCGCCTGATCCAGGTGCTGCGACTGGTGCTGGTGGGTGCCTTCTTCAACATGTTTCTGCCCTCGTCGGTGGGCGGCGACGTGATGAAGATGGTGCTCATCGCGCCCGACGTATCGCGGCGCGAGGTGGCGGTCTCCTCGGTGCTGATGGATCGGGTGATCGGGCTGGCGGTGACGATTGGGGTGGGGCTGGCGGCGGTGCTGTTGTTGCCGAGCGTCTGGGGCGAGCCGGCGGTGATCGTCACGCTGGCGCTGGCGGTGGCGGTCTTCTGCGTCGGCATGATCACGATCTTCAACCGCAGGCTGATCGAGCTGCTGGGGAGCGTGGTGCCGCGATATATCTGGAGCCGGGTCGGCCCGCTGATCCTGCGCGTCCACGAGTCGCTGATGGTGATCGGGGGCAGCCCGCGCATCCTGCGAGAGACGGCGGGGATCTCGGTGCTGCGCCAGATCGCGATCTGCCTGTCGGTCTACTGTGCGGGGTTAGGTTTTGGGCTGGGTATTTCGCCGCTGGCCTATTTTGCCACCGTACCGATTGCCGTCGCGATCACCGCGTTGCCGGTGGCGATCAACGGCCTGGGGCTCCAGGACAACGCGCTGATCTTTCTGCTGGCCACGGTGGGCCTCAGCGCGCCCCAGGCATTGAGCCTGTCGATCTTTCTGCACGTGCTGCGCAACGGGCTGGGCCTGCTGGGCGGCCTGGTGTTTGCCCTCACCCGTCGCCAGCCGGTACCATAATTTGCTCCAAACATCCACCAAAAGCGAGGTCTGGGGCTGCGCCCAGACCTCGCTTTTGGTTGGTTTTTGGCGGATTCGCCGCCAAAAACCAACCAAAAAAGATCGTTCGGGGGTGGCTTTGCCACCCCCAAACCCCCGCCGGAGGCGACGTTGCAACCGCCCTGGAGGCTGGCCGCGCACACGGCTGTGATGAGGAAAGCCGTGTTACAATGAATATACACGCAGCTTTTTCGTCAATCCGGGCGATCCTTTTGCCCCCACACAGGAGGCGACCATGATCCAGGTTGAGATCAACGACGAAGTTATCGAGGCAAAACTTGGCGAGCGGCTGCTGACCGTCGCCCGCCGCAACGCATCACATATCGGATTCGTCTGCGACGGCAACAGCCTCTGCACCATGTGCGAGTGTAAGATCCTCAGCGGGGCCGACCAGCTCAACCCGCCCACCGAGGCCGAGCATACCTGGCTGGCCGACGGGCGCATGGCCGACGGCTACCGCCTGGGCTGTCAGGCGTCCTTGCGCGGCACCGAGCAGGTGCGCGTCCTGACTCGCGCCGAGGAGATGCGCCGCCAGCTCGATGCGGTGATCGCGCCCCCCGCCGGCACCACGGCCATCGAGAACCTGCGCCCGCTGCTGGCCAACATCGCCGCGATCAACTGGCAGCACATCGGCAGGTGGCCCTCTAACCTGCTCCATGCCATCAGCCGCATCGGGCTGCCTGCGGTATTCTGGCCGATCACCGACCTGAGTCTGCTGGTCGATGATACGGTGCGGATCACGCGGCAGCTTCTGGATACGAATACCAATGCCAAGCGCCTCACCGCTACGCCAGCGGAGCGGCCCACCCTGACGGATTAGTGTTGAGATTCGTGCGGAGCGGACGCGCCCCGCTCCGCACGAATCTCCCTTGGAAGAGCGGAGCATCAGCTGATGGATATTGTTATGGCCGTGCTGCGATATGGGCTGGTATTCACCGTGGCCGTCGAGGCCGCCCTGGTCGGGAAGTCCCTGTTCACCCTGGCAGTGGAGAAGGCCCGGCCCGCCAAACCCGCGCCCAGCCAGGAGTAAGCCCCTCGTGCGCTATCGGATCTTGCATATCTCCGACGTCCACGTTGGTCCGCCCTTCCGCGCCGAGATCGCCCAGAGATTGATCGCCCAGGCCCACGAGATCAAGCCCGATCTGCTGGTGATCTCGGGCGATTTTGTGCAGCGCGCCGACTTCGCTGACCAGTGGCGGGCCGCGAGGGAACTGCGCGCCGCCCTGCCTATCCCGCAACTGGTGGTGCCCGGCAACCACGACGTGCCGCTCTTCAACGCCCACCTGCGCCTGCTCAATCCCCTCGGGCGCTACCGCCGCCATATCAGCCGCGACCTCAACCCGGTCTTCGAGCTGCCCGGCCTGGCCGTCGTCGGCGCGTGTACGGCCCACGGGCTGACGATGGACGGCGGCAGGCTCAGCCGGGGCCAGACCAAGAAGCTGCGCGCGGCCCTCGGGCGCTACGGCCCCGAGACCTGCAAGGTGGTGGTCTGGCACCACCCGGTACTCACCCCGCCCGGCATCCACCGGGATCGCACGATGGACGGTGCGGATGCGGCGATGGCTCTGCTCGATGCGTGTGGCGTCGAACTGCTGCTCTGCGGCCACGTCCACGTCTCCTATGTGGGCAGCACCCGCGATGTGGCCCCCGGCCTGCGCCAGGGCACGATCATCTGCCAGAGCGGCACCACCACCTCGGGACGCGGCCACGGTCGCGAGCACGGCCAGAACTCCTGCAACCTGATCGAGGTTGAGGATCATGCCATCCGCATCCGCCAGTTACTCTATACTGACGCGGTCGGCAGGTTCGTCCCCGTGGCCGAGTACATGTTTCCACGCGGTCGATGACCCTCACGCATCGAGTAGGGGCGAGACGTATCTATAGCAATCCTCTTGGGGTTGTTGCGTGGAGTCGAGGCTTTAGCCGGATAAGGCCGGCTAAAGCCTTGACTCCTTCTTCACAACTGGAATAGGACTGCTATATGCACCGCGAGCATTGGCAGGCGCAAGCCAAAACCGTCCGCCGGGCGATGGCGGCGGGCGGCACGGTGGCGTTCGAGGAGTTGCTGCTGGTGCGCGACGCGCACGGGCACACGGCCCGGCAACTGGAGCCGCCGCCGGGGGCCACGCCCCGGCCCGCCGCCGCCCTGCTGCTGCTCTACCCGCAGGGCGGCGAGTTGCACCTGCCGCTGACGCTGCGCGCCGGGCACCTGCCCACGCATAAGGGCCAGGTCTCGCTGCCCGGCGGCTCAACCGACCCAGGGGATGCTGGCCCGGTCGCCACGGCCCTGCGCGAGGCCGAGGAGGAGCTGGGCATCCCACCCGCGAGCGTGGAGGTGCTGGGCGTCCTGCGCAGCTTCTACATTATGCCGAGCAACTTTATGCTCACCCCGGTGGTCGGGTTGAGCGCCACGGCCCCCGAGCTGCGCCCGCACCCTGGCGAGGTTGAGTTGGCCTTCAGCGTACCGCTCTGCCAACTGCTCGACCCGGCCACCGTCGTGACCGAGGAGTGGGAGCTGCGTGGGATGCGCCTGCAGGTGCCCTTCTTCGCCCTGGCGGGCCAGAAGGTCTGGGGGGCCACAGCGGTTGCGCTCAGCGAGTTTGTGGCCCGGATGCGGCGGGCGGGGTGATCCCCGGCCGTAGGGGCGAAGCATGTGACCCAATCGCAAAGCGATTGGGTCACATGCTTCGCCCCTACGCCATTCCCACGGCGGCCAACAATCTCTCAGGCATCCCCCGGTACTCCTCCCAGGGGATGTCACCCGCCGCGATCCCGCCGAGGACGCGCCAGATCCCGGCGTTGACCGGGGCGGGGACGGACTGGCGGGCGGCCTCGGCGGCGACCGTCCCGTAGAGGAATTCGCCCTCGGATCGCCGCCGACCCGCCCGCAGGTCGCGCAGCAGCGAGGGATCTTTGCCGCCGCGCCCGCCGGCCACTACCTTGCGCAGCACCGGGAAGAGCGCCGGCGCGGGCAGCCAGATCATGGCCCGCGCCAGCAGGGCCGCCGGGTAGCTCGGCAGGTTCACCGGGCGCGCGCCGCTGCGGCCCATCACCGCCAGCGCCTCGCGGAAGGCCCGCCGTTCCATATCCACCAGCCGACGGTCGGCGTAGACCTCGGCCACCGCCATGTCCAGGATGGCCGCGCTGGCGTTGCCGAGCATGTTCAGCAGCGCCTTCGACCACTTCATCGAGCGGTAGTTCGCAAAGAGTTGCGTGCGAAAGCCTGCCGCCGTCAGCGCGACCGCCCACGCCTCCAGCGCCGCCGTCTGCCCGAAGGGGGCTAGCCCGACCCCGCCCTGCTTGGTGACGATGATCTCGGTGGGGCCGGCCAGATCGACCGAGGTGGTGATCGCGCCGGAGAGTACCTGCTCCGCGCCGAGGGCGGTGGCCAAGATCTCTTCGTTGCCGATGCCGTTCTGGAGGGTGAGGGAGCGGGCCGCGCCCAGTTCACGCAGGGTGGCGACGGCGCCGGGTGTGTCGTAGCCCTTCACGCAGAGGATGGCCAAATCGGGCCGCCGACAGTCGGCGGGCAGGTCGGCGACGCTGGCGGCCACACGTAGCTGCGGCACCGGCACGGCGGCGGCCCCCTTCAGGGAAATGGTCAGCGGGCGGGCGGCCAGGGCGGCGGCGCTGCTCGGGCGGGCCAGCAGGGCGCTCGGCTGCTGTCCGGCGAGGGCCAGGCGGCCGGCCACCAGCAGGCCGATGGCCCCGCCGCCGACGATGACGATGGACATACGGGATTCCTTTGTGGGGCCGAAGCATGTGAGCCGGCCACTCCGCGACCGGCTCACATGCCTCGGCCTTACGCGGTGGGGATCAGCGCCTCCACGACCTTATCCCAGGTGATGCCATCGACCAGAGGCCGACCGGCGCGACCGAGCGCCTCGGCGCGGGCGGGATCGGCGGCCAGAGCGGCGATGCTCCCGGCGATGGCCTGCGGGTCGGGCCGGGTGATCAGGGCATTCACGTCGTGCTGGGCGAACTCCAGGACGCCGCCGGAGTCGTCGGCGGTGATCACAGGACGGGATGCGCCGAACGCCTCAACGGTGGCGAAACCGTAGTCCTCGTCCACCGGGGCGTAGAAGACGGCGCGGGCACCGGCGTAGAGATCGACCAGCTCGGCGTCGCTGACAAAGCCGAGGAAGCGCACCCGCTCACCGAGGCCGAGCTGGGCGGCGACGCCCTCCAGCCGCTCGCGGTCGGGGCCGGCCCCGGCGAAGATCACACGCAGGGGCGCGTCGGCGCGGGCCATGGCCTGGAGCAGCAGGTCGAGGCGCTTGGCCCGGTCGAGGCGAGCCGAGGAGAGAATATAGTCGCCGTAGGGCCCGGCGCGTAGGCTGGCGGCGTAGCGGCTGGGCGGGTAGAGCGGCGTACTCTCCAGGCCGTTGAAGCGGCGCAGCCGACCGCTGACGTTGCGCGAGATGGTGAAGCGGGCCAGGCACTCGCCCAGGCCGCGCTCGTCCATGCGGAAGATCTGATCGCGCACGGTGCGATGCGCGGGCGTGCTGGCGAAGTCGCTCAACGTCGTGCCGTACCAGTCGTAGGCTTGGCGATGCTGGTGAACCAGCCAGGCCACCTTACGCGGGTGGCGCACCAGATACGAGGGGAACTTCGTGCCGATCACCAGATCCACCGGCTGGCCGTTCACCTGAGTGATATCGAGCATGCGCCAGGCCAGGACGCTCTCAGGGATGCGCTCGACCGGGCTCCACTGGAAGGGCAGGGCCACCACATCCACCGCGTGGCCGCGAGCGGCCAGGGCGTCGCGCAGACCCTCGACCAGATACTCGGCACCGCCGCGCACAAACGGCACCTGCGTGGCGCAGATCAAGATACGCATACTATCTTCTAAATTACAGATATGACCAGGATTGACGGCTTCGCCGTCAATCCTGGTCATAATCTATGATCATCTTGGATCGAACTGGGCGAACTGCCCGCGCAGCTCGCCCAGCTCGCGGCGCAGTTCGGCGTTCTGCGCGATCAGCAGGCGAATGGCGCGGGCCGATGCGTCGTTGTAGGTGTTCTGCTGCTCAACAATCGGGTTGATGTACCAGCGCAGGTAGCGGCGCACCAGCTTGTTCAGCAGCGCCCAGCCGCGCCCGTAGAGCGAGCGGCCCTCCAGCGGCCAGTGGGCGCTCACCACCCGCGCGATCTCGATCTCCTCGGCGGCGCGGCGCAGCTCGCGCTCGGCCCCGCTGACCTCGGGCGCGCCCGCGCCAGTCGTCGCCCGCGCCGCGCGCACCTCGGCCCGCAGCAACTCTAGCACGGCGGCGACATCTTCAGACTTCTGACTCATATCCTGTAGCCCACCACAATAAATTATGCGGGGTGTTTTTT
>CAISPW010000119.1 GCA_903887465.1 uncultured Oscillochloris sp. | reverse complement strand
GTAACGAGCAGCCCGAGCAGCCCGCCGGGGATCATGATCTCGCTCATCGGCTACGAGAGCCAGCGCGGTGCGGGGCGCCTGGAGCGCCACATCGTCGAGCAGGCCCGCGCCATCAGCGCCGACCTCGGCGACGCGCTGGCCGACCTGTTCCGCCCGCAGGCGGCGATCCGGGCCGCCGACCCGCGACCGCGCTACGTCTTCCTGCTCGACAACCTCGACAGCCTGCCTGAAAAGGCATGCATCGAGGCCGCCAGCGAGTTGAGCCTGCTGGCCACGCGCATGATCGATCAGCAGTTCGTGATCACCTCATCGCAGGAGAGCTTCCCCACCCAGGCACTCAGCAGCGCCCACGTGCTGCTGATCCAGGCGCTCAGCGAGCAGCAGATCCTTCACTACATCCGCCAGCGCACGGAGCGCGGAGCCTACCAGATTTTCGGCCAGATCCGCGACAACCGCCTGCTGGCCCTGGCCCGCGACCCCAGCCTGCTGGCCCTGATCTACACGCGCATGGTCAGCGACCCACATGCCCGCATCACCCGCAACCAACTGGTGCAGGAGTACCTCGACCAGGCGCTCGGCAACCTCACCCCGCGCTACCGCATCGGCGACGCCGCCCGCGAGAGCCTGGGTGCCCTGGCCTGGCACAGCCGCTGGAATCACCTTGATCAACTGCCGCTCAGCACGGCATTTCGGGTGCTGGCCGATGTGCGCCGCGACCGCGACTATAGCCTTGAAGATCTCTACCTCACGCTATGCGAGGCCCGCCTGCTGATCAGCGTCGGCCAGGGTGCCACCCGCTTCGTCAACCCGGCCATCCAAGCCTACTGCGCCGCCGTGGCCTTGGTCGCGCACCCGGATCGCGCCGAGCGCATACGCGACATCATCACGCTCTGTAGCAGCCCGCAGCGGCAGATCTGGTGGGAGGAGGTGATCTACGCCCTGGCCGGCATGATTGGCGACCCGCTGCCGCTCTTCGAGGGTCTGGCCGCAGCCATCCGCGCCGGGAGCTACACCCACGCCCTGATCGCCGCCCGCTGTCTGGAGGCTCTGCCGCCTGAGCAGGACTCCCGTCTGCCCGCCGGGCTGCGCAACGAACTGCTCGACGCCTGCGTGCTGCGGCTGCGCTCCGACCGCGAGCCGGTGGCCGACCGGCGCGAGCAGATCGCCACGGCTCTGGGTCGGCTGAGCCACCCTCAGGTGCGCCACGAGCTGCGCCGCATCCTGGTCGAGCGCGTCCGCGCGACAAGCAGCGGCATGCGCTACGAATACACGAATGTACGCATCGCCGCCGCCCGCGCCCTGCGCAATATCGCGGTGTCGCGCAACCTGAAGCTCAACCGCGACGACCCGCACGACGACCTCGACGGATTGCAGCTCACCCACGGCGGGTTCGACGTGGTATCCATGGCCGATCATGCCAACGTGAGTCCGCCCCGCATCCCGGCGATCACTGACCTGCGCAACGACCGGATGCTCGTCTGGCTGATGCGGATCTGGGAGAGCGGGACGAGCGCCCGCGCCGAGTTCCGCGATATCCTGCGCAACTCGCCCAATCCGCCCGAACGCGCCCTGGCCGCCTTCGCCCTGGGCGATATGAGCAACACCCAGGGCAAGAAGTTGCAGGACGCCCGCCAGCTCCTGCGTGTAATCCTCGGCCCCAGAGACCGCGCTGATCGGGAGATCAGTCCTGACTGGGAGGATACGATGTGGGCGGCCGCAGACGCCCTGACGCTCTTTGAGCCAAACCAGGTGGCCCCGCTGCTGGTCGTACTCGTCCGGCGCAAGCGCGCCATCCCCAACAGCGCGGCCCAGCAACTCGCCTACCTAGCCGGTCGCCTGCGCGTCACCGACCGCGAGGTGGTCAGTTGGCTGATCGACCTGTTGGTTACTAACCCCAGCCAGACGATCAAGAGCAAGGCGCTGCAGAGCCTAGCCTGGATGGGCATGGGCATTGAACAGCAGCGGCTTGAGCTGGGCGACGGTCGCCCCGGCCCAACGCTCAAGGAGATCATCGAGCATATCGCCGCCGGGCGGGCGATCCGCCCGCTCAAGCTGGGCACCTTCAGCATCGCCGCCCGCCAGAGCGACATCGACGGCTCGCCGACCTACCTGCGGGGCAAGGCGATAGAGGCGCTGGCGTGGGTCGGCGACGCCAACACGCTCAAGGATCTCAACGCGCATGTGGGCGGCTGGCCCCTGGAATTACGCGAGCAGTGGTACCGGGCCGTGGCCACGATCCGCGAGCGCGTTTGACCATGAGGTGAGGAGCGCCATATCCGGCAACGGCGCAGGAAATAACACGAGGGCCAGAGCGTACGGGTACGCTCTGGTCCTCGCGTTTTGTGGTGTGGATGCGGAGGCGCGCTGCGATCAGGCTGGGACGCCGTAGAGCTGGAATGGGCGCATAGGGAGCGGCTGCATCTGCCCTACGTGGACTTCCTGGCTCGTGCGGTACATGGTGGTGGTCCAGAGTTGATCGCTCCAGAAGATATCGACGTCAATCGACACCCTCCCGTCATAGTCTGTCGCGGCGCACAGCGCCCAGTAGTAGTGCCGGTTGTGGCATGCCGTCGTCGTGCCGATGCGTACGCAGCGCCCGATGACATCGTTGTTGAGGAAGGCTTTAAAGAACGTGGCGGCATGTTCGGGTGCCGCTGTCGGCAGCGCATTAGGGATAAACATGTTCAGGGCCGCGATAAAGCGCTGCGCGGACTCTACGAGTTCATCATCGACCATCCAGACATAGGGCGTGTGCGGAGATGTTTCGAAGCCGAAATGTGTGATCTCCTCGCGCATCACGGTCGATTCGTACAGGGCCGTTAATGCGACCGAGTCGCCGGAGCGCGCCGCAAGGCCAACCATCGAAATATCATCATTCGCGTGTGCGACCTGCTGGGCGGTGTGTATGACCCGGTTGAGCGACCAGTTCGGCGCCGTTTCACGCAGGGCTAAGAAGAGTGAGTCGTGCGAGCGGGGCAAGAGGCCATCGGACTCGTGGAACGGCCCAAAGATCGGCGATCTCATGAATGCCGAGAGGACTTGATACGATACCGGCGCATAGACATCCGGCGGGCTTATCGCGGGCAGGCTTTGCATGGCACGCACGAGGTAAAAATATTCGGTCAGCTCGGGGGTCTCGGCGTAGTAGCCTTCGATCGGGCACTTCGTGGGGATAACTTGGAGCAGATCGGTAAGCGTGCGTGCGTGGGGAAGCAGCGTCTCTTGTTCGTAGCGTTTGACTGCGGTACGGTATAGCTCATCTAGCCCCAGGAGAAATGTGCGATTATCGACGATAATGGGGGAGCCGTAGATATGCGATGGGATCATGAATGAGTTAGGAACCCAGTATTTCATGGAACGCCTCTGGGTACAATGCCAAATGGCAGCAGTACTATAGTATACATGCATTGCCTCATAAAGACAAGCATGTAGATAATGTTAATGCGCTTACGTATATCACGCGACGATGCCCATGGCTGAAGCTTTTGGGCGCTACGGGCTATACTTTCCAACAATGCATATCCTCATCACCGGCGGCACCGGCTTCCTCGGCCGATACGTCGCCCGCATGCTGCTTGAGCGCGGCCATCAGGTGCGCCTGATGGGCCGCGATTTTACCGAGTCATCCGCCCTGATCGCCGCCGGGGCCGTCCCCGTTCACGCCGATCTGCGCGACCACGCGGCGGTGATCTCTGCCTGCGCCGGTGCCGACGCGGTTGTCCACGCCGGGGCGCTCTCGGCTCCCTGGGGGCCGCGCCGCGATTTCCTGGCGGTCAACCTGGGCGGCACGGCGGCGGTGATCGCCGGCTGTCGCCGCCACGCTGTCTCGCGTCTGGTGGTCGTCTCCTCACCGGCGGTGGTCTTCAGCGGGCGCGACCACCACAACACCACCGAGGCCGCGCCGTACCCGCGCCGGTCCAGTTCGATCTACGCCCACAGCAAGCGCCTGGCCGAGGAACTGGTGCGCGCCGCGCCCGACGTGCCCGCCGTCATCCTGCGGCCCAAAGCGATCTTCGGGCCGGGCGACCGCGCCCTGCTGCCCAGAATCGTCGCCGCCGCCCGCGCCGGTCGCCTGCCGCAGATCGGCCACGGGCGCAATCTCGTAGATATCACGTATGTCGAGAATGTGGCCCACGCGATCACCCTGGCCCTGACCGCGAACGCTGCGGTTGGGCGCACCTATCACATCACCAACGGCGAGCATGTGCCCCTGTGGGATCTCATCCGCGAGCTGCTGCGCCGCCTGGACATCCCCGCGCACCTGCCGCCCGTGCCCTTGTCGCTGATGCTCGCCGCCGCCGCCGCCATGGAGGTTCGCGCCGCGCTCACCGGTCGCGAGCCCCTGCTCACCCGCTACAGCGTCGCTATCCTCGCCCGCACTCAGACTTACGATATCTCTGCGGCCCGCCGCGACCTCGGGTACGTCCCGCTGATCAGCGTAGATGCGGGTGTGGCGAAAACGCTTAATCATGTGGTTTAGGAGCATTCCATGCTCGATCTTCACCTCCTCGATACCGGCCACTGCCTGGTTTCGGCGCATCACGTCATGCGCGGCGTACCCCGGCGGCCAATGGTATGCCGCTCCTTGGTGGCATTGATCGGCCACCCGCAGCAGGGCTGGACGCTGTTCGATACCGGGTACGCCCCGCGCATGCTAGCGGCAACGCGCCGCCTGCCCTGGCGGCTCTACCGATTGGCCACCCCGCTGCGCATCCGTCCCGAGCAGGCGGCGGTGCGCCAGCTCGCCCGCTATGGCCTAGCCGTATCCGACATCCGCCGAGTGATCATCTCCCACATCCACGCCGACCACGTCGCCGGCCTGCGCGACTTCCCCGACGTGCCGGTGATTGTCTCGCCCGCAGCCCTGGCCAGCATCGCGGGGCTGCACGGCCTGGCGGCCCTGCGCCGCGCCCACCTCCCGGCGCTGCTGCCCGCCGACCTGGCCGAGCGGGCCGCGCCGCTGCCCGCCTTCACCGGCCCGCCGCTACCGCATCTTGGCCCCACTCACGACCTCTTCGGCGATGGGTCGCTGCGGCTTATGCACCTACCCGGCCACGCCTGCGGCCAGATCGGTGCCCTCGCGCAGACGGATCGCGGCCCAGTGCTACTCGCCGCCGACGGTGCCTGGACGTGCCAGGCCATCCGTGAGCAGCGCCCACCGGCCCGCATCACGTACCTGTTCGTAGATGATGCACGGGCGGTCGACGCGACCCTGGCGGCGCTGCGCGGATTCTCCATCGCCCGCCCCGAGGTGCGGATTGTACCGACCCACTGCCCGGAAGTTGAAGTTTAAGTGGTCGCTTGAACTTGCCAGCTTCGCTCGTAATTTCAAGCGGCGCATGCCGTTGCCACCGCCCTGCGCCGAGTTGCAGGGCGGTGGCAACGTCGCCTCCGGCGGGGGTTTGGGTGTGGCAACGCCAGCAACGTTGCAGCAGCCCTGCGGCTAAAGCCTTGACTCCTCCTTCATAACTGGAATAGGACTGCTCTACGTTATGCGCTACAATGATCGTCTCAGCGATAAACGGGAAGATCAAGGCCGGGGTAGCCTTTCCTTGCGCGTCCGCTTCCCTCTGGAGTGTCAATGCAGCCTGTGATGATCGCCGGGCTCGGCACCTACCTGCCCGAGCGCGTGGTGACGAGCGCCGAGCTTGAACACACCTGGAGCCTCGCGCCGGGCTGGATCGTGCGCGTCGCCGGTATCCGCGAGCGGCGCTACGCTGTGACCGAGACGGTCGCGAGCATGGCGGCCGCCGCCGGGCGGCG
>CAISPW010000118.1 GCA_903887465.1 uncultured Oscillochloris sp. | reverse complement strand
GGGTCAACCACACCCTCAGTAAGAAGATCGTGGCGAAGGCCGAAGGCACAACGCGGGCGATTTCCCTGGAAGATCTCAAGGGCATTCGCACGCGAGTAACCGTTCGCAGGTCGCAGCGCGCCACGCTCCATAGCTGGGCCTTCTTTCAACTCCGCGCCTTTATCGTCTACAAGGCAGCGCTGGTTGGGGTAGCGGTCCATCTTGTTGATCCTCGCAATACGTCGCGTACCTGCCCGAAATGCGGGTGTATCGCCAAGGCGAACCGCAAGACCCAAGCCTCGTTTGTCTGCACACGCTGCTGGTTCGCTGGCCACGCAGATGTGATCGCTGCCGGAACTATTTCCGGCAGGGCACCCGTAAACGTGCCGTACTGCTCGGATGCCGACTCGTCGGTAGCGCCAGAGCAAAGCCCCCGCCTTTAGGCGGGTGGTGGTTTACCATTCACCACTCACGATCTCGACCGTGCCCAGCACCAGCCGTCCGTCGCCCAGCGCCGCGCCCCCGCTCACCGCCAAGCGTGCGCTGGGGGCGATATTCTCTGGCCGGTAGACGCCGAGGATGAGCGTGTAGCGCCCCGGCGACAGGTTACGCGGCAGCTGGATGGCCCGGTCGTCGCGGGCCGGCTTGCCCGGCAGCCAGGTACTTGTGGGCAGGTAGCCCTCCAACGGCGGGCCATCGTCGCCGGCCGGCGGGGGCGCGGCGCAGTCCTGACAGAGGTGCAGGAAGAAGCTCAGGTTCTCCGTTGGCTGGCGATCCACCGCCCAGAACAGACTGATCGGCAGGTTCCCGCCTGCCCGGTAGATCCCCGGCCCGCCTGCGGCAGACGCCTTCAGCGTGTAGCCCAGCAGGGTCAGGGTATCTCCGAAGCGGGCGTCCACGCGGGCGGTTGGCTGGGGCACCGCGCCGGTGATATAGGCGTCAGGAGCCTCCTGGCAAAACAGGTGCGCCCCGTTGTAGCGCCAGATCCCGCAGGGCCATGTGCGCTGCTCGCGGCTGAAGGCCCAGAAGTTGCCCACCAAGCCGTACTCGTCGCCGCTGCCGGGCGTCGGCGCGTCCACCGTCTTGGCGTGTTCGGGGGCGATCAGCAGGAAGCTGCGGGTGTAGCCCGCCAACTTCTGATGTCGCTCGATGTCCCACTCGCGCTGGCCGTACGTCGTCTCGCCCTGCCAGAAATCGGCGAAGACCATCGGCTCAGGGGCCGGGTCGGCGCTCAGGCGGCGCATATAGTAGTCGTAGAGCGGGCGGATGTAGGCGGGGTGGATCACCACCGCGTCGTCGGGCTGCACCCGCGCCGCGAGTTCGGCGATCGCCTCGCGGTACTGCTCCTTCACCGGTGCCCCCGAGAAGAGCCCGAAGGTGGGCTGGAACAGCGCGGCCAGGCCGGTGGCCAGCGCGGCCAGCAGCAGGGTGATCCCTGTCACTCCTCCATCACGAAGGGGGGATTTCAGGGAGGGCACTGGCCCTCCCACCTGGAGGGAGGCTGTGGTTTGATGGAGCGGATACGCCAGCGCCAGCGCCCAGGCCGGGTAGATCACAATCAGGTAGCGGGCCTCGTAGAGCCGGGTGAGCAGCAACTGGATCAGGAACAGCCCCAGCGGCACCAGCAGCATACACAGGATCACCGTGGGGGCGGCGCGTGAACCGCCCGGCCTGCGCCATACATCTAGGCCAAGACGGATCAGCCCCCAGGTCAGCAGCGCCGCCCAGGGGGCCAGCCACCACCAGGGCGCATCGCCCGGCCAGCGGTCCAGGCTGAAGCGGGCGAAGGTCAGCCCCAGCGCCGCCAGCGGCCCCGCCGGGATGTACGCCCCGGTCGCCGCCCGGTCGCTGCCTAGGCCGTAGACCATCACCGCCACCAGCCCCGCGCTGATCGCGGCGAGCGTGGCTGCCGCAGCCCATCCCCGAACCCTTCCTCTCGTCAACAGCCACGCCCAGCCCCCGGCCACCACGCCCAGTGCGGCCAGCCGGTGGACGCAGACCGCAGCCAGGGCGATGGCCCCGAAGGCCAGCCAGTCACGGTGCGCGCCCGTGCGCAGCACCCGCAGCAGGATCCAGGTTAGCAGGGCGGCGACCAGCAGCAGCAGGCTGTATGCCTTGGCCTCTTGGGCGTACCAGAGCGGGAACGGCCCGGCCAGGATGATGGTGGCGGCGGCAAGTGAACGAACGTGATCAATGCGTAGGGGCGAAGCTGCGCCAACGGATACATAGGGGGTGTCCCCATGCATCTGTTGGCGCGACTTCGTCCTCGCGGGTACGGGGGATGGGGGTATCTCTCTCCCCGCGAGGTAGATCACCGGCACCGCTGCCGCCCCGGCGATGGCCGAGGGCAGGCGCAGGGCGATCTCGCTGTCGCCGCAGAGGGACACCCACAGCTTGAGTAGCAGGTGGTAGAGCGGGTAGGCCGCCGTGGGGCTGAGCAGATCGCGCAGCAGGGTGCCCCAGGGCTGCCTGGCCATCTGCCAACTGCTGCCCTCATCCAGCCAGAGGCTCTGGGCGTCCAGCCGGTAGACCCGCGCGGCCAGGGCGAGCCCAAACAGCGCCAGCGGGATAAGCCAATCGAAGACCCGAGCGCGTTGTCGCATATAGGATCTCACCGTGCCCCGGTTCCCGGTTCCCGGTTCCCTATTGCCTGCAGATACACCCGCTCAAACCGCGCGCAGGTCCGCTCCCAGGTCAGCTCCTGCTCGACACGGGCGCGGGCGGCGCGGCCCAGGCGCTCGGCGAAGGGCCGGTCGCGGATCAGGCGCAGGATGGCGGTGGCCAGGGCGACCGGGTCACGCTCAGGCACGATGATGCCGTGGACGCCATCGTCGATCACATCGGGGACGCCCGCCACCCGCGAGGCTACCACCGGTCTGCCAGTGCCCATGGCCTCCAGCAGCACGTTCGGCAGCCCATCTACGCCCTCGCGCACAATCGGCAGGGCGAAGACATCGGCGGCGGCGAGGTAGGCGGCGGCCCGGCGGCGCTCCAGTTGCCCCGCAAAGCGCACCCGCGCGGCGAGGCCCAGCCGCTGGGCCTGATCCTCCAGCGGGCCGCGCAGGTCGCCGTAGCCCACAATGCAGAGGGTGGCCTGCGGGGCGTGGGCAAGTACGTGGGGCCAGGCATCAAGCAGAATGCCAAAGCCCTTTTTGGCCACCAGTCGCCCCAGCCCCACGACGAGAGGCGCATGGTCCTCCAGCCCAAGCTCGGCGCGCACGGCGGCGCGGGCGTCCGCATCGGGGCGAAACTCCTGGCTATTCACGCCGTAGGGGATCACCGTACAGGTTGCGGGGCGAGCGCCCAGGCTCACCCCACGGTCGCGCAGATCGCTGCTGCACGCCGTCACCGCAGCGGCGCTGCGGAACGTCCCGGCGGCCACCGCCATCATGGCCCGACCGCGCTCGGCGAGGTAGATATCGCTGCCGTGCAGGCTGACCACCAGGGGTAGCCCGTAGGCGCGGGCGGCCAGGGCCGCCGGCGGGCCGTTGGGCAGCAGCCAGTGCGCCTGCACGAGGTCGAAGGGCGCGGCAGCCCGGCGGGCCGCCGCCAGGGCGCGGAAGAGCGCCAGCGTCGTCGCCGCCAGGGCGAAGGGTGCCGCCGCCAGGGCGCGGCGCTTAATGTGCGTATCGCTGAGCAGCGCCTGGGCGTAGCCCCAGATATTCAGCGCCGGGTGCGGGGCGTAGCGGAAGAAGCACAGCCGCACCCCGCGCTCCACCGGCGGGCGGCGGATCTCTGGATGCCAGGGCAAGAGCAGAGTCACCGCGTGCCCGCGTGCCGCCGCGCCCGCCGCGATCTCCTCAATAAAAGGTGCCGTCGTCTCCCCAGGGTACTTCGGGTACGACGAGGCCAGCATCAGAATACGCATCAGATCTATTCGATCTCCCACGCGCGGTGTACACACTGCCGCGACAAAATGGCCTATCGGTTATCGGCTATTCCTACCGTTGTCGTCTTCCCGGCGGGGAGGCGCGGAGGGACTTCGCCCCTCCGAAAGAAAAGAAAAGGATTTTTTCGGGGGCCTGCGGCCCCCAAACCCCATGCGCATCAAGCTTCTTTTGCCTCGGTCGTCAGGGCGAGCAAAAGCTGGTAGGTGTTTGGGCGCTTGTTGCGCGGGTTGATGCGTGCGGTGCGCTTCAGGACGCGCTGTACCG
>CAISPW010000117.1 GCA_903887465.1 uncultured Oscillochloris sp. | reverse complement strand
CTGGGAGGTTTTCGGGCAGGGTGGTTGCAAAGTTGACTCTGGCGGGGGTTTGGGGGTGGCAACGCCACCCCCGAACGATCTTTTTTTGTTGGTTTTTGGCGGCGAAGCCGCCAAAAAACAACAAAAAGCGCGGTCTGGGGCGCAGCCCCAGCGACGTTGCATCAGCCCTGGGTTTTCGGAGAGGGCGTGTCCCTCTCCGAAAACCTCCCAGCGCTAGTTCGTGTCGGGCAGCGTTGCGATCTGAAACCAGTAGGCGATCATGATCTGTATGGACTGCTTGAAGCGGGCGTAGTCGACCGGCTTGATCTGGTAGCTGTTGGCACCGCGTCGATAACAGGTGGCAATGTCTTTCGGGTTATTGGACGTGGTCATGACGACCACCGGGATCGACTTGAGATCCTCGTCGTCCTTGATCACCGCCAGCAGCGCGCGCCCGTCGGTGCCCGGCAGGTTCAGGTCGAGTAGGATCAGGCTGGGGCGCGGGGACTGGTCGGCCTCTGCGTAGCGCCCACGCTGATACAGGTAGTCGAGCGCCTGATCGCCCGTTGCGCAGCGGTGGATCGTGATCTCCAGATCCTCGCGGCGCACGCCCCGCATCATCGCGGTCACGTCCTCATCGCTATCTTCGATCAGCATGACATGCCATTTGTTCATAGTGGCCCTCGTTCATCCCCGCCCGCATCCAGCGCAGATTTTCCGAATGCCCTCAGGTCGGCCGTGATCCGACTGAGCGTGAACCAGAACGTCGCGCCCTCGCCGGGCAGCGAGGTGAGCCAGATCGCGCCGCCATGCCGCTCGACAATCTTTTTGGCGATCGTCAGGCCCGCGCCCACCCCGCCGCCATATTCGTCGCGGCCATGCAGGCGCTTGAAGATGCGGAAGATCGTCTCGTGGTACTCCTCGCGCACCCCGATACCATTATCGCGCACGTAGAATACGTAGGCTCCGGTGCCATTGTCGCTGGGGACAGGCGTGTATCCGATCTCGACCCACTTCTGCGGCTTATCGTTATACTTAATCGCGTTCGTGATTAAGTTGCTAAAAACTTCCTGCACACGGGCATGGTCGGCGCGCACCTGCGGCAGGGGCCGGGCGATCCGCAGCTCGACGCCGCTCTCGCGCAGGCGCGACTCCAGCAGGTTCACCACATCCGCCAGTACGGCGTTGAGATCGATCTCGATCCAGGCCAGTTCGGCTTGGCCAACCCGCGAGTAGTGGAGCAAGGAGTCGATCAGCGACTCCATGCGCTGGGTCAGACGGACGAGGGTTGCCAGCTTGTCTTTTCCCTCATCGTCAAGCCGGTCGCCGTAGTCCTCGATCAAGAAGTGCGCGTAGTTGTGCAGGCCGCGCAGCGGCTCCTTGAGGTCGTGCGAGGCCACATAGGCGAACGAGTCGAGCTCGACGTTGCTGCGGGTCAACTCTTCGTTCAGCCGGGCCAGTTCCTCGGCCTTATGCAGCACCAGGTCGATGATCGCGCGCCGTAGGTCGCGTGCGGCCATCAGTTCGCAGGGCCGCCACGGCGGCGCGGTCTCAGTCACGGTTCCCTTCCAGACCTCAAACGACCTGCGCGGACTCAGCCTGACGCTGTCCTCGCTAACAATGGCCGGCTTCTCGGGGTTGCCGCCCCAGCTAACGGTCTGGATCACCTCCGGGCGGAACCAGAGCAGATAGTTCATCCGCGTACGGGCTAGGCGCACCGCCAAGAGTCCGCTCGCCGTCGCCTTGAACGGCGCGATGGACGGGTACCGCGCGGGCAGCGAGTCCGTCCAGAAGACACTGTCGGCGATCTCCTGCCTAAGCCATTCGGTCAACTCCCAGATCACTGGCTCGGGCGGGGTCGCGCCCAACAACACACACTGGCCCTCCATACAGATGGCGACGCCGCCCGCATCGATGAACTTCATCAGGTTGGGGTTGAAGCGGGTCAGCCCGGCCACCACATCATTGGCCACGCTCATGTGCTGCACGAGCGCGGCCTGCACATTCTGGATCGCGATGGTGTAGGCCGCGTCCTCAGATGCCTCTTTATCACCGATCTGAAGCGACACGATTTGGCCGAGGAACTCGCAAGCGGCGCGGATGTCGTAGGGCAGATAGTGCGGCCCGCAATAGTGATGGCAGGCGACGAGACCCCAGAGCTGATCATTCTTGATCAGCGAGATCGACATTGAGGCGCGTACCCCCATATTGACCAAGTACTCGATGTGGATCGGCGAGACGCTGCGCAGGGTGGCGTAGCTCATATCGAGCGGGATGCTCGGGTGGCCAGGGTCGATCGCCAACATCGCAACCGGCTGATAGGTAACATCGGGGATCAGGCGCAGCCAGTTGCGCAGGTAGAGCGCCCGCGCCTGCTGGGGAATATCTGACGCCGGGTAGCGCAGGTCGAGGTACGATTCGAGATCGGCGCGCATCTCCTCGGCGATGACCACACCGCAGCCGTCGGGCTGAAACTGGTAGACCATCACCCGGTCGAACCCAGTCAGCTTGCGGACAGAACTGGCCAGCGCCTGGGCAAATTCACGTACCGAAGCGGTGCGCTGGCACTCGGTGACGGCCCCGTGTACCATCCGGTAGACCTGTAGGGCCACGGTTTGGTTATCCTGGACCGAGGGTTCAAGCTCCAGGATCAGCACCGCACCCATGCGATGGGCGATCACATCGAACCGCATATCGACGCCGCTGATCGCGAGGGTCTGCGTGTAGATCGGGGTCTCGTCAAGCTGCTCGCGGGCTAGGCAGCTACGGAGGTAGGCGATCTGCTCGGGATCGACGATGGCGCTCAAGGGCTGGCCGAGCAGTTGGTGCGGGTGGCGACCCAGGAGCGGGAACGTATTGGCGCTGACCTGGATAATCGTCAGGTCGGACTCCACGAGGGCGAAGAGCGCGCCGTGGGGCTGGATAGAGCCAGGGATATGGATCGGCTCATGATCGCAGCTTGTGAGGTCAAGGTTGAAGGGTTGCGCCTGAGTCATCGTTACCTCTTGCCTATCAGCCAAGGCTCAACGAAAACACATCCACTAGCGATGATCGGGGGGGCGAAACCGATAGCCGATGCTTGGCTCCGTCAGGATCAGCGTCGGACTGGCCGGGTTCACCTCGATCTTCCGCCGCAGTTGGGTGACGAACACCCGCAGCGTGTTGAGGTCGTTCTCGGAATGGGGACCCCAGATCGAGCGCAGGATCATGCGGTGGGTCAGCACTTTACCCGCGTGCCCGCTGAGCAACACCAGCAGGTTATACTCGGTCGGCGTCAGGCGCAACTCCTGACCATCGCAGGTTACTAGGCGGCGCGAGCGGTCGATCTGTAGGCTGCCGAAAGATACGACTGAGCCGCCGTCGTGGTTCATGCGCGCCCCGTGGCGCAGGGCCACCCTGATCCGCGCCAGGAGTTCGCGGACGCTGAAGGGCTTCGTCAGGTAATCGTCGGCGCCCAGATCGAGCAGCGCGACCTTCTCATCCTCGCCATCGCAGTCGGTCAACACGATGATCGGCACCTGGGACCAGTCGCGGATGCGTCGGCAGACCTCGGAGCCATCGACCACGGGCAGGTTCAGCTCGATCAGCACCAGGTCGGGTCGCCACCTCACCACCAAATCGAGGGCGGTCTGGCCATCGGTGGCAATCTGAATGGTGTAGCCCTCCGTGTTCAGCACACCCTTCAGCAGGCGACCGATCTGTGGCTCGTCGTCGGCCAGGAGCAGTCGGGCACTCATAGCAATAATAACCTCCTGCGGGTAGACGCACAGGCCCGAGCCCTGGCCCGCCATTATAAACGACCGCATCGCGCTGACATTCACCTAGGCGGCATCTTTATACATCCCACATAGGTATAGGCTTGCGCTTAATATTTTCCAAATGTGCGCAGTGGTACATTTGCACCATTGTCCGGCATTGTACCTGGCAGATCTGGAGTTTTGGGAAATAACCGCTATGGCTGAGCGTCTCGCACAACCTCTCAGTTCAGAACGAGTGCCGCTCACCCGGCGCCTGCTCGTCCACGTCGAGCTGGCCGACCCGGTCACGTGGATCACCCCGATCACGATGGTGATCTGCGGAGCGATTGCGACGAGCCAGGGCGAGTCGGGCTTTCACGTCACCAATTTGCGCGACCTGCTGCTGGCGGCGCTGGCGGCGCTGATGTGCGGCCCCTTCGGCACCGGCTTCAGCCAGAGCATCAACGACTACTTTGACCGCGACCTTGATGCGATCAACGACCCCGCTCGCCCCATCCCGTCGCAGCGGATCAGCCTGGGCGCGGCCCGCCTCAACTGGGTCATCCTCGGGCTGGCGACGATGGGCGCATCGCTTATCCTGATGTATCAGAGCATCTGGCTCCCGGTGCTGGCGGCGATCAGTCTGGCCCTGTCGGCAGCTTACAGCATCCCTCCAATCAAGCTCAAGCAGCACTTCTGGATGGGGCCGCCGGCGGTGGGCTTTGGCTACGTCTTCCTAAGCTGGATCACCGGCCACCTGATCTTTGCGCCGATGAGTTGGCCAAGCTTCATTCTGGCCCTGATCAATAGCGCCCTGGCGGCCGGTCTGCTCTTTCTCAACGACATCAAGAGTATCGAGGGTGATCGTCAACTCGGCCTGCGGTCGATGACCGTGGCCTTTGGGGCACGCCGAACCCTGCTGGTATCTTACTTGATCATCGGCGTCTGTGAGTTGATGCTGCTGGCCCTGGCGCTCATGGCCGGGCATGTGTGGGCCACCGTCGTCCTTGCCCTGGCCCTGCTCATCCCGATCGTGAGCCAGGTGCAACTCTACCGTGAGCCTACCCACAAGAACTTTAAGCGCTACATCATCGCGAGCAACCCCTTCGTGCTGCTGATCCAGTTCATGTCGGCATTTATTGTCGGTGGGTACCTCAGGTAGCGTACCGGGCGCAGGGTACAAGAAACGGGCGGGGCGCATTTGCAAGCGCCCCGCCCGTTCTCTGTGTTCTGGGTGCTTGTCTTAGCGCTTTGCGACCGGGGCAGCCGCTGGGGCGACCGTCTTGGATGTCTGCTGGACCGAATTGGCGACATTGCTGAGCCCGCGCACCACCGCGCTCGCGCTGGTAACGACCGTCTTGGCGAAGCTCAGGTGAAACGCGCCGACCGCGTTGACGAAGTTGGTTGCGGCACCCGTCGCCTCGGCGCGCGACCGCTCCGGGAGGAGGTAGGTCGGCAGGGTCATCGCCGCAACGCTCACGCGGGTGAGGCTGGTACCGAGATTGGTGATCGCATTGGTCAGGTCGCCGCTCTTCGCAGCATCTCGCACATCCGACATAGAGTACCTCCTGATACGTTATACGCCATTCCTCAATTGAGGGGAAGAGTACCGCCTACGCATAGGCCGTGGAAGTACCGGTCGCAGCACCGACATATCGCTGTATGATCCGGCCAGTGTTCTCCCGATGGCCTTTAAGCGGCAAAACGCTTGGCAGATGCCGGTAGACCCCATTATAATGCGGAGACCTTTGCCTGTCCAGACACTTTTTTGCCTATAAATCCTTTGAGCTAAAACCGCGCCGGTTGAAATGGCCAGCGAGGCTGGCCATTTCAACCGGCGCTGGCGCGTTACCGGTTTAGCGCGCATCAATCGAGACATAATCGCGGCGAGGCTGGCCGAGGTAGATCTGGCGCGGGCGCATGATCTTCTGCTCGTCATCGTTGAGCATCTCAACCCACTGGGTCAGCCAGCCCGCCGCGCGCGGGATGGCGAACAGGAACGAGAAGTACTCGATCGGGAAGCCCAGCGCCTGATAGATCAGGCCGCTGTAGAAGTCGACGTTCGGGTACAGCTTCCGCGAGATGAAGTAGTCGTCCTGGAGCGCGATCCGCTCAAGCTCGACCGCGACCTCCAGCAGCGGGTTGGCCTCGGTCGCCTCAAAGACCTCGTAGGCCACCTTGCGGATGATCTTGGCGCGCGGGTCGTAGTTCTTATAGACCCGATGGCCGAAGCCCATCAGGCGGCCCTCGCCCTTCTTCACCCGCTCGATGAAGCCAGGGACGTTCTTCACATTGCCGATATGCTGGAGCATGTGGATGACGGCCTCGTTGGCACCGCCGTGGAGCGGGCCGTACAGCGCCGCCACCGCCGCCGAGAGGGCGGAGTACGGGTCAACCCGGCTCGACCCGACGCCGCGCATGGTCGCCGTCGAGCAGTTCTGCTCGTGGTCGGCGTGCAGGATGAAGAGCACATCGAGCGCCTTGGCCAGCACCGGGTTCACCGCGTAATCACGCTGGTTCATGTAGTCCATCATGTAGAGCAGGTTGGCGGTATAGCTGAGCGAGTTGTCGGGATAGTTAAACGGTCGCCCGATGCGGTGCCGGTAGGCAAAGGCCGCGAGGGTGGGAATCTGGCCGAGGATGCGCCAGATCTGCTTCTCGCGCACCTCGGGGTTCTCGACCTCCTTGGCCTCGGGGAAGAGGGTGGACATGGCCGAGACGGCGCTGATCAGAATGCCCATAGGGTGAGCATCGTAGCGAAACGCCTGGATCAGATCGATCTGGTTGTTGTGGATGAAGGTATGTCGGCTGATGCGGTTGGCCCACCAGTCCAGGCGATCCTTGGTGGGCAGGTCGCCGTAGATCAGCAGGTAGGCAGTCTCCAGGTAGGTACTCTGCTCGGCGAGTTGCTCGATCGGGTAGCCCCGGTACTCCAGGATGCCCTTGTCGCCGTCGATGAAGGTAATCGTGCTCTTGCACTCGGCCGTGTTCATGTAGGCTGGGTCGTACGACATAAGCCCGAAGTCATCATCAGAGGTCTTGATCTTGCGTAGATCGATTGCCCGAATAGTGTTGTCATTGACGGGCAGCTCATATGTCTTGCCCGTACGATTATCAGTGACCGTCAGTGTGTCCTTGCCCATAGGGCTTGCTCCTTTAATCCCAACCGCTTATGGCACCATTGCGAGTCCCTGCCGCTACGGGTGTGGGTCGCGCGGATCAACGCCTCCCGACACCGCTGTGGGAGATGCAGCAGCAGATATCCGCATTATAGTTGACCCAGATTCATTTATCATCGGTCGTCCGTCGCCCAAGCGGTGCCGGGTGGCCCAGCAGGCGCATGCCATTGAGCGTGACCAGCAGGGCCACGCCTACATCGGCCAGCACCGCCATCCACATGGTGCCCACGCCGAGTAGCACCAGGACGAGGAAGGCCAGCTTGACGCCGATGCTTAGGGCGACGTTGGCCCAAATGGTGGCCATCATGGCGCGGGCGAGGCGCAACAGGAAGGGCAGTCGGCCCAGGTCGTCGCTCATCAGGGTGATGTCGGCGGTCTCCATGGCCTGGGCGGTGCCGCCATGGCCCCCGCCGATGGCGATGCCCACAGATGCGGCGGCCAGGGCGGGCGTATCGTTGATCCCATCACCGACCATGGCAATCGGGCCGTACTGGCGCTGAAGTTCCTCGACAAGGGCCAGCTTGTGGGCGGGGAGCAGACCGGCGCGCACATCGGTGACGCCGATCTCGTCGCCCACGCGCCGCGCGGTGGCCAGGTCGTCGCCGCTGAGCATAACCACGGCGCGCAGGCCAAGGTCGCGCAAGGCGGCCACGGCTGCGCGGCTGCTGGGGCGTACCGTGTCGGCCAGGCTGATCATGCCCAGATAGCGGGCGTCGGCGCTGACCAGCACGGCGGTGTGGCCGAGGGCAGCCTCCTGGCGGGCGGCGGCGCAGTGGGCCGCAGGATGGGCGATGGAACCCTCGAAGGTGGCGTGGCTGCCGATCAGCACGCTGCGCCCACCGACATCGCCGCGCACGCCCTGGCCGGTGAGGGCCATCACGCCCACAGCCGGTGGGTAGCGCGTAGCTAGGCCACGCTCCTCCGAAGCCCGCACGATGGCGCGGGCCAGGGGATGTTCGCTCCGCCGCTCGACAGCGTTGGCCAGGGCCAGCACCTCGGCGCAGGGCGTACACATGCCCCCGGCGGGGTCGCAGCAGTCAGCCGAGCGTACGGCTACCACTTGCGGGGTTCCCGCAGTGAGGGTGCCGGTTTTGTCGAAGGCCACGGCGCGCACGCGGCTGAGCGCCTCCAGCGCGGCCCCGCCCTTAATCAGCAGGCCGTTGCGGGCGGCGTTGCTCAGGGCGCTGATCACGCTGACCGGAGTGCTGATCACCAGAGCGCAAGGACATGCCACTACCAGCAGGGCCAGGCCACGGTAGAGCCAGCCGAAGCTGCCGTCGGGCGGGTTGAAGAAGGGCTGGCCGAACAGCAGCGGCGGGATAGCGGCAGTCAAGGCGGCCAGAGCCATCACCGCCGGGGTGTACCACTGGGCGAACGAATCCACGAAACGCTGGGTGGGTGCCTTGCGCTCCTGGGCCTGCTCCACCAGGGCCAGCATACGGCTGATGGTCGTGTCGGCGGCCAGACGGCTTACCGCCAACTCCAGGCTACCCTCGCCGTTGATGCTGCCGGCGAACAGTTCATCACCGGGGGCCTTGGCGATCAGCCTGGCCTCGCCGGTGATCGCGGCCTGGCTCACGGCGGAGGCTCCAGCCCGCACCACGCCGTCCATCGGCACGCGCTCGCCGGGGCGCACCACGATCAGGTCGCCCACGCGCAACTCGGCCACCGGCACGTGCTCCTCGTGGCACTGGTCGCCGTGGGCATTCAGGCGCAGCGCGGTGCTGGGGGCCACGGACATCAGGCTGCGGATGCTCTGGCGGGCACGCCCGGCGGTGTAGCCCTCCAGCGCCTCGCCGAGGGCGAAGAGGACCATGACCATGCCGGCCTCGGTGATCGCCCCGATCAGCACGGCACCGACGGCCGCCACCGTCATCAGCAGGTTGATGCTGATCCGGCCGGTGGCCCGCAGGCCACGCCATGCGCTGCGGGCCACCGGCCAGCCAGCCAGGGCCAGCGCAGCCAGCGCGGTCGCGTCGATCAGCGGGTGGCGGATCTGGCCGACCTCGCTGAACAGCAGGCCCGGTAGGATCAGCAGCCCGCCCAGCATGGCCAGGCGCGTCTCCACGCGGCCCCACAGGAACGCCCAGAACCCCGCCGATGACTCGGCCTGTGCCGCGCCTTCCGCCGTCGGCTCGGCCACGCGGTAGCCCAACTCGACCACACGGGCCACAATCTCCGCGCGGGTCGCCGTACCCTCCACCGTCATGCGCTCGGTGGTGAAGTTCAGCTCGCAGGAACGCACACCGGGCATCTGGGCTACGCCGAGCTGCACGGTCTGCGCGCAGGCGGCGCAGTCTAGTCCGCCGATCTGATACGTTGATCTGACGCTCTCTGGCATAAGGACTTCCTCTCCCACCCCGCAGCAATTCGACCGGTTTGCTGCGCATTGCGCCTAACATTCTGCGGTAGAATACAGTGACAACCCTTCCCCCAGCCGCATCTCCCCTCAAGGGCTTGGAAACATACGTGAGGCATGGCGTTATCGTTGCGCAATGCGCTGAGGACGCGCAGATTCGCGTATCTCCTCATCACATCTATGGCAGAGGATCGTAACACGGAGTTCATCCCGATGATACAATACTCTCCCCTCGCCCGCAGATGAGCCTTCGAATTGACTTCCTCGATCCCACGACACCGACGTGGCCCGCCGAGTTGGCGTCCCTGTGGGCGGATCTCGGTGCCCCGCATAACCCTGATCTGCTGCCTGATTATTTTGTGCAGACAACCTTCGTACGGATGGGCGGGCGCGCCCTGCGTATCGCCGACGACGACGGGCTGTATGGGGTGGCCCTGCTCTTCCCGCGCGACGTTGAGGGCGGGCGGCGGGTATATACGCTGCGGGTAAGCGATCTGGAGTCAGGGGCCGAGGTGCGGTATGGCCAACGCATTCGCCGCTATGATAACAGCGTCTGCGCAGAGCGCGTCGGGCACATGCTTCGGCCTTACGCGATCATCCCCTATCGGCCTAGCGACGCTCGCACCTACGCAGCGACCCACCGGCAGTTCGACGTGTTCGACATCGGCGCGCCGGGGGCCGAGGAGTTGCCGTCCATCCGGGCGCTGCGCGCGGCGATCTGGGGCACCGCCCCCGGTGTCCACCAATACCCATCCGACCTCTACAGCGCCGAGTTTGGCCCCGGCACTGCGCTGGTGGCCCGCACGGTCGGCACCCTGGCCGGATTCCTGCTCGGATTCTACCGCTTCGCTGGCCTGGATGAACTGGAGCGCGTCGGCGTCGACACCGCACTCGGCATCGAGTCGCAAATGATGGGCGTGGCCCACAACCTGCGCCGGGCCGGTCTGGCCGCCGCACTCAAGCGGGCGCAGGCCACCGCCGCGCTTGATCGCGGCATCGGCGTGATTCACTGGACGGCTGACCCGCTCCAGTTTCCCAACGCCACGTTGAACTTCCACAAGCTGCGGGCGGTGGCCGGCGAGTTCTACCCGGCCTTCTACCCCTTCCAGAACGAGCTAAACCGCGTCCACGCCTCGCGCTTCGGCATCACCTGGCTGCCCACCTCGGCATGGGGTTCCGTCGGTCGCGCCGACAGGCCGCGCGAGGATCGCCACCTCGCCCGCTTCCCCGGCTGTGTTATCCTCAACCATGGCTCGCAGATCCTCACCGACTCACGCGGTGCGCCCCACATCGCCGTCGAGATCCCGGTCGACTGGACGGCCCTCCAGCGTGACGACTTGGCTGCGGCCACCGCGTGGCGCGCGGCTACCGACACCATCCTTGCCGAGGCGGTGGGCTTCGCGAGCGGGCGCTACCTGATTGCCGATGTGGCGATGGCTGGCGAACGCCACTATCTGGTGGGGCACGCCTTCACGCCGGAGATGCTTGTACCACATGGATACGGGCACGGGTAACCGGGGGTGGGGCTGGCGCAGCCTCAATGCGATCAGGAATGGCGCTGGAGGTACCCACACGTAACTTTCATGTAACTACCAGTGATACTGTAAGCTTGGGCCGTGATTCTCACTGCGCATTTATCGCGCGCATCACGCGCGCTGTCAAAGGAGACACGCTATGACTAGCAACCGGACTGATACATTCGATCCGACCGATCCGGTCGGTGCCTGGCGTTCCATGCGCGACGCCAACCTTGATGCCTGGGCCAAAGGCATGGCCACCATGGTCAACACCGAGTCGTTCTCGAAGGCACTCGGCATTCAGCTCGACACGATGCTCGCCGCCTCCGCCCCGATGCAAAAAATGGTTTCCCAGTACATGGAGACCTACCTCGCCCAGGCCAGCATGCCCTCGCGCGCCGAGGTGGTCAGCCTCGCCCAGCGCATGACGAACATTGAGATGCGACTGGACGATATGGACGCGCGACTCGACGATATCCTCTTTGCCGTACGCGCACTCGTGCCCGCCGCGCCCGCGCTTCCTGTCGCAGCGCCGCCGGCAAGTGACGCTGCCCCCGCAGCATCGGCCGCGCCTGAGTCTGCCCCTGAAACAGAGGACAAGTCGGCACGCCGCCCCCGCAGCCGCTGAAGAACCGTCTGCCCGCGCCCACGGCACGCTACCCGCCCGCATGTCGCACCCATAATGTACGGAGCAGCTTATGACCACTGTGCCAAACCCGGCCCTCGACCCCGAGGTGCTGACGAAGCGCTTTTTTGAGGAGTTTGACCGCCTCACCAAAAGCAACGACACCTTCGCGAAGCTCGCCACAAATCGGCTTGATATCAAGATCGGCCTGACCCCGAAGACGGTGATCTGGTCGCTGAATAAGGCGAAGCTCTACCACTTCACGCCGGAGCTCCCGCCCGAGCAGCGTCACCCGGTGCCGATCCTGTTGATCTTCGCCCTGATCAACCGGCCTGATATTTTTGACCTGCGCCCCGGCAACAGCTTTGTCGAGTATCTGCTCCACCAGGGTTACGACGTCTATATGCTGGATTGGGGTCGGCCTGGGCTTGAGGACGCGCACTATTCGTTCGATGACTACGTGCTCGAGTATATGCCCCGTGTCGTTCGGGCGGTGCAGCGCCACAGCAGCAAGCGTGAGTTCAGCCTGGTCGGCTGGTGCATTGGTGCGATGATCACCACCCTCTACGCCACCATGCGCCCCGACGATGGCATCCGTAACCTGCTGGTTCTCACCGCGCCCCTCGACTTCGCAGACAAGAATGCGGGTCCCTTCAACCGCTGGCTCACCACCGAGTACTACAATGTCGATGAGTTGGTGAGCCAGTATGGCAATATGCCTGGCTCTATGATCGACTACGGCAGCAAGATGCTCAAGCCGGTTGAGAACTTCATCAGCAACTACTTTAAGCTCTGGGATAACCTCGATAACCCGGCCGTGGTCGACTCGTACCTGGCGATGAACAAGTGGGTCACCGATCTGGTCGACTTCCCCGGCGGCGCGTTCCGCCAGTGGGTGGTTGAGTTCTACCGCGAGAACCGGCTGATGGAGGGTACCCTGAAGCTGCGCGGCGAGAAGGTGGATCTGCGCAACCTCCGCTGCAGCTTCCTAAATGTGATCGCCGATAAGGATCATATCGTGCCCACCTGCCAGTCCGTCACGGTTATGGACAAGGTCGGCACACGCGACAAGCTGCTTCTGCACATGCGCGGCGGCCACATCGGCATGATGGTCGGCAGCGGCGCGAACAAGCGGGTCTGGCCGCAGATCGACGGCTGGCTGGCGAAGCGCAGTAAGTAGGGATGCTCGCCGCCTGCGAGGCAGCGTTGGCGGTGCCTCGCAGGCAAGGATGAAACTACGGTTGCTTTGGGGTGGGCGCTACACACGCCAAAGATTTCACCACCGGTCATCTCCCTGATTATAATTTTATACTCGTAGAGGAGCAACCTACCATGCGTCTAGCCAACAAAGTCGCCGTTATCACTGGTGGGGGGCAAGGTATCGGTCGTCAGACCGCCCTCACCTTTGCCCGTGAGGGCGCACGTGTCGTGGTCGCTGATATTAACATGAGCGCGGCCCAGGCGGTGGCGGACGAGATCGAGCAGGCCGATGGCCATGCCCGAGCTATTTTCCTCGACGCGGGCCGCACCGAGTCGATCGAGGTGGCGATGCGCAGCGCCAACGAGTGGGGCGGCCGCCTCGACATCCTGGTGAACAATGCGGGCATCACCCGCGATGCGCGCATGCAGAAGATGACCGAGGACCAGTGGGACGCGGTGATCGGCGTAAACCTGAAGGGCGTGTGGCTCTGTAGCAAGTACGCCGCGCCGTATATGATTGCCCACGGCGGCGGCGCGATCCTCAATGCCGCGTCGGTCGTCGCCCTGTATGGCAACTTCGGCCAGAGCAACTATGTGGCCGCCAAGGCCGGCGTGATCGGCCTGACGAAGACTTGGGCGCGCGAGCTTGGCCCGAGCGGCATCCGGGTGAATGCGATTGCCCCCGGCTTTATCCAAACCGATATGATTGCCTCGGTGCCCGAGAAGGTGATCGAGTCGATGAAGGAGCGCACGCCCATGCGCCGCATCGGCTACGCGGAGGATATCGCGAACGCCTACCTGTTCCTCGCGTCCGATGAAGCTAGTTTCATCACCGGCACGGTGATCTCGGTGGATGGCGGCCTGATGTTCTGATCTCTATTGTACGCACGGCGCACCTAATGTGCGCCCTGTGCGTACAATAACCGATCTGTGAAGCGCACCCGTAGGATCTCGCGCGTATGGCAGCGCCTTCAGGCTCTGAGGGCGCTGCTTGTGCGTCTCCGCCGTACCCCCCTCACCGACTGGCCCCTGATCGAGTTCTCTGTCCCCGAGGCGGCGGCGATCTATATGCTGTCCTTCCTGGGGTCTGCGGCCCTCGGCGTCGCCCGGCAGATGCTCTTTAACGCTCAGTTCGGCCTGAGCGATATGGCCGGTGCCTACTACGTGGCCTTTCGCCTCCCCGACACCCTCAACACCCTGGTGAGCGGCGGCGCCCTCACCAACGCTCTGATCCCGGTGCTGCTGACGGCCTACGCGCGCGGCGGCGAGGCGGCGACTCAGCGCGTCCTCAACCTTTCGCTAACCGTGCTGCTGGGCGTCGCCGGGTTGCTCAGCCTGATCTGCATCCTGCTCGCCCCGGCCCTCGTACGCACGCTGCTGGCCCCTGGCCTCGACCCGGCCACCCAGGCGCTCACCGCAGAGCTGACCCGGATCATGCTCCTGGAGGTGTTGCTGGTGGTGGCCGAGAGCGGTCTGGTGGCCCTGCTGATCAGC
Source organism: uncultured Oscillochloris sp. (assembly GCA_903887465.1). GTDB lineage: Bacteria > Chloroflexota > Chloroflexia > Chloroflexales > Chloroflexaceae > Oscillochloris. The sequence goes on along the minus strand of CAISPW010000117.1, from coordinate 13,709 downwards.
CGCAACCAGCTGCTGCTCCCGGCCCTGTCCATCGCCGTCCACAATCTGGCCTTGATCAGCGGGATTGGCGCAGCGATGCTCTTCCCGCAGGTGGGCATCTACGGGCCGACGGTAGGGGCCATCTTTGATGCGCTGTTCAAGCTTGGCTTGCTCTGGCCAGGGCTACGCCGACGCGGCTACCGCTTCCGTCTGGCCTGGTCTCCGCGTGATTATGATCTGCGCACGGTGCTACGCCTGCTGGTGCCGAGCGCCCTGTCGAGCGCCGTCAACTACAGCGGGGCAATTGTCGATACCGCGCTGATCAGCCTGTACGGCCAGGTGGCGGCCCTCGGTGCCATCCAAAACGCCGCCCTGCTCATCGGCCTGCCCGTCCGCTTGCTCGGCATCTCGATTGGCCAGGCCGCCCTGCCGCACATGACCGCACTGAACCTTGCCGATGATCTCGCAGGGATGCGGCTGGCGCTTCGCCGCACGCTCATGGTCGCCTGCGGGCTCTCGGCGCTGGCGGGGCTCGTGATTGTGGCGCTCGGTCGCCTGGGGATTCGCCTGGTACTCGAACGCGGTGCCTTTGATGTGGCTGCCGGCGACTTGACCTACCAGATGCTTGTGGCCTACAGCGTCGGTCTGCCGGCCTACGTGGCCACCGAGGTACTCACGCGGGCGCTGCTCAGTGGCCTTGACACGCGCACCCCGCTGATCACGAACTGCCTTCAACTGGCCGCGCGTGTGGCCCTGATGCTCGCCCTGATCGGCGAGGTTGGCCCGCTCATCGTGCCTCTGGCCCTCGCCGTCAGCTCGATTGGCGAGTCGCTCATCTTGTATGTTGTGCTGCGGCGGCGGATTGCATGATTGGGAAGGGATGGCCAGCGATGGCAAAGCCCTTCCTGCAACCCTTCCCCCTAGATCGCCAGTTTCACCGCCGGATCGCCGAGCAGCGCGTAGTTGCGCGCATCGTTGCGGGCAATCCAGAGCCGCGAGAGCAGCGACGGATCAGGCGTGGCTCCGTAGGTGATCGCCACAAGCTCCTCGGCGAGGGTGAGCGAGCGCTCGCCCTGCACGATGTTGAACTGGTCGGTGGCGTCGCCGATAGGCTTGCCCTGAAGCAGCCGGCCGATCACATCCTGGAAGGGCTGGATCTGGGCCTTGGAGTTTTCGGTGCCGCTGAACGAGTAGGTCCAGGCCCGCTCGACGTGGCCCAGGACGGCGAGGGCACCCTTGGCCAGCAGGCGCTGCGGCAGCTGGGCCATAAACGGGAACGGCGCGATGGTGGGGCGTTGCTTGGCTGAGTCAAAGATGAACTCATCCTGCTGCGGGCAGCCAGCCCCGTAGCAGGCGAAGATGAAGGCGATCATGCCCTCGACATTCGCCTTGGCCATGCCGTCCAGATCCTCGCCGGCCATCCAGTGGTCGCGCTTGATGCCACCGAATCCGGTGAAGTCCGCCGTCACCAGGGCGCCCTGGTGCATCACGAGGCGGCGGTCGCTCACCGGCAGGCCAATGCCGTGGCTGGCGGTGAACAGCAGCGCCGGCGGCTTGCTGGCGCTCAGCAGTTTCTCCAGATTGTTGCGGGTGGCGTTCTCGGCCAGGTAGACGGTCTGGCCGATGCCCTTCTCGGTGGCAATCGCGCTGGTCTTGCTCCAGTCCACCAGCGGCGCGATCAGCTCATCGGCGCTGCGGATGGTGGCGGTATCCTCCTCGTGGCGCGTGCCGAAGAAGGCGATCTCATGACTTAGTCGCGACGCCGCATCGGCGCGGCTCTCCCAGGCCGCCACGCGCTCGGCGTAGGATGTGTAGTCGGCCAGGCGGTGCTGGCCGCTGGCGTCGCTGAAGATCAGACGACCCACACCCCAGTAGAAATCCAGCGCGTACTGGAAGTTCAGCGGGATGTAGATCGCATCGTCGCGGTTGAGCGGGCCGGGGCGACCGAGGAGCATCAGGTAGAAGGGCACGCCGCGCTTGGGATCGACCACGGTCTGAGCCACGCCATGCGGCTTACGGGCAAGCCAGGCGTTCACCCGCTCGCCCGGTCGGTAGAGCAGCACCGGCGGGATCTGACCCCAGGCATTCGCCAGGGTCTTGCTCTCATTTTCGCTATGGCGATTCATCCACTCGCCGGCCGTCTCACCGGGCTTGAAGTCGAAGTCGAGCTTGCGAAAGCCCATCTGGCGCATGCGATGCTGGATGAGTGGCCAGATAGCCTTGATCAGATCGGCACGCTCTAAGGCATTCACCACCACGGCCCAGCGGGCCGACTCGATCTTGCTCTGCTCGACATCGGCCACCACGCTGAGGTGTCCGCCTTCTGCGTCGATCTTCTTGTTTTTGTAGAGGTTCGTCATCTCGGGCGGCTCGGGCTCAAGCCCCTGGGCCAGGCGGGCCGCCGTCGCCGCGTCGATCTGGAGCAGCGGCCTGCCCGTGTTCCCGTCGATACCGTTGGGATAGAGTTGCTCGCTGCCCTCGGTGGCCCCGGTGTTGATGAAGACCAAGGGCGCAGTGTAGCCGCCCTCGATGGACGTGATGGCCGCTGGGGTCGGCGTGGTATCTGCGGGCGGGGCGGTATCGACCGCTGTTGGCGGGATGGCGGCGTCAGCCTCACCGATGCCCAGCAACACCTGGAGCCTGCGGGCGAGACCGTCGATCCGCGCCTTGATCTCCCGCACCTCGGCGTAGATCTCCCCGATCTCGTCGCTCGACATCGCAGAACTTCCTAGTTGGGCCGCGCTACGGGTGCGGTTCGATCCATCCTTTCCGACCGGCTTGGCCACCAACTCCGTCACCACCCCATCGGCCACGAAGGCCACCATATTCTGGCGGGACACCAGCAGGTAGGGCATATGGCAGTAGCCGGGGCCGTCGATGTTATGCTTGCCCCACTCGGTGCCCCAGCTATTGCGCACAATAAAGTAGCCGCCGCCGGGCGCACTAGGATCGCTGCGATAGCCCACCACACACATCGCGTGACCGCCCGCCTTGCGCTCGCCAGGCAGCGGGAAGCGCAGTCGGCCCAGCAACGTCGCCTGAGTTGCCCCCGTCCAGTGTTCATAGATCGGCATGCCGATCATCACCGGCTTACCTTGGGCGAGTTGGCTTTGGATCTGGGTGACACCGACGCTCCCACTGGCCGGGATCTGGCGAAATCCGGTAATCCGATGCCGCTTGGCCTCGATGTAGGCCGGGTCAGGCGGCTTGGGGCCACCGGGCTGATCGTTATCCGGGTCAGCGTGGTAGGGCCAAGTCGGCTCAGTGCAGATGCCCACATCGCGCAGCAACTGGATGGCCAGGACGGGATTGGTGCCCACATCACCCTTGATGCCGTCCTTCTCCTTACAGAGATAATAGAGGAACTGCTCCGAGAGGTCGGTCGGGTCGCCACTGAGGATCTGGGTGATCGCGGCCAGGGAGAAGGCCACGCAGGTATTGCGGCGGCCCTGATTCTGTGGGGCAGGGATGCGCGTAGCCTTGGTCAGCGGATCGACGGCCTCGGGCAGATCCACCACCGTGTCGAAGGAATTGGCATCAATTTCGGGCACGCCGTCCATAATCAGACCAGCCCCGGCCTCGATATCCGCAGGGATGGAGAAGGGCGTGTCGGAGGGCAGGGCGGCGCGGATCGCATCGGCGAGCGCCTTGATCTGGGACTCTTCCACGCCCAGGGCCACGGCAAGCGCCTTGCGCCCGCTGCCGTACTGCTGGTTGCTTGATCGAACAACGCTGTGAAATTCTTCAGCGCTGGTGATCCAGAATGAGTTGGCCAGCTTCTTACGGAGTGGCGCGTCGAACCCCGCGATTGTATCGAGCGATGTAAGATCGGCCATACCAGTTCCTCTTGGATGTTAGATTTTAGATTGCTGATTTTAGATTGCAAGATAACACAAGATCAATGTAAAATCCGCAATCCGAAATCACATGCGGGCGAGGATTCCGCGAATGAGCGCGGAGAAGTGCGGCTTGGCCTGCGCGCCAGCATGAAGCACCTCGGCGTGGTTGGCCGGTGGGCCGTCGGGCGCGGCCAAGTTCGTGATCAGCGAGAGCCCGAGGACGCGCATACCGCCGTGGAGCGCGACGATCACCTCGGGGGCGGTGGACATGCCCACCGCATCGGCACCCCAGACCCGCAGCATGCGGATCTCGGCGGCGCTCTCGAAGGCTGGACCGGAAAGCATGCAGTACACGCCCTCGCGCAGCGTGGTGCCCTGCGCGGTCGCCACCTCGCGGGCCAGCCGCGCAAGATCGTTCGCAAAACTGCCGACCACGCTGGGGAAGCGCGGGCCGAGCCGGTCGTCGTTTGCGCCGCGCAGGGGATGCTGGCCGACCATGCCCGGCAGAAAGATCTGGTCGCTGATGCACATAATATCGCCCACTTGCCAATCGGGGCGCAGGCTACCGGCGGCATTGGTGACGATCAGCGTATCGCAGCCGAGGGCCTTGAACACGCGGACGGGGAAGGCCACCTCCTGCATCGAGTAGCCCTCGTAGAAGTGCAAGCGCCCGCGCATCGCGGCAACGGGCTGACCCGCCATCATGCCCACGGCCAGTTCACCGCGATGGCCGGGCACCTGCGGCGCGTGGAATCCAGGGATATCGGCGTAGGGCACAACGACGGCCTGATCCAAATCGTCGGCGAGGGCACCCAGCCCCGAGCCGAGGATGATACCGACCTTGGGCGTTACCAGGATGCGCGCAGCAATGACGGCCCGTGCCTGCTCGATCAGTTCGTACATGCATATCCTTAAATGCACTACCGCAAAACCCGCCCTGTCACGCGGAGCGCCCGGCCCGTAAACGGGCGGGCTAGTTCTGCGAAGGCCGCTGAAGCGGCCTCAGATAGGCCGCTTCAGCGGCCTTCGTCAACCGTAGCCAAGGGCTTCAGCCCCCCGGCGGGCGTTGCTCACGCCAACCCATGCAGTGCCGATGCCTCGCCCATCCTAGATCCTGCTTAAAAGCTCGCGCTTCTTGGCCTCAAACTCATCGGTCGAGAGGATACCGCGCTCGCGCAGGGCGGCCAATTCCTCCAGGGTGCGCTGGATATCACCGGACGACATCGACGGGCGCGGAGCCTGCCCCGGATAGCCCTGCGGGTCGAGGTAGCCAAAGCCGCGCTCGTGGTTATGCTTGGCCTCCAGCATGGCCTTCTTAAAGTCAAGCGGCCCCTCGATCCGATCCATCGTGTTGATCCCTTCCTCCGAGGCGGTAAGGATCTCGACGGTGCCAAAGTTCATTATGCGCCCGATCAGGGTCTGGCGCAGTTCCACATCGTTGATCTTCTCCAGCGACGAGTCAATCACCTGCTTGTTGAGGATACCACGCACCTGGATGACCCGCCGGTCGGTGACGACATACTGTTCGGTATTCCAGCGCAGATAGTCGATAAACCCGCTGATCATCACGATCACGCTGATGATCACACAGGTGAGCAGGATGAGATTGCTGGCGGTGAGGCTACCGATCACGATTACTGGGGGCGTGGCCTTGCCAAAGGCATTGTTCGAGATAACCCCGGCGGCCACCAAGAGAGCGATTTGGCCCAGCTCGGCCAGAATACTGACGATGAGGACAAACAAGTGCTGACGAGCGACGTAGAGAATCTGCTCGTCGCGCCCGAGCAGTTGGTCAATATAGGCCATGACGGAACTCCTTATTCGCCACGCATCACGTCCTGGAGAAACGTTATCGACTTCAGATCGCGCTCAAGCAGGTGGCGCAGGTAGACTCGCAGCAGCCCCTCGGCCTCACTCCGTACCATTGCTGAGAGATGCAGGGTTTCGACGGCGTTGAGCGGCTGGCTCTGGAGGTAGCGCAGCAGCCGGAAGGCTGGGCCGCTCAGGGTCATAGCCCGTTGGTCGGCGTTGCGGTCGCGCGGGCAGATGACCCCGCCGAGCTGCGGACTGAATTGGTCGGCCTCCTCGGTGAGCAGATCGCCGCACACGGCGCAGCGGTGCAGATGTGGCCGGTAGCCGACAATCTGGAGCAAGCTCAACTCGTAGGATCGCAGCACGAGGTCGGGGTTTAGGCTGTAATCAAGGGCGGCGTAGGCGTCGGCCAGCAACTGAAAGAGCGGGCGACTCTCATCGCCGTCTTCGGTAAACTTGTCGTAGAGTTCGGCGATATAGTAGGCACAGCCCAAGCGCGCAATATCGACGCGCATATGCGAAAAGGAGTCAATCACCTGGCTCTGCGTGATAATATCGAGGTTGCGCCCGATGGCGAGGAGCAGGGTCGTGTGGGTAAAAAGTTCAATGTGGCCCGCGATGCGGCTGGTGGTCTTGCGGACGCCCTTCGCCACCACCCTGCGCTTACCGGCGGGGGTAGCGAGGAGGAGCAGCCGATCCGCCTCCGCGAAGTCGCTGCGCCGTAGGATGACCGCCTCAGTTTGATACACGCGCTCACGCATACGATGTACCTGCGCAGCGCGCTGTGGTCGTGTGGTTGCTCATGGCAATGGCGTTATTATAGCCACTGCGCTGGGCATTATCAAGCCATGGCGCAGCGCGATCATGGCTGACGCAACGTTGCTGGGGCTGCGCCCCAGACCGCGCTTTTGGTTGGTTTTTGGCGGCTTTGCCGCCAAAAACCAACCAAAAATCTTTCGGGGGTGGCTTTGCCACCCCAAACCCCCGCCAGAGGCGACTCTGCAACCGCCCTGGCAGCGCGGTGCGCCCCTATAGCGCGATCACCTGGTACTCGCGACCGATCTCGGCCAGTCCGGCATACCCCCCGGCCCGCACCTCGGCGAGGGCCAGTTCTGCGGGCATCGTCCAGCGCGGGCTGTAGTGAACCAGGGCCAGACGGCCAACCCCGGCTGCGGCCGCCACCGCGCCGGCCTGCCGGGGCGTGGTGTGGCCGGCGAATGGCTCCGGCGTGGTGGCCTCGTGGATGAGCGCCGCCGCACCGTGGGCCAGATCGGCCACTGCGGGACACGGCTCGGTGTCGGCTGAGTAGGCCAGGGCCAGCCCGCTCGCAGCGTGTTCAATGCGCAGAGCCAGGCACGGTCGACTGTGGGCCGTCAGCGCCGTGCGGATGGCCCAGCCTTCGGTGAGCGGGATGCTATCCCCGGCATGCACCTCTGTCCAAATGATTGGCGGGTGCATGTCGTCGAGGGCGAAGGCATCGAGGATGCGGATTACCAGCGCCAGGGTCGGCGCGAGTCCGTAGATTGGCAGAGGCATCGTGCGCCCGGCGAGACGCAGGCTGAACAGCAACACCGCCAGACCGTTGATGTGGTCGCAGTGGCTGTGGGTGAGCAGAATGCCCTGGAGCGGGGCAGAATGCTCAGCGCCCAGCGGGTCAAGCCCGGCTCGCAGCAGACGCTGGTAGGTGCTGCCGCCAACGTCGATTAGCAGCGGGCCGCCCGGCCCGTCCCAGACCATATGGGTGTTCTCGCGGTCGGCGTCGGGCACGCCGGTGCCGGTGCCAAGGAGGATCATCGCGGGCATAAGGGTGTTCCTCGCGGAGGCGTTCGGGGAGGCGCAGCCGCCCCGGATCGCTCCTGCCAAATTAATCCATCGGCACCAGCCGCTTGCGCAGCGCGTAGATTGCTACCTGGGTGCGGTCTGCGAGATGGAGCTTGGAGAGAATATTGGACAAGTGAGTTTTACTTGTCTTCTCTGAGATGATCAGCGTGTCAGCGATTTCTTTATTCGACATGCCCTTCGCGACCAGGCGCAGCACATCCATCTCGCGTGGGGTGAGCTGGTCGACCGGCGGCTCGGACGGGCGCGGCGCGCTGAACTCCTGCATGAGCTTGGCCGCCACCTCGGGGTGCAGCACGGCCTCGTTGCGCTGGGCGGCGCGGATGGCGTGGGCCAACTCCTCGGGGGAGATGTCCTTGAGCAGGTAGGAGATCGCACCGGCCTTGATCGCGGGGAAGACCTTGTTATCGTCGCTGAAGCTGGTCAGCACGATCACCTTGCTGCTCGGGCTGACCGTCTTCAGTTGGCGGGTGGTCTCGACGCCATCGATGCCGGGCATCACCAGATCCATCAGCACCACGTCGGGCAGCAGGTCGCGCGCCAGTTGCACGCCCTCGATGCCGGTGCCCGCCTCGCCCACCACCTCGATGTCATCCTGCAGCTCCAAAAAATCGCGCAGACCCTGGCGCACCACGCGGTGGTCGTCGATCAGCATCACGGTAATCGTTTCCATTTCGGCTCCTCCTTCACGCAAGATTAGGCCGCAGCGCGCGGTACGGCGACTGTCACCTCGGTGCCGCCATCGATCCGTGATCGCAGCTCCATTGTGCCACCAATCTCGGCGGCCCGCTCGCGCATACTGATCATGCCCAGGTGACGGCCCTGCCCCGAGGGCGTGGTCTGAGGGTCGAATCCCTGCCCGTCATCGGCCACCCGCAGCAGCACACGCTCGACGCCAAACTCAAGCGCTACCGTGACATTGCGGGCGCTGGCGTGCTTGACCACATTGTTTAGCGCCTCCTGGACGATGCGGAAGAGCGGCTGCTCCAGACCACGGGCCATGCGGTCGTCGCCGACGACGCTGAGCGCGATGGCCAGTCCCTCGCGGCGCGAGAGCGCCTGGGCGTGCTGCTGGAGCGCGGCCACGAGGCCCTGGTCGCGCAGGGCTGGCGGACGCAGCTGGAAGATCAGGGCACGCATCTCCGCCAGTGCGGATGTGGCAGTTTCCTGGATCCGCTCAAGCTGGGCGGCGGCCCGACGCGGATTTTTCTCCAGCTGGGCGCGGGCGGCCGACGCGGTGAGGGTCATGCTAAACAGTTGCTGCGAGACGCTGTCGTGCAGCTCGCGGGCCAGGCGGTTACGCTCCTCAAGCACGGCGGCGGCCTGGGCACGCCGGTAGAGCCGGGCGTTCTCCAGCGCGCCGGCCAGCACATCAGCGACCGTCTCTAGGATGGCCACGTCCTCGTCGTTGAACCCGGCTAACTGCGGCGACTCGAGGTTGAGCATGCCGAGGGTGCGCCCGCTGGCGATGATCGGCACGCACAGCTCCGAGCGCGTCTCGCTGCGCTCGGCCACCGCAAAATAGCCCGGATCGGCGCGCACATCATCGGCCCGCAGAGTCTGCCCGCTGCGGGCCGACCGACCGATCAGCCCGATGTTGAGGTGCTGGCGATAGCCGACGCCCATCGAGGACATGCGGCCAGAGGATGCCGACAACGCCAGTTCGGTCGACTCTTCGTCCACGAGAAACAGGTCAACCTGGTCATAGCCGAAACCATTGCGGATCTGGGCGGTCACCTCCGGGAGGCTGTACTCCTGCTCCAGGGTGGCGCTGGCGGTGCGGGCGATTGTGTTGAGTACGGCGAGTTGGTCGGCGCGGCGCTGCACCTGGGCGGCCAGACGCTGCGACTGCTGGTAGAGCCGGGCGCTGGTGATCGGCCCGCCGACCTGTGCAGCGATGGCCTCCAGCAGATCCACGTCCTCGTACGTAAACGCGCCGGGCCGTGGGCTGCCCACATTCAGCGTGCCGATCACCTGGCCGCCGCTGCGCAGGGGCGAGATGATACACGAGCGATGGGAGCGCGTGATCGACGTGAAGGCCGAGTCGTCTCCCAGATCGTTGACGAAGAACGAGCGGCCATGCTGGGCCACCCAGCCAACCATGCCCTCGCCGAGGCCGAAGCGGGTGCCCAGCAGCGTCGATTCGGCGGGCGAGGCGGCGGCCACGGCCAGGGTGTCGTTATCAAGCAGGCAGAGCGATCCACTGCCGAAGGCGGCATCGAGCCGCTCGACCGTCCGGCTCAGGATGTCTTGGAGGATGAGGGTCGCGCTGACATCACGACCAAGCGCAGCGAGCAGTTGCTCTTTGGCCAGCAAACGGGCGCTGCGCTCGGCGAGGCGCACATTTTCTACCGCCAGGGCAGCCTGGCGGGCAATTGCCTCGATCACCTGGGCGGAGGTCGGGTCGAGGGTGGGGGATGCCGAGAGGGCGATGTAGATCACGCCGATCAGCCGGTCGCCGCGCCCGCGCAGCGGCACCAGCAGGGTTGGCGCGTCGGGCGGGGCGGCGGCGGCGTCAGCGGCGTTGGGAGCGGTTCCACCGGTCGGGATGAGATACGAATCGCTCACCCGCAACTCGGGGCGCAGCAGGGCTGGGTAGATACTGGGCAGCACCGGCTCGGCCCGCAGGCGGGCCTCGATCGCGGCGGGCAGGCCGGCGAAGGCCGCCGCGTCAAAGGCGTCGCTGTCGATATTGCGCAGGCGCACATAGACCTGGGCGCTCGTGACCACGCGGCGCAGCGTCTCGGCAACCTCGTGGAGCAGGCTTTCGGGTGTATCGTCGGCGCGGATCTGGCTGCCCAGAGCCAACAGATCGCCCAGTGGTAGCTGGTGCGTCCCGTCGGCCCGCAGCGGTGGCGGCAGTGAGTTGGTCACAGATCCTCGTCTTCCGGCGCGGCATCGGACAGGGCCACGCCGCGCCCGATGCTGATCATGCCGAACGTATCATCCTGCTCAACCACCACCACCCGGCGCTTGAGCAACTCTAGGATGGCCCAGAAGGCCACGATCACGTCCTGGCGAGTGGTGGCCTCGGCCAGCAGGTCGTCGAAGCTGAACCACGACTGACGCCCTAGCCGCTCGCGCACCCGCGCCGCCACCTGGCTCACCGTCAGCCGGGGCGGCAGGCTAAGGACGGCGACCGTGTCGAGGGACTGGGCCAGCTGGATCCGCTGCTGGACGGCGGCGATCAGCTCGGCGAGGGTGTGGCCGAGCGGGGGCAGATCGGGGGGCGGCGGGGCGAGTACCGGGGCGGCGCGTAGGAAGGTGCGGCGCTCCTGCTCCTGCCAGCCGCGCAGCACAGCGGCGAGTTGCTTATACTGCACGTATTCGCGCAACTGGCGGGCCAGCGACTCGGCGTCGGCGTCATCCGCACCGGCACCGCTGCGAACCTCGGTCGCTGGGCGCGGCAGCAGCGCCCGCGACTTGATCAGCAGCAGGCGGGCCGCCAGGCTCACAAACTCGGCCAGGGCGCGAGGGTCTGGCTCGTCCAGTGCGCGCACGTGGATCAAATACTGGTCGGCCACGTGCGCCAGCGCGATCATTGTGATATCAAGCTCGGCGCGCTCGATCAGCCGCAGCAGCAGATCCAGCGGCCCCTCGAAGGTTGGCAGAGTGATGGTGTACATTGCCATCCCGTCGGCCCCGATCTCGCGGCAGTCTTCGTGTCCCCTACACCTCGCCCGGCTCTGCGTCTTCGTCCGGCAACGCCTGGGCAGGTGCGGGCGCTGCGGCGGTATTAGTAAACCCGCCGAGCTGGATCACCGCCTCGCGCACCTCTTTGGCGGCCGATTTCCATGTGGCGCGAAACTTTGGGTGGGCCGTCACCAGCATCGGCGCGCCGAAGCGCACCGTCACCTTAAAGGGTCTCGGCAGCACCTTACCCTTCGGCATCACCCGCATGGTGCCGCTGAGGTAGGTGGGGATCACCGGCGTGCCGGGGAAGTCGGCAATCAGACGACCGATCCCGCTGAAGAAGGGGCCGATCGCCCCGTCCTTACTGCGTGTGCCCTCGGGGAAAAGCAGCAGGGCGTAGCCCTCACGCAGGGCGCGCGAGGCGTGGCGCAACGGGTCGTGCCCGCCGTGACGGTCACGCGAGATCGGGATCGCGTTGAAGAGGACGCGCGAGAAGAACTGCCATGGCCCGCCATGGAAGAAGTAGTCTTGGGCGGCGGCGGCGACAAATCGCTCGCGGGCGTGGCGCGGAAGCGCAGTGAAGATGACGGCGGTGTCGGCGTGGCTGTTGTGGTTGGCCGCGATGATAAACGATCCCTTGGTGGGAAGTCCCTCTACGCCCTCGATACGTGGGCGCACGTATATACGCACAAATGATCGAAAAATGGCAGGGATAAAGTATGCCGCCACATGGCGGCTGTGATACAGACTCATGGCTCGCTCCACAGACCCGTGTTGCATTCTTGGCGCGATCGTGCGCCGGGCAGGGACATTGTACCGCATGTGTGCGGTGCGCTACCTTTAGGGCTGATGCAACGCCGCCTCTGGCGGGGGGTTGGGGGCGGATTCACCATCCCCGAGAGATCTTTTTGGTTGGGCCTGCCAGCGAATCTGGCAGGCCCAACCTCGCCCCGTGCTTACTCAGCGCGCACCCGCGAGATCGCCTCGCGGTCGTAGCGCAGGATGGGCTGGCGGGCAGCGCGCACCTCGTCGAGCCGCCGCACCGGGGCCGTCGTCGGGGCCGCGTGGAGCAACTCAGGCGTCTCCACCGCCTCGCGGGCGATCTGGCGCATCGCCTCGATAAAGGTATCCAGCGTGCGTTTGCCCTCGGTCTCGGTGGGCTCGATCATCAGCGCCTCGGCCACGATCAGCGGGAAGTAGATCGTCGGCGGGTGGAACCCGTAGTCGATCAGGCGCTTGGCGATGTCCAGGGTGCGAATGTCTTTGGGTGCCCCGGCGATCTGGCCCTTCAGCACCGTCTCGTGCATGCAGATGCGCTCCACGGCCTGCGGGTAGATCTCCTTCAGCCGCACGCGCACATAGTTGGCGTTCAGTACGGCAATCTCGCTCACCTCGCGCAGACCCTCTTCACCAAGGGTGCGGATGTAGGTCCAGGCTCGCACGAGCATGCCGAAGTTGCCGTGGAAGGACTTCATACGCCCGATGCTCTTCGCGGGGGTGAACAATTCATACTGTAGGGGCGAAGTCTCTGCGCCGGTGATCTGCTGGCCGGGATCTGCGGTAGCAGATGCGTCAGCCTTATGAACGGCGCGCACACGCGGGCCGGGCAGAAAGGGGGCCAGTTCCTCCGTGCAGCCTACCGCACCGCTGCCGGGGCCACCGCCGCCGTGGGGCGTGCTGAAGGTCTTGTGCAGGTTGTAGTGCATGAAATCGAAGCCCAGTTCGCCCGGTTTCGCAATGCCCAGGATGGCGTTGAAGTTGGCTCCGTCGCCATACATTAGCCCGCCCGCCGCGTGGACGATCTCACAGACCTCCAGGATCTGGTTCTCGAAGAGACCCAGGGTGTTGGGGTTGGTCAGCATCATCCCGGCGGTACGCGGCGAAACCTTGGCCCGCAGGTCGTCGAGATCGACGCCGCCGCAGGCGTGGCCCTTGACCTCAATCACCTTCAGGCCGGTCATGGCCGCCGTGGCCGGGTTGGTGCCGTGGGCCGCCGTCGGCACCAGCACCTCGATCCGGTCGTGGTCGCCGCGATCCAGGTGGTAGGCCCGGAAGGCCAGGATACCGGCGAACTCGCCGTGGGCACCGGCAGCAGGCTGGAGGCTCACGTCCGAGAACCCGGCGATCTCACCGAGGTAGCCCTGGAGCTCGTAGATCAGGCGCAGTGCGCCCTGCGAGTCCACCGCGTCCTGGAGCGGGTGCGCCGCCGCGAATCCTGCGTAGCGCGCAACTTCTTCGTTGAGCCGACTGGACCATTTCATTGTGCACGATCCGAGAGGGTAGAAAGTTGTATCTACACTAACATTTCGCTGGCTAATTCGCGTATAGTGGCGAATCACCTCCGGCTCAGTCAGTTCGGGGAAGTCGTTCATGCCGTCGTGGCGCAGCAGGTCGGTGGGAAGTTCGCTCTCAGGTACGTCCATACGCGGCAGGTTGGTGCCGTGCTTTCCTGGCTGCGAGAGTTCGTAGATATGTGGCTCGTAGGTATCCATAAGAAGTGACTTTCTAAAAAGAAGGGTGTTACCGCAATACCGCAGAAGTCTCCCTGCCAACCTAAGCGCCCGGCCCGTAAACGGGCGGGCTAGGTTTACGAAGGCCGCTGAAGCG
>CAISPW010000116.1 GCA_903887465.1 uncultured Oscillochloris sp. | reverse complement strand
GGCTGCCGCCGGAACCAAACGGATCAGCAATCTCCTCCACGCACCCGGTTGGCAGGCCGATGATATCCGCGCCGTGATGTGGGCGCAGGCCGAGGCGCTGATGATTGAACCCACCGAGACCGAGGGCAAACGCACCCTCGACTCCTTCATCGAGGCGATGCGTCAGATCGCCCGTGAGGCGGTGGAGACGCCCGAATTGCTACACGCGGCCCCGACCACGGCCCCGGTACGGCGGCTCGACGAGGTGCGCGCCGCCCGTCAGCCCATCTTGCGCTATGACCGCGAGGCGATTGCACGGGTGCGCGCCGAGTAACAAAAACACCATGAGTCATCCCGAAATTTAACAAAGGGTCGCAAACCGAGACCTCCCGCAGTACCATGGGATAGGAATACCCCCAGTTACTGCAGGAGGTCTCTATGAAGCATGATGCCAAAACACCTGCGGGGCCGCAAGCGGATCTCGTCCTTGCGGCAACCCTGCAACGCCACCTGCGCACCTTTTTGCGCCCCTTCGGGGATCGTTTGGCACACCTGCTGGATATCCGGTTGGTACTGACGGCCCTCGCGCTGATCCAAGCAATCCTGACGCATCGGCATACCAAAATGGGCTTGCTGTTATCGGAATTGGGCGGCTATCTGTGGGAGCCGGCCCAGGCTGCCGCCGGAACCAAACGGATCAGCAATCTCCTCCACGCACCCGGTTGGCAGGCCGATGATATCCGCGCCGTGATGTGGGCGCAGGCCGAGGCGCGCGTGAAGGCGCTTGAGACGGAAGGCCAGGAGGTGCTGCTCGTCTGGGATGGCAGTGTCTGGGAAAAGCCCGAAAGCCAAGCCAGTGAGGACTGGTGTGTGGTGCGCTCGGCCAAGGCCCGTCGCTTGGCCCGCCGACGTAAGGGCCTGACCTGCCCACCGAGTGGCCCGCCTATCCTGGTGCCCGGCCTGCACTGGGAGGGCCTGATCGTGGTGGGCATGGATGCGGCACCCACGGTCGCTGACGTGGTGTGGTGGACGACCCATGGCCCCCATGCCACCACCCAAGCGGACGTAAATCTACAGTTGCTGGCCCACGCCGCACGCACCTGGGGCGCACGAGTGCGGCATGTCTGGGATCGGGGCTATGCGGGGAGTGCGTGGGTGCAAGCCGCACTGGCCGCCGGTGTGCCCTTCGTCCTGCGTTGGAAGAAAGGGAACAAGCTGCTCGATAACTGGGGCGACCCGCACAAAGCCGGGGAGATTGCCCGCAGCAAGCGCTCCCAGGGCTACCAGATGCTGCGTGACCCGCAGACCAAGCAGTTGATCAAGGTGGGGGTGGTGGCCATCCCGGTGACTTTGCTCGATCATCCCCACCCGCTCTGGTTGGTCGTGGCCCGCGTAGGGCGCGGACGTGAGCCGTGGTATCTGCTCACCGCCGACCCCATCCGAACGCTGAGTGATGCCTGGGCCGTGGTATTGGCCTATGCGCGGCGCGGGCAAATTGAGGGCGTCTGGCGCGTCTGCAAGAGCGAACTGGCCTTCGAGAGCCCACGGGTGGAAGCCTGGGAGGCGCGGGAAAAGCTGCTGCTCTTAGCGACCTTGGCCTATGCGTTCTTGCTCCATTTGCTTGACCCGCCTTTAGCGCAGCTCTGTGTGACCCTCTTACACGATTGGTGTCATCGCACCGGGAAACGCTACCAGGCCGTTGCGCTGCCGCTCTACCGGTTGCGCGAAGCCCTCAGTCGACTCTGGCTCGCGGCACCGCCCCCAGGGCTCCTTCCGCCTTGTTTAAATTCGGGATGACTCATGGCTCTCTACCGCATGACAATGCGGTTTATCGGCCCCCCCGGCGGGCGACTGAAGTCGCGCCTGCGAGGCGTTCCGCCGGTCGTCGGCCTACGCCGACGCGGGAACCGCCCACGTCAGATCCGGCGCTGATCTGAATCTTATCTGGTGCGATATGTGGCCGTACTGCTTCCCTAACGCGGTTAGGCAGAGCGAAACGACGCATCCCGGCGATGATTGATCAT
>CAISPW010000115.1 GCA_903887465.1 uncultured Oscillochloris sp. | reverse complement strand
GGACGTGGCCGCCGGTAAGGGGGCGCGGTGCGATGAGTGCAGCGATGTGGCCGACGACCGTGAGCCTTCCTGCGCCATCTGCCAGGGTTTGGTGGATACTGATGTACTCGCTGGGCAACTGGCCGAGGGCCAGCGCGGCCCGCTGTTTATCTCGATGAGCCGGATCAACGTCGAGTCCTACCGCGAACATACTATCTACTTCTTCCACATGCGCGTCGGTCGCGAACTGGCCCGCGTCGAGTTGCCCCAGTGGGTCGCTCAGGATATGGAGCAGGTTGACCTGATCCACAGCCTCGTGTACGATCAGGCCGCCCGTGGCGGTGGCTACCCGGTGGCCCTGGCCCGCGCCCACGAGCAGGCGGTGGTGCGTAGCGCCGACCGGCGCACCTTCCAGCATATGCTGGAGGCCAGCTTGTATCGGGCCGAGGCGGGCACCAGCGCGTCGGCCAAGAAGGATAGTAAATCGTATGTTAGAGGGTAGCCAAGGGCGGGATCTTCCTCCCTTGAACCCTCCCCACCAGGGAACCATGGAACGTATCGGCGAGGTGATCGAGTCGTCTACCACACGCTTCACGGCGGGAGCCTACGAACTGCTAGAGGCACCGCCCTTCGGGTCGCTTGTGCGCGCACAGACGCGCAGCACGGGCATGATTGTGTATGGCCTGGTGTATGAGATCCGTACCGGCAGCAAGGAGCCGGGCGGGCGGGCGGTGATGCGCGGGCGCACCTATAGCGGGCGCAACCTCTATGACGGCGAGATCTACCACGAACACCCCGACTTGGCCGAGGTGCTGCAAACGGAGTTTTCGGCGATCACGGTGGGCTTCTGCGCGCAGGGCCGCCGCTACCAGTACCTCCCGCCTCACCCGCCGCCCGTCCACTATAGCGTCTACCCCTGCGATGATGCCGAGTTGGCCGGGTTCTGCGAGTCGAGTGACTTTTTTCGCGGTGTGCTTTTCGCCGCCCAGATCCCCAGCGACGAGCTGCTGTCTGCCGCCGTCCGTGCCGCTGCCCGCGCCCGCCCCGATAGCCGTGATTACCTTGTACACGCCGGGCGCGAGCTGGCCAGCTTGCTCAAGGATGACTACGACCGGCTCACGGCGATCCTCAGGCGGATCAGGCCGTAGCTCCGCTGGGGCTGCGCCCCATGCGATGTGGCAATCGCCCTGACATGTAGGCCAGGGCATAAGGCGGCGCGTAGCAAATGCGGTATAATGCGCCATGGCCCGACGCACGGAAGTCGGGTCGTATTATTTTTGTGGTCTTTTTTGTATCACCGTGTTGGAGGAGAAGCTATGTCGCAAGAGTCGCAGCCGATCCGCTTCTCAGCGCAGTATAAGCTAATCACGGCGACGATTATCATCGCCCTGACGATTATGCTGCTCCAGCAGGTCGCCCATGTGCTGACGCCCTTCATCGCGGCGATCATCACGGCCTACCTGTTTAACCCACTGGTGTCATGGCTGCAGCGACGCACCGGGCTGAGCCGGGCGATCTGGATCGCGGTGCTGTATGTGATCGCCTTCTTGCTGATCTATGGCTTGTTCACATGGATCGGGCCGGTCATTATCCAGCAGTCGCGTGATATAGCCCGCCAGGCACCGCAACTGGCGAGTGAGATCCGCAATATCTTCGAGGGGCGCGAACAGATCGAGATCGGCGGCTTTGTGATCAACCTGGCCCCAATAGAGGACCAGTTGATCAGTTTGGTTCGCGACCTGGGGACATGGCTGAGCGGCAATGTGCCACGGCTGGTCGTCTCGGCGCTCGAGTCGGTCATCTACGCCCTGGT
>CAISPW010000114.1 GCA_903887465.1 uncultured Oscillochloris sp. | reverse complement strand
TATGGTGTGAAGCCGGGCGGGTGCGCAGTACGCTAGAGAACGCCAAGCAGGAACGGTACAGGCGAGAGAATCACCTCAGACGAACGCACGATGGTGAACATGCAATCCCAAACGCCTATGGCAATGGGATCGGGGGTGTGGTAGTCCACCCCGTAGGGATTGCCCCTGCGAACTGAGTACCTTGCGATAAAACGCTAGGAAAAAGTGTACTCTGGATCGATGCGGTGGATGCGCAGATGCTCCAGGTCGTGAAGACGCTCGCGCTCCCGAGTGACTGGCAGCAGGAGGTTCTCGCACAGGCTGAGGCGCTGCTCAAGACAGACCCGGCGAGCCGCAGCGTGTCACGGGAAGCGGTTGTGGCGGAGATCGAGCGGTGGGGCGAAGCCTACGCACGCGGGGCCATCAGCAAGGTGAAGTTCGAGCGAACGATGACTGAGCTTCAGGCGAAGCTGGCGGAAGCGCCGAGCGTGCCCCGTCAACCGAGTCTTACGGAGGCGGCGGCCTTGCTGGCGCAGTTCCCTCAGCTGATCGAAACCGCCTCGCTGGCCGAGCGGCGCGCAATCATGCGCCAATTGTTCAGCAAGATCTGGGTGCAACGACACGAAGTTGTCGCAATTACGCCAACTTCGCTCTATCTCCCACTTGTCGTAGCGGCCCGAAAACGGTATAGTGGAGGCAGCAACAACCAGACCAATGGGGCGGGTGGTGACGAACCGGGGAACAGTGGCGGCCCATCAGGTGCCGGAGTACCACGAACAGGTGTGAAAGGTACGATGGAAGCCCTCCCGGCTCACCAAGGTTTAGGGCTTCCTGATGCGGCGCGAGGATCACAGAGATCCTCGCGCCGCATCGTCATGTAGCCAAAGTCGCCGCAGATGGCTATGGAATGCTGTGGACGGGGTGGACAGCCTCGGAATCTGGCGACTATTCCACCGGCACCGCCGGCGATCATCACGCCGGGCGCACGTCGGCAGGGTGACCTGATCTGCGAGCACGCGGCGGGACTTCCTGTGGCACCAGCCTATGGCGTGTCGTATCATGGGTCTACGAAGCGTCGGGCTGCGCAGCGGATGCGCAGTGGTGCCTGACGCGAACGACGGAGAACCTATCCTGGAGGTGATCCCCATGGCAAGCATCCGAGCAGGCAACAAGGCCGTGCTGCTGGTCGTCGATGTGCAGGTTGGCGTCGTAGAAGACGCATGGGAAGCGCCTCGCGTCATCACGAACATCTGCAGTGCCGTCGACAACGCCCGGCGCCTGGGCGTCCCGGTGATCTGGGTTCAGCACGCGATGCGCATACCACGGGGTCGATCGAGCTGGAGGACGGGCGCCGCATTGAAGCCGCAACGATCATCGAAGAGCTGAACATCGCGATGACCTGGCTGAGCTATCCCGGCCGGACTAACGGGACGGCAGCGGCTGAGGGCATCGATTTTGCTCTGCCAGGCAGTCGCTAAGCCGTAGCGCAGCGCGCAGCGCCCACCGGCGGGAAGAGGTGCCGATGCGCAACATCGTGAATGTCGGCTACGACTCGACCAACTACTACGTCATTGAGACGGCGACGACCAAGCTGCTCGTGGATATCGGATTCCCTGGCACGCTGCCGAAGCTCAATCACGCGTTGAAGCGCACCGGCATCACCCTTAGCGCCATCACCTACCTGTTGATCACCCACTACCATCCTGACCACGCTGGCTTGGCCCAGGAGCTGAAGCACCAGGGAATACAGCTCATCGTGTTAGAGCCTCAGCTCGCCGCCATCCCGCAGCTCGCCCGATTCATGAAGCCGCAGTACCGCTACCAGGAGATCACGCTCACCGACACGGTGACCCTCAGCCTGGCCCAGAGCCGCACGTTTCTGCAGCAGATCGGCATTGTCGGCGAGGTGCTCGCCACGCCGGGGCACTCGGATGATAGCGTGACTCTGGTACTCGATGCGGGCATAGCCTTTATTGAATGTCAACAGTGATCGTGTGACACTTTAACCCATCCGGCAGTGGCGCGTTATGTAGAAGCCTTCGGGCACCAGCCGAGCGGATCACCATTTTAGTACTCTCGGCGGTGAGGTAACTTTGCAACCTCCTTCACAACCGGCCTACCAGCAGATTGTGAATAGTCGGCTATAATCGCCCTGATTATTCCCTGACTTCCGTATCCGCAAATTGCCCAGGAGAACGACATGAGAGACGTTGTCGTCCGAGTCGTTGTGCTATTCGCGACTCTGACAATGCTGCTAACTGCCTGTGGTCAAGCTGCCCCATCGACCGGTGGATCTCAATCCGCGTCGCCCACCGCCGCTGCCACAACTGCCGCCCCCACCGCCGCTACCGCTGGTACCACCGCCGCAACGGGCGATCCCATCCTGATCGGCGTCGCTGTCGCACAGACGAGCAACGTCGCGCTACTTGGCCAGGATCAGGCCGACGCCGCAAAGATCGCCGAGGCATACTTTAACGCCCAGGGCGGCGTCAACGGTCGTCCGATCAAGCTCGTGATCCAGGATGCGGCAGGCGATGAGCAGGGCGCGATCAACGCCTTCAATACCCTGATCAACACCAGCAAGGTCGTGGGCATCGTCGGCCCGACCCTCTCCCAGCAGGCGTTCGCCGCCGATAAGATCGCCAACCAGGCCGGTGTCCCCGTCCTCGCACCATCAAACACCGCTAAAGGTATCCCTGAGATCGGCAGCTACGTGACCCGCGTCTCCGCCCCGGTGGCGAAGGTCGCGCCGAACGCGATCCAGGCCGCCCTGAACATCAACCCCAATATCAAGAAAGTCTCCGTCGGCTACGCCCAGGACGACGCCTTCAGCAAGTCTGAGACCGGCACCTTCCAGCGGGCCGTGACTGACACCTTTAAGCTGACTCTGGGGACGGTGCAGACCTGGTCGACAAAGGATACCGACTTCACCACGCAGGCGACGGCTTTCCTGAATGATCAGCCTGACCTGGTGATCATCTCGGGCCTGGCCGCAGACGGCGGCAATCTCGTTCGCCAGTTGCGCGATCTAGGCTACAAGGGGCTGATCGTCGGCGGCAATGGCTTCAATACCTCGCACATCTACTCGGTCTGTAAAGAAGCTTGCAACGGTATTCTCGTGGCCCAGGCATATAGCCCGGCCCTCGACACCCCGATCAACAAGGCGTGGAGCGAGCAGTACAAGCGCCAGAAGAACATGGAACCCGGCCAGATCCCGGCCCAGACCTTCACCTGTGTGCAGATTATGGTTGAGGCGCTCACGGCGCTGGATAAGCAGAATCCGCTGGCGGGGATGGATCTGGCCGCACTGCGAACCGCGCTGAACAGCCAGATCCAGGGCGGCACCTACCAGACGCCGCTGGGCGAGATCTCCTTCACCAAGCTGGAGAATGGCGGCGGTGACATCAACCAGAAACAGTTTTACGTCGCCCAGATCAAGATGAACCCGGACGGTGCCACCGGTACCTTCGAGTTCATTAAGTAGCGCGCCGCTGGGGCTGCGTCCAGACTTGCTTTTTATTGGATGTGGGCGGCTACGCCGCCCACATCCAATAAAAAATACTGCGGGGGCGGCAGCGCCGCCCCCGCACCCCACCGGTGCGATGAGCGCAACGACACTGCTGCAAAATACGCTCAACGGGCTGGCCATCGGCGGGATCTACGCGATCTTCGCCCTCGGCTATACCCTGGTCTTCTCGATCCTCCGGATCATCAACTTCGCCCACAGCGCAGTCTTTACCCTCGGTGCCTACCTCACCTACACGCTGACCGGAGCGCCTTGGGGGTTTAATGGTCTGCTCGCAGGCATGGCGCTCCCCTTCGGACTGCCCTTCCCGGCGGCGATGCTTGTCAGCGCGATCATCTCCGGCCTGGTGAGCGTCGTCATCGAGCGGCTGACCCTCCGCCCGCTGCGCCTGCGCGGTGCCGACCCGCTGCTGACGCTCGTCGCCAGCCTCGGCGTGGCGATCACGCTGGTCAACATCATCCAGTATATGGTCGGCGCTGAGAACTTCTCGTACCCCGGCCGCCCCTTCGGCGCGATCCCGCCAGCGATCAACTTCGGCAGCGCCGACCGCCCGGTGCCCGTGCGAACCGTGCAGATCATTATCTTTGTCGTCTCAATTGTGATCGTCGTCGCGCTAACCCTGTTTATCAACCGCAGCATGATCGGCCGGGCGCTCAGGGCGGTGGCCGAGGATGCGACCACGGCCAGCCTGCTCGGCATCAGCACGGACCGGCTGATTATGCTAACCTTCTTTATCAGCGGATTCATCGCGGCGATCGCTGGCACGCTGGTCGGCGTCAGCGTCAGCATCAGCGGGCCATACTTTGGCATCGCCTTCGGCCTCAAGGGGCTCGCCGTGATCATCCTCGGCGGCCTCGGCGACATCCCCGGCGCCGTCCTCGGCGGCCTGATCCTCGGCCTGATCGAGGCGTTCGTGCCGCCGGCCTACATCCAGTACAAAGAAGCGGTCGCCTTCGCGCTGCTCTTTGTGATGCTGCTTGCTCGCCCTGAGGGTCTCCTCGGACGCGCTGTTGTGCAGAAGGTGTGACCCATAACGTAGGGGCGGGTAGCCCCACATAATAGCGTGGAGCTACTCACGGGCAACTCGGTAGTACAAGAGTTCGCGCACGGACCAGACATGGTCGGTCAGATCGGCGGCCATCGCGGGCGTTCCCTGAAGAGTCGTATGAACGCGACAGAAGTTATACACCACGCCCATCCAAAACATCGCGGCTTCGAGGTGCGGCACCTGCCGCGCGGGGGTGCGCGAGCGGCGGGTCAAGGCGGGCAGCCAGGTGCGAAAGGTGGCATTCAGCCGCTCAATGTAGGCCGTGTTGATCACCCCGAGCGTGATTTGGCTCGCCTGCATGATGGCCTGGGCGCAGCGCATGCAGCCGTAGGCCAGCCGATGGATACCGATCCGGTCACTTGCGCCACAGGCCGGGTTGGGGCATACTGCCAACTCCGGGCGCATCGGAAGCATGGTGAGGTTTTGCATCCATCTAGCTTACGGATGCGCTCGGCTGTGTCAAATCCTCGACTCCACGCCATCCTGTGGCGCTACCTAGGGGCGAAGCAGCGGCAGCCGCTGCTTCGCCCCTACAAACACACGCATGACCCAGTTTTTTACCGACAACGGCTTCCTCATCGTCACGATGCTGCTGGCCGCAATGCTCGCGCTGTCGCTCTACCTGCCCCTGATGGCCGGACAGCTCTCGCTTGCGAGCCCGGGCTTCTACGCCCTCGGCGGCTATATCGCCGCATTCATGTCTACCCGACTCTTCCCCAGCCCCGACGGCACCTACCCGCTCGCGCTCCTGCTGGCCGAGATGTTTATCGCCGCGCTGCTCTCGGGTGCGCTCGCCGTGGTCGTTGGCATCCCGGCCCTGCGCCTGCGCGGAATCTACCTGGCGCTCGCCACCATTGCCTTCGTCGAGATCATCCGCATCCTCGCCCTGGCCGATAGCTTCGAATACGTTACCGGCGGTGCGATCGGGATCTTCAATATCCCGCAGCCCTTCGCAAGCCAGACCGGCTATCTCTGGGTCGTCGTACCCCTGCTGCTGATCAGCGCACTGCTGATCTATCGGCTGGAGCGTACCCGCGCCGGGCGGGCCTTTGTGGCCCTGCGCGAGGACGAACTGGCCGCCGATGCGATCGGAATCGACCCCACGTACTACAAGGTGCTGGCCTTCACCCTCGGCGCGATACTCGCCGGGACGGTCGGCGTCATCAGCGCCCATCTGCTCAATACCTGGAACGCACGCCAGGGAACCTTCGACGCCGCGATTAACTACCTCGCTTTCGTGCTCATCGGTGGCTCGCGCAGCTTTGTCGGCCCGATCATCGGTGGGATGCTGCTGACGGCGCTGCCTGAACTGCTGCGTGCTGGTGCCGGAGTTGGCGTGCTTCCCGTCGGCCTGGCGCAGTTTCTGGCCGATAGCCGCCAGATTATCTACGGTGTCCTGCTGGTGATCGGCACGATCTTCTTGCCCCAGGGCCTAATCACGCCGCGCCTGTTCCAGCGCCGCCGCCACAGTTAGGCACGATGATATGGCACAGGCCGCTCGCTCTGAGATCATCCTTGAGGCCCGCGGCCTGAGCCGTAACTTCGGCGGGCTGCTGGCGGTGAATAATGTCTCTTTTGCGGTGCGGGCGGGCGAGATCTTCGGCCTGATCGGGCCGAACGGCGCGGGCAAGACGACGCTGTTCAATCTGATCACCGGCCTGAACCAGCCATCGGCGGGGACGCTGATCTTCGCCGGTAAGACCCTCCTGCACCAGCGACCGCACCAGATCGCCCGCTGCGGCATTGCCCGGACCTTTCAGAACATCCGGCTCTTCGGCGGCCTCTCGGCCCTTGAGAACGTGATGATCGCTCGCCACATCCACATTCGCACCGGCGCACTGGCCGGGATGCTTAGCCTACCTTCTGCGCGCCGCGAGGAGCGCGAGGCCCGCGAGCGCGCCCTGAACCTGCTCGCCATGGTCGGGCTGACGGAGCGCACCGACGCGCAGGCCCGCAGCCTGCCGTATGGCGACCAGCGCCGGCTGGAGATCGCCCGCGCCCTGGCGCTGGAGCCAAGGCTGCTGCTGCTCGATGAGCCCACAGCCGGGATGACCCCCAGCGAGAAGCACGGGCTGAGCGAGTTTATCCGCGATCTGTGCGACCGACTCCCGCTCACCGTCATGCTGATCGAGCACCACGTCCCGCTGGTGATGGGCCTCTGCGACCGTGTCGCGGTGCTGGACTTCGGCCAGCTCATCGCGCTTGGTGATCCTGCTCAGGTGCGCAGCGATCCGGCCGTCATCGAGGCATATCTTGGAGACGAGTAGGCCATGGCCCCACTGCTTGAGATCCAGAACCTCTCGGTCAACTACAGCGGGATCAGCGCGCTGCGCGATGTGACGATCACGGTCGAGCCAGGCGAGGTTCTGGCGCTGATCGGCTCGAACGGGGCCGGTAAGAGTACGACCCTGCGGGCGATCTCGCGGCTCGTGCCCGCCGCCGCCGGCCAAATCATCTACGCCGGGAAGGATCTTACACGGGTGCGCCCCGAAGAGGTGGTGCGTATGGGGGTCGCCCATAGCCCTGAGGGGCGGCGTATGCTGACGCGGCAGTCGGTCCTCGATAATCTGCTGCTGGGCGCCTATACCCGCCGTGACCACGCCGAGGTACGCGCCGACATCGACCGGCAGTTTGATCGCTTCCCCCGTCTGGCCGAGCGACGCAATCAGATCGCCGGCACGCTGTCCGGCGGCGAGCAACAGATGGTGGCAATCGCGCGCGCGCTGATGAGCCGCCCGCGCCTGCTCTTGCTCGACGAGCCCAGCCTGGGCCTCGCGCCGCTGATCGTGCGCGAGATCTTTCAGATCATCCGCAGCCTGCGCGAGACCGGCGTGACGATCCTGCTCGTGGAGCAGAATGCCTCGCTCGCGCTCCAGACGGCTGACCGCGGCTACGTCCTTGAGGCTGGCCGCGTCGCCTTCTTCGGCCCCGCCACCGATCTGCTCATCGATAAGCGCGTCCGCCAGGCATACTTGGGCTGAGTAGGGGTCTGGCAACAATTCGCTCATTCTGCCGCGACAGAGTGTGTTCCTTACCGCATGGCATCACGAAAGATCTTACTTTAGGCGAGCGCGTGCCTCACGAGTAATGGTACCCTTCACGGTTCGGGATCGCACGAACCGGGAGGCACACTGTGAGGTCACAGATGAGCTATCGGTCAAAACGCGAGCTGTTGG
>CAISPW010000113.1 GCA_903887465.1 uncultured Oscillochloris sp. | reverse complement strand
TCCGGCCCCAAAACCCCTCTCCTCAACCCCGGATGAATCCCAGATGAGGGATAGGGGCGCAGCAGCCCCGGATGAGTCTAGGGTGGGGATGCATGAGGTGCTGCTGCGCCCTTACGCCAAGGATTTTCAGCCTCTCCTCCTCATTTCAGCATCACAGAGCAAAAGATGTGGGTAAAGATATGCGCAAGCGGGGGGGTTAGGGGGGGTAAGTATGCCAAGAGTGTAAAGTAAACTCGGCCCCTCTGAAACCATGTCTTAGCCCCCCAGCGAACGTTGCCGCGCAATCAGGGGGCATTCGCGGAGTCACGGGCGCTCGATGAGCAGCGTACAGCCCATCTGAAGAACACACGTCGCAGGAAGTGCAAGCAACTGCGTTCGCTGATCGACGCAATGCCATTCCACCGTGTGTCGGCGCGGATCGACCAGCAGCACATCCAGGACACCAGCCCCGAGATAGAGCGCCACCGCGTCACGATCCTTCTGCTCATATCCAGCGCTCAGAACCTCCACCACCGCGCCGGGGATCATACCGCTGATTGCCCCATCCGGGCGCGGCGGCTTTGCGCAAAAGACCGCGATGTCCGGGCGTCGGAGCAGACTAGGCGCAAACGCGATGTAGGTGTCGGCGATATGATGGCAGCCGCAGGCCGCGTCAGGCGGGTTGTGCCGAGTCAGGCTCTGTCGGATGTCGTCCACTACGCCGTTATGCAGCGCCCCCGGCAGCGCCTCCCAGGTAGGGACACCGCCGGTAATCTCCAGCCGCACACCCTGGTAGGCGAGGCGTTGGATATCCTGGTAGGTTGGCAGGCTCATGATATCAAAGCTCCTTCCTCGCCCGACTGCGCCGCTTGGCTAGTGTGGACTCCGAGGGTGTAGCGGCGGCAGGGCGACCACGGCGAGGCGGAGATGCCGCCCAGCGTGCGGCCAGCGCGGCCACGCTGGCCGCGCTGACCAGCCATTGACCGCCCCGCGTGTCGGGGCCGATACGCCGACCCGCGAGGTCGCCGCGCTTAATGAGTTGGTTAATGGTACTCATCGAGCGGTCGAGTTGCGCGGCGGCCTCGGTGGTGGTGATCATATCGTCATCCATACGTTACGCCACATTCTGCACGTCGTTGCCCGACGCTGCCCGTAGTTGGAGATTTCTGATCCGCTCGCTCATGTCAGAACCATGTACGCTGATTTCTTTATTATACAACACGTTGCATAATTTATCCGGAGGCCGTTTAGACCTCACGGACACCCCATGTACAGCTGATCGGCGACGCGAAATGCGCCCCGGCGCTCTGGGGGCGAAGCACGGCGGCGACGGGATCCCGTACCACTCCGCGATTCTGCCGGACGGCAGCATTCACGAGCACCGGGCCGACACCGACGTACTCTCGCACAGCGGTCACCTGCAGGGCAAAAGGTTAGGCCACCTGCGGCGCGGGCCTGCGGCGGCGGGCAAGCGCATCCCAGGGCACCTCGACCGCCAGGAGGGCACCGGCCAGGCCGCTGGCTAGGGCCAGGGACATTAGCGAGATTGCCGAGCCCAGGCGCAGGCTGATCGGTCGGTAGACGAAGGTGACCTCGTGGGGCTGGCCGACGGCGGAGGGCGGCAGGATCACCGCGCGCAGCAGCCCGTCGGCGCGCAGAATCGGCGTGGGCTGGCCGTCTACGTAGGCTTCCCAGCCGGGGAAGACCGCCTCGCTGACGGTGAGCAGGCCGCGCTGGCGGTTCTGCACTTGTAGCGAGATCCGGTCGGGCTGGTAGGTGAGCAACGTGCTGGTGAACGCCTGGTCGGGCGGAACCTGGAGCGCGCCCGCGCCTACGTCCAGGGTTACGGCCTGCTTCAGTTCCATGGCCTCCTCGGCGCTGCCGGCGGGGGCACCCTTCACGCCGATCAGGGCGTAGGCCGCGCCGACCTTGTCACGCAGGTCGGTTGTGGCCCCGAGGCTGGCCATGGCCGCGCGGGCCGCGTCGTTCAGGCGCACGGTGCCTTCGTCGTAGGTGGCCAGGGCCACGATGGTGCCGGCGGGCGCGGCGCGGATGGCGGCGGCCAGACGGTCGCTCTCGTCGGTGGAGAGATATGTGTCGTAGGCGGCGGCGGCGAACAGCTTGCCGCTGGCCGGGTCGATTAGGGCCATGACGATCCCGCGTTGCTGGGGCGTCACGCTCGTGCCGTCCACGATCACGGCGCTGTAGTGGATCGGCCCGCCGGCCAGCACGCCGATGTCCACCGGGCTGGCCACGCCGGTGGTGCCGACCTGGTAGCGGGCCGGGTCCACGGCCTCGGGCCAGAGATTCTGGAGCGTTGCGCGGAGCTGCCCGCCGTCCAGCGTCACCGCCGGGCGGTTGTCGAAGGGCTGGCCGGGGCGGTTGAGCAGGCCGTTCAGGGTGATCGAGGTCGCGACCGAGCGCAGGCCGGTGCTGAAGTGGGCGTAGCCTGGCTGGCGGGCGCGCTCCCAGAGCTTGCCCTGGCTATTGGCGATCAGCAGGCGCGCGTCCGGCTCGGGCGGGGTCTTGGCGTCGGCCAGCGTGAGTACGTACCCCACGCCCAGCAGGTCGCGGCGGGCGCTGTCGCTCAGGTTCGGCCACTGGGTCAGCAGTTCGAAGCGCTGCTGGATGTCGAGGATGTTGTAGCCGGAGGCGAAGGGCGTGCGCCAGATGGCGCTGTAGTTATCGGGCAGTACCTCGGCCGCGTTGTCGATGCGTGTCCCGTCGGGGAGTTGGGCGAGCCGGTCGATCAGCTGCTGCTGGTCGGATCGCTCCCAGGGAGCCTTGAGCATGGTCGCCGCGTACTTGCGCACGGTGAAGCGGGCCGTCGCGGGGTCGGCCTTGATCGTGTCGTGGTAGGGCGCGAAGGTGGCTACGTCGAGGAACATGAGCAGGCCGACGGCCAGAGCTAGGGGGCGACCGGCGAGGCGGCCCGCCAGCCGCACCCAGAGCAGGCCGACCGAGGCGGCCAGCAGCAGTACGAAGAGCAGGTAGGCGTTGGCGGTCTGGGTTAGCAGGGTGAAGGTGTCGGACGAGGGCTGGCGGCTGAAGAGGTTCTCG
This sequence comes from uncultured Oscillochloris sp., assembly GCA_903887465.1. GTDB lineage: Bacteria > Chloroflexota > Chloroflexia > Chloroflexales > Chloroflexaceae > Oscillochloris. The sequence continues at coordinate 17,826 of CAISPW010000113.1, read as the reverse complement.
GCGAAGAAGAAGTCTTCGCCGACGCCCTTGTTGTTGGTGAGTAGCAGGGCGTAGAGGGTGACGCCGAGCAGCACGGCTACGCTGAGGATGATGCCAAGCGCGCGGACGAGACGCCGCAGCCGCAGCAGTTCGACCTCGGCCAGGGCGCCCAGCAGGGACTCGGCGCCGAAGGCTGCCAGAACCGAGAGTGACATATTGGCGATGTAGAAGGCGCGGGTGCTGACGCGGATCGATCCGAATCCGGGCACGAAGCGGTAGATCAGGCCGTGCAGTGTGGTGAAGCCGCCCAGGGCCACCAGCAGCGCCGCCAGGGCCGCTAGGCTGAAGAAGCGTCGCTCGGGACGCCCGCCGCTCGGCACCAGCCAGGCTGCCGCTGCCAGCACCAGAGTCAGCACGCCAGCGTAGATGCGGAACTCGGTGGCGCTCCAGCCCAGGAACTCGGGCACGAGCAGGCCCACGAGGTTGCGCGGCATCAGCGAGTACTGGGAGGCGAAGTCGTAGGAGGGGTCGCTGCGCAGCGAGCGACCGAGTACCTCGATGGTCGGCAGCAGCGTGGCGGCGGCGACCCCGGCGGCCAGCAGCCCGGCCAGCCCGAACAGCGCCGGGTCGCGCAGGCGGCCCAGTCCCTGGCCATGCCGGATGCCGCCCGCGCAGCGGTAGGCCGCGTAGCCGACGATTGCCAGGGCGCAGTAGAGCGTCACCTGGGGGTGCCCGGCCATCACCAGTTGGCTCAGGGCCAGGCCGGCCGCCAGCGCCCAGAGTATTGCGCGCCGGGAACTGGCCGCACGCCAGGCCAGATCCAGCAGCCAGAGTACGCCGGGCAGCCAGACCACCACCTCAAGCATGTTGGTGTGGCCCCGGTGGCCGACGAAGAAGCCGTTAAACTCGAAGCCAACCGCGCCGATCAGGGCGGCCGCTGGCCCCACCCGCAGGCCGCGCAGGTAGGCGTACAGAAACAACCCGCCCAGGGCGTAGTGCGCCACCACCAGTAGCTCGAAGGCCACGTAGGTCAGGTCGCGCCCGCGAAAGAGGACGTCCAGCAGCAGATTCGGCAGGTAGTAGGGGGCCACCTGCACATCGCCAGCCAGAGGCATGCCCGCAAGCTGGTAGGGGTTCCAGAGCGGGGCGGCCCCGCTGTTGAAGAGTTGGTGGACGTAGACGCGCGTCGAGAAGGCACCCATCAGGATGTCGCCGCCGAACATCACCCGGTCGCCCGCGTTTGGTGCCCACACCTGCCAGAAGACCAGCAGCGGCAGGGTGATCAGGGCCAGGGCCGCGAGGGCGTCGGGGAGAAGTGGCCGCAGTCGGTTGAGTCGCATTGTTGTCTCGCTACTGCGCGCTGATCGTCACGTCGTCGAAGGCCACCCGGCTGTGGCTGGACAGCAGGCCGACGTAGCCGCCGGCGTAGGCCAGCTTCACCGCCGTGGCGATCTCCTTGCCGTCGAGGGAGAAGGCGGCCGCGCCGGCCTTCACGCGCACGCCTATGGTGTGCCACGCCCCGTCGTTGCCATCGGGCACGGGGGCGCTGCCCTCAAAGACGAAGTTGCCGCCGTCGTCGAAATGCCCCCACTGGATGGCCTTGCCGACCTGGGTGTAGTTGATCATCTGGCTGCGGGCCTTGCTGTCTCGCTTGTCCATGTTGAAGTACAGCCCCGCGCCGATGTCGCCCGCGATCCGCTTGAGGCGCACGGTCATGGTGAAGCTGTCGCTGGTGAACGGGGTCACGCTGCCCAGATCCGAGCCGTTCAGGTCGGTCTGCTGGTATGCCCCCTCGACGATCTGCCAGGTGCCGCTGAGCACCTGCCAGCCCTGCGCGTTGCCGTCGGCGAAGTCGTCACGGAAGCTGGTGGCTGGGGCGGGCGCGGCGGTTGGCTGGGGCAGCGGGACGCCGCCCGTCTCGGGCAGGGCGGTCAGGGCCACGTTATCAAAGTCCACCTTGGTCTTCGAGGCGATCAGGCCGACGTGGCCGCTGGCGCTGGTGTTCTTGATCGGGCCGAACTGGCGTCCGTCCAGGGTGATCATGCTCGCGGCACCGTGGGTGACGAGGCGCAGGTTGTGCCAGCCACCGTCGCTGATCGGCGCATCCAGCTTTACGCCGCCCTCGTAGACGTAGGCACCCTTGTCGTCATAGCGTCCCCAGCGCAGAAAGCTGCCCTTGAGGTCGAAGTCGACGATCTGCGCGCCGGTGCGGGCCTTGGTGTCTGGGACGTTGTAGACGAAGCCGCCGCCCATCTCGCCCTCGCCCAGGCGCAGCTTGGCCTCGAACATATAGTGGGTCTGCGGCGCGACATTGAGCATGCTGATGAAATCGTAGCCGGTGTTGTCGCCCTGGTTGTAGATGCCGCCCTTCACCGCCCAGACGCCGGAGAGCGGCAGCCAGGCGCTCGGGGCGCCGCTGGCCTCGTCGAAGGCGGTGTTCAGCAGGGGCGTCCCGCTCGGGGTTCCCACCGCCGGAGCCGCCGTGGCCTGGGGTTGATCCGGGGCCGCCGTGGCCTGGGGCGCGGGCGGGGCCGCCGAGGTCTGAGGTTGATCCGGGGCCGCCGCAGCGCCCAGCAGCCCCGGTGCCGAGCTGACATAGCGGTAGTAGGCGAGGTCGGCGGCGCGGCGCAGGGGCAGCGTGATCGCCTCCTGCTCGCCGGGGGGCGGGCCAAAGTCGATCACCCAGGTCAGTTGCTCGCTGGCCGACATGGCCGCCAGCCGTTCGGCGAAGGGCTCAAGCTGGAGTGCGGCCCAGTTGCGCACGCGGGCGCGGTCGGCCTCGGCGGTACGCGCATAGAGCAGCATCCGGTCGCCGGGAAGGTAGGCTCCCGAGACAAACTGCACCCCCTCCGAGCGCCCCGCCGCGCGGGCGATCTCCCAGGCCAGGCTTTGGCCGGGCAGGATCTGGATGGGGGCCGCCGGGCGCAGCACGCGCAGCGCCAGCGCGCCGCCCGCCGCCAGCGCCGCCAGCAGGATCACACTGATCACGACCCGCAGCAGGCGCAGGCGGTGGCGTAGGCCACCGAGCCAGGTCAGCATACTCTGAGCTGTCATAGATAATTCCTCAGCTACGGGCTATTTCTGTAAGGCATGGTTCAAAATCGGCCATTCTAGCTTGACCGTTGTAGCGCGGGCTTCCAGCCTGGTACTCCTGACCGCCTGGAAGGCGATGCTACGTTCACTGCAAACGGTCAAGCTGGGTTGAACCATGCCTAAGGGGCGAAGCGCTTCACAGACTCTGTTTCTATCCGCCGTAGAAGGATCGCCAGCCGCTCTCCCGCCCTCACCCCATAAAGTACCAGTGCGAGAACAGGATGGCGAAGTAGGTGGTCAGCGGCAGGAAGATCGCCACCACCAGCCGATCCACCCAACTGCGGCGGCCCCAGACCGCCAGCAGCACGAAGCAGGGCACCAGCATCAGCACGTAGCGGGTCATGCTGCCGACAGTGCCGGTACTCAGGGGGACAAAGAAGGTCAGGGCGGTGTAGACGGCGTAGGCCGGGCGCAGCTTGAACGCGCACATAACCACCAGCGGCAGAAAGCCCACGGTCGAGAGTACGTTCAGCACGGTGAGCGTGTTGAGCTGTCCGGCCCAGGGATTCGGCCCCAGGTTGAGGTTGGTAACCACATTGCTGAAGATCTTGGTGATCCCCGTCGCCGAGGTGGAGCGTCCCCAGGTGGCCTGGGCGTGGATGAATCCCAGCGGGTCGCCGAAGGTCAGTTGGAGGAAGGCCATGTACAGGAGCAGGCCAATCGCGACATAGGCCGCCGCCAGCAGGCTGCGCCAGCTCGCCAGGGCTATGCCAAACTGGCGGCGCAGGTGATCCGCCCAGATTCGCGCCGTCGCGGCGGGCGTCGGGCCGAGCAGCCGCTCGGGGCGCAGGCGCATGCCCTGCTGGGACATGCCTTCCAGGGCAATCACGACCGCCATAAGCACGCCGGTGTTGCGGGTGGCCGCCGCCAGCGCCCCCGCCGCCGCCGCCAGTTCCCACATGCGCCGGTGCGCAAAGTAGAAGGTGGCGCAGACCAGGGCGATGAACAGGCTCTCGGTGTACATCGCCGCGCAGAAGATCGTGCTTGGCGCGGCCGCCAGGTAGAGCGCCGCGCGGGCCGCCGTCTCGTCGTCGTACTCGCGGCGCACGAGCCCGTAGAGGAAGCCGAGCGCCGCCAGGAAGGCGAGGTTCGACACCAGCACACCGGCCACGAATACATCGCCCGTGAGCCCGGCCACCAGCTTGACCAGCAGCGGGTAGAGCGGGAAGAAGGTCACTGTGCCCTGTTGGCCGGTCGCCAGGTCGCCCATGGTATAGCCGTGTTCGGCGATGTTCACATACCACCAGCTATCATGGCGGATCAGGCCGTCGAGCAGGAGGTTGTCGGGGCTGGCGTAGCCGTTGGTGCTGGAGGGCATCGGGATGGCTGCCGACGAGAGGAACACGGCCAGCAGCAGCATGATCCGCGTACTCAGGAACACGGCCAGCACCACCAGCGCGGCCCGCGCATTGAGCCGGAGCCAGGCTAGGCGCGGGCGCACGCGCGGGCTGGAATCGGTGACGGTCGCCATATCGCTGCGGCCCATCGCTACTTCACCTCCGGACTCAGGCGCGTGCGGGCCATCTGCGGGGCGTCAGCCGCCGAGGCGGCCCCGCCGAAGCGCTGCCCGTCTAGCCAGATCCGGTAGGTCGCGCTATCCTTCACGCTCGCCGCAGCGCTGCTGATCACCAGTTGATGGTAGGTGCGGGCGGCGAAGTCGTAGTAGCTCACCGAGATGGCAATCGTCTCTCCGGGCGGCACGGCGCTGAGCCTGGGGCCGAAGGCACCCATCAGGTAGATCGCCCAGTCGCGCACACCGGCGTCGGCGGGCTTATCCTTGAAGGTGTTCGGCCCGCGCAGCAGGTCAAGGGTGATCACCGCGCCGACGCCGGGGATGTAGGCACCGGCGGCCTGCTCGGCCTCGCTGTCGCGCAGCGCGGGCATAATCTGGATCAGCTGCTGCTGGGCCGCGCCGGGGTCGCCGCCGGGACCCTGGGCACCGGCCACCTGCCACATCAGCAGCAGGGCGGCCAGGGCGGCACCGGCCAGCAGTAGCGGGCGCCAGCGCCGTCGCAGGGGCAAGAGACGAACCTCTGACCTCTGAGCCCCCGCCCCGGCCCCCGCCTTTCTCGCCAGCCACCAGTCCCAGGCGAGCAGAGCCGCCAGCAGCCCGATCATCAGGACGACCTGCACCAGCACCACCTGCTCCAGGCTCGCGTGGAAGAGCCACAGGCCGGCCACCTGGGCCAGGCCAGCGGCCATCGAGAGGGCGCTGCCGCCGCCGTCGCCGGTCGAGAGCCGGTAGTTGATCACCACGTTGGCCATGGCGTAGAGCATGGTCGCCACGCCATAGAGCCAGAGCAGCGGCACGATCGGCAGGTACGCCTCACCAAAGAGCAAACGCACCATCAGGGCCGGGATCGCCAGGGTCGCGGCGATCACCGCCAGGGATGCAGCGACCACCAGGCCGAGGGACAGCCAGAGCAGGTGGCGGTGGGGCTCGCCGCGCTGCTGCTTCTGGGCGACGATCGGGAACATGGCGGCCACCACCGAGAGCGTGGCGAAGAAGACGATTCTGCCGATCAGGGCCAGGGCCGCGTAGTGGCCGGCGACCTCGGCCGAGAAGAAGTGCTTGACGATCAGGATGTCGCTATTGTTGATGATCACCTGGCCGACCAGGGCGGCCAGCACCGGCCCGCAGAAGGCCAGGACGGCGGCGCGCTCCTCGGGGCGGATGGCGGGCACCGGACGCCGGGCGCGTGCGGCCAGCGGCCACCAGCCAGCCAGCCATGCCGCCGCCAGCGAGAGCGTCACCCCGGCCACTGCGCCGTTCACCGACCAGCCCATGGCCACCAGGATCACCGCGCCCACCAGCCGCACCCACATCTCGGCCTGGTAGCTGAGGGCCAGGGCACCGAAGCGCACCTGCCCTTGGAGTACACCACGGTCAACGCCCTGGGCGAAGTAGAGCGGCAGCCCGAGGCCGAGGATCACAAAGGGCCAGGGCGAGGCGCTCTGGAAGAAGCCCTGCCAGGTCGGTGCGCCCAGGGCGAAAGCGGCTAGGGCCAGACCCCCCAGCCCCCAGGCCCAGCGGCCCAGCCAAGCTCGCACCGCCCAGACCCGCTCGGGGTCGCCCGCCGCCGCGTGCATCGCCGAGAACTTGGCGCTGATCGTCTGGAGCGTGGCCGTGACCATGGTGATCATCAGCAGGGCGGTGATCATCAGGCTCAGGTCGGCGAAGGCCGAGGGGCCGAGCCAGCGCCCGAGTACCAGGTTGAACAGGTAGTTGCCAGCGTTCACCACGGTCATGCTAACGAAGAGCATGGCACCGCCGCTGAGTAGCCCACCGCCCTTTGGGCGGGCCGTCAGCTCGCGGAAGTGGGAGAAATTCTCCCGGCTGCGCACGCGCAGGGTCGTCACCTGGGCCGTGATCACGGCGGCCCGCTCGCGTCGGCTGGCCCAAGCCGTATCTAGCAGCCCCGGCAGCCGCCCGATGGCCAGATCCTCTAGCGAAAGCGCCAGATCGCCCTGGCCAATCTCACGCATGAAGCTGCGCACCTTGACCTCGTAGTCCAGGCCCACCCCCGGCACACCGCCGAGGGCCGCGAAGATCAGGCCGTGCAGGCGTGCGCTCAACACCAGGTCGGCCGCGCCAATCGCCGCCATGGCCGCGCCCACGCCCTCGGCCTCCAGCACCTCGGCGGCGTCGGCGTGGCCCATGCGGGCCATGATTTGTCGGGCGATGTGGGCGTCGTCAAACTTCTCCTGGTAGCCGGTCTGGAAAGGTATCAGCAGGATGCGCGCCCCGTACGCCTCGACCATGTGGTCGCAGGCGGCGACCAGCGCGTCAACCTCGGCGGCACCCAGCGAGTAGCGCGGGATGACCGCCACCGTGCAAGATCGCGGCGCGAGATCCTCCCCAAGAAGCGCTTTATCCAGATGATTGGGCTTGATCAGACGGCCCGCCGGCGGGTTGGCCGTCATCGTGAAGACCGGGTCAGCCGTAACATAGACCGGTCGGGTGACGCCAATCGCCCGCAGCAGGTCGTGCGAGTCGTGGTCACGCACACAGATCAGGTCGGTCAGGTTGGCGGCGTGGCGGGCCAGCCAGCGGTAGATCGGGCGGTTCAGCGGGCCCATGCCCACGCCGAGCATGGCGCTGGGGCGGCCCATCAGCCGGGCGAACAGCAGCAGCAGGAAGATGCGCAGGAAGTAGAGCAGCCGGGCGACCAGCCCGCCCTCGAGCTCCTTCAGCAGGCTGCCGCCGCCAAACACGATTGCGTCGGAACCCAGCAGGATGCGCGGGCGGCGCAGGCGCGGCCAGCGGGAGTAGGTCGCCACCACTTCGACGCCGTAGCGCTGGCTGGTCTCGGCGGGCGAGGCCGAGTTGACCGCCAGACGTGCGGGCTTGAGCTGCTCAAGGAACACCTCCAGCAGGGCGTCGTCGCCAAGGTTGCGCTGCCCGTAGGCACCGAGGATGAGGATCTGCTCTGGGTACACACAAACCTCCTGGGCCGATGAGCGTGTCGCCGGCCTTGCCTCCGCACCCTCGGCCAGCTTCCTCACGGGGCGCGGCGAAATTCCGCAGATCACGCAGCACGCCGCGCAGCGGGACGATTTAAAAAAATCTGCATCCCTAAAACGGCAGCGATGCGGCTAAAACGGATAGGCACGCCACGCGATAGCGCGGTTCGCCGATAGCTGTAATCCATCCGTAATGTTGCTATTGCAGTCGCGCAGAAGCCACGCGGTGGCGGGCCAGGCGCGCAGGGTGGGCGTGTGATTTCTGTCGTTTGGCGTCCGCAGGCTACCAACTACGAAGCCGCCCTACGGCGACTTGTTCAGGTCGCGGTAGGACGGCTTCGCAGTTCAGTTAGTTGGCCACCCGCTCGTTCACGGGCCGGGCGCACGCACCGTCACGGGGTTTCTTTTGCGCTACTGCGTTTCTTCTCCCGCTCCTCCCACCACTCCCCAAAGCTCTTGGATCCTTGCATAGCCGGAAAATCACGCTGGCGTGTCCATCCGCTGAGTGGTGGCGGCAGCCTTCTGATGCGCCCCTTGCGCCCGATTATGCGCGAGCCAAGGCGGGCCAGCCGCCCGCCAGCGCGGTAGAGCGCCGGGCTGTTCATCGTTAGGGCGTAGCTGGCCATGGTGGCCTTCTCGACCGGGTGGGCCTTGCCGACCTTCACGGCGTCGGCGCGCAAGCGCAGCAGCAGGTCGGGGATGGCGATCCGCACCGGGCAGACCTCCTGGCAGGCCCCGCAGAGCGAACTGGCCTGGGGCAACAGAGCCGCCTCGGGCATGTCGGGCTGGAGCAGCGGGGTGAGGACGGCCCCGATCGGGCCGGAGTAGACCCCGCCGTAGGCGTGGCCACCGATAGCCTGATAGACTGGGCAGGCATTGAGGCACGCGCCGCAGCGGATGCACATCAGCGCCTCGGCGTACTGGCCGCCGAGGATCCGCGCGCGCCCGTTATCCAGCAGCACCAGGTGAAATTCCTCGGGGCCGTCATCCTCGCCGGCGCGGGCTGGGCCGCTAATGATGCTGGTGTAGACGCTGAGCTTCTGGCCGGTGGCCGAGCGGGCCAGCACCTGCAGCATCACGCCGAGATCCTCCATGCGGGCGACGATCCGCTCGATACCCATGATCGCCACGTGGATGCGCGGCAGGCTGGTGGTGAGCCGAGCGTTGCCCTCGTTCTCGACGATCACCACCGCGCCCTCGTCGGCCACGCCGAAGTTCACCCCGCTGATGCCCATATCGGCCTTCAGGAAGCGCTGGCGCAGCGCCACGCGGGCGGCCTGAGTCATGGTCGGGATATCATCGGTGGGCGGCATCCCCAGATGCTTGGCGAACAGGTCGCTCACCTGCGCGCGGGTCTTGTGGATGGCGGGCGCGATGATGTGCGAGGGCGACTCACCGGCGAGCTGGATGATATACTCGCCGAGGTCGGTCTCGACCACCTCCAGGCCAGCTTCTTCAAGGGCGGGGTTGAGCTGGATCTCCTCGGAGGCCATGGACTTCGACTTGACGATAGTGCGGACGCCACGGGCCTTGGCGAGATCGACGATGTAGCGGCGGGCCTCCTCGCCATCGCTGGCCCAGCAGACGCTGCCGCCGCGCCGCTCGACGTTGGCGGCGAGCTGGACGAGCAGCTCATCGAGGTGCGCCAGGGCATCAGCGCGAATAGCGCGGGCGGTATCGCGCAGGGCGTCGGCATCACTCAGCGCGCCGATGGCCTCGGCGCGGTTGTCGATAAAGCGCCCGGTGGCCCGCGCAAGGGCCGTTTTTAGCGCGGCATCGTGGAGGGCGTGGTCAACCCGGTCGGAGAAGGATATCGTCGTGCTGGCCATGGTTCCCGCTTCCAGACAAGGTATCAGGGGTTGCGCATCCGCTTCTGAAACCGATGTGAGTGTACCACAGATGCCCGCCCGTTCACTGTGATGCCTTTAGCCTCACGCCGCGTTACCAGTCGCTTGCGGCGCGCTGGGCAGCCAAAGATGCCGTGTCCAAGGCGCCCGGAGTTGGTCTGAGCGGCATAGCTGCCGCCAGTATACCCACCAGCCGACCGAGGATGATCGACATTGAGATCGTGCGCGATGCCGATGGTCGCCCCACGCTGCGGTTACACGGCCCCGCCGACGTTACCGCCACCGCCCTTGGCATCGCCGAAATGGCCCGTAGTCTGTCCCACAGCGGAGGAATCGCGATAGCGAGCGTGGTGGCGAACTCGGCTGATCGCTGATGTTGGAACATCCCTTGGCCTACCGAACAACTGGCCCGGTAGAGACGCCCCGCCGGGGCGTCTCTACGGAACTGCGACGCACACTGCTGTATGAAAATGGCCGCTGGTGTCCGGCTATCGGCTATTTTTTCGTCAGCGGCAAATACACCCGCCACGGCATGCTCACCTCCTGTGCCGTGGTGAAAGTGAATTCACTGCTGTTCGTCGTCCCGGAACTGTTGGTAGCAACTACACGGTAGTAGTAGGTGGTACCAGGAAGGAGGCCCGTCGCCGTGGCGCTCACCGTCGTCGCACTGCGACCCGTCACCGTTGCGGGTGTCGCGCTCACGCTGATTGCATTCGTGTAGTCCCCGCTGCTCAACGTCAGTTCAAAACGAACTGAGGTACTAATGTTGTTCGCGTTCACCATCACGTTGAGAGTTGCGCTGTCGGTAGTGATACTGGTGGTGGTATTGGTAGTGACGATGGGCGGAGGGATTGGCGTGGCCGTTGGAGGGATTGGCGTCGCGGTATTGGTCGCCGTGGCTGTCGCGGTGGGTGTGGGTAAGATCGGCCTACTTATGCCGCACGTCGCCGCATCGTCGGCAATGATGAATGGTGCTGACCAGTCGGATATGGGCTGATAGGTATTTGAGGCGTCGGTCATCCGGGCGACAAGCGCCAGCTTGGGAGTTGTCCAAAGCTTGCCCTTGATCTTAGTAAGATCTACCGTGATCCGATTATCACTCTCCCAATTTATTTCCCCAGCAAAGCTGATCGAGGGCTCATTGGTGGCCGTATTGAGGAACTGAACCGATACGCCGGGGGTTGTGAAACCGCGTCCGTCCAATTCTAGCTGACGCTCACTCCCATTGGTTGCGTCCCGCAAGACACAGGAGGGGAAGGGCGGGGTAACGGTTTCAATGAACGCCGTTCGCGTTGGTCGGCTCACGCCACATGTAGCGGCATCATCGGCGAGCACAAACGGTGCAGACCAATCTGAAAGTGGCTGAAAGTTGTTGTAGCCATCAGTGATGCGTGCAACAAGCGACAACTTCGGATCTGTCCAGAGGATTTTGGCAATCTTTGCCATATCCACCGTGATCCGATTCGTACCCTCCCACTTAACTTCTAACCCAAAATGAATTGACGTGGCGCCTGTTGTGGTATTACGGAATTGGAGCAATGCCCCCAGTGAGTTCAACCCTTGACCGTGGAGGACAAGTTCACGCTCGGTTGCGGTTGCTGCGGTACGCAAGACACAGTAGGGTGGCGTTGGGTCAACAGCGTGAATGAACACCGTCGCTATGTTGAAGTTGTAGGTAGTACCACAGCCACCCGCGTTGGGATTCCAGTGCCGCACCTGCACAAAGTAGTTCCCACTGACTGGTGCCGTCCACTCAATCTGTGAGGCCAATGTGTTGTTATAGTCGTCGTTTGTCGCCAGAAGGGTTGTACCGTCACGGTCATAGAGCGCAAGGATGGTATCGGATGTTGAGCCAAGGTCGGTCGTTTGGATCCGATAGATTTGCTTTGCTACTGCCGTAAAGCTCACCCAGTCCTGATCATCCGCCTTGTGGAAGGTGTGTGGCTCTGTTTGTCCGACTTTGACAAGCCGAGCTTGGGCCACGGTATTATCACTCTCATAGGCATCGGCGGATGCGAGACAGATCGGTGCGCCAGCGGCAATGTTGTTTGATCGATTACTATCGTTCACCATGCCCAGTGAGTCGATCTGTCCAGTCAGCGTAAAGGTCTGCTCGCTGGCAGCAGCTTGGAGAGTTGCGAGACGTCCAAAGGCTGTCTGTGAAATGACATTTGTCAGCGTCACCGTTGCGCCTGCCGCAATCGGCGTGTTCACCCAGAAGCCAACACTATTTGTCAGGTCGCCCGGCCCAGTTGGTGTATGGTTGCCGTATAGATGCACAAAGAACTCGTTGTAGGTTGGGAAGGTTCCCTGATTCGTCAGGGTTGCCTGGACGAGCACATCGCCCGTGGAATTGGGCACGGCCTCCAGATTCTGGAGGACGAGGTCGGTTGGGCCGATGACCTGCGGGCTTTTTTCTGCGCCTGCGGCGGCAGATGGATCAACGCTTACCTGGGCATAGGGGAAGGAAGTCTGGGCTGTCGCCGCAATCTTGACCTGATCAATGTCCCCAATAAACAGTTCGTTCTCGTAGGTCGAACTTCCGATGACTAGTGGGCCGGTCGCCTGGGTGAGTGGCGGCGGTCCGTTTGGAGTGCAGTGCCCCGCCTCGACCCCATCCACGAAGATCCGCACGATAGTACCGTCGTAAACTCCGGCTAGGTGGTACCAACGATTCGCCGTGAGAACGAAATTGCCGATAGCCCCGCAGCCATAGGTGTTCATGTCAACCGAGAACATTGGATAACCCTGGCGCAGGAAGAGACGAAAGGCACTGCCCTGTGTGGAGCTGATCTTCGAAACAATATTCCGGGCCGCATTATCAATCACTGTCGGTCGTACCCATGCCTGCACCGTGATCTGGTTGCCAAAGTGGAGGCTCGCGTTATCGGCGATCCGTACCCGCGAGGCACCATCAAAGAACAGCCCGCTCGCCAAGCGGCCCGCCGGCCAGGGTTGGCTGAAGTTGCCGACTAGGCTCCCATGATTGCCGTTGCCCGACGCATCAATCGCCGTTGTACCGGTTCCCTCGTTGAGGTAGAGCAGCAGGCGCGTGTTTGGATCGCCCTGGGGGGAAAAGACATTAGCGGCGCTATAACTAGGGGCACTCGCTTGACTGTTCCCGTAATAAAGCGTGTAGCTCGTTGATGATCCTGCCGCAGGGATATCGGCTGCAGCGGTGAACCAGATGTCAATCCCTGTCCGGGTAAAGCTGCTGATCTGGCGCGGCAGTTCCGTCTGGTCGTTGTAGACCACCCGCACATCGTTGCCTAAGCCAACGGCCAGCGAGCTATCGTAGATCTCTGCGGCGGTTGGGGTGGTGCTACTATCGAAGTGGAGTTGTACTGGATAGTTTGCAGGCAACACACCACTCGCCATCCGATTCACAACAGTCACCGTCCGTTTGACGCGGTAGCTGGTATTCCACCAGGCCATCGGCGGTCGGTGGGCGGGATCTACCAAGACACTTGCGTCAGCGGTAGTGGGGTACTCCTCTAGGTTCCCGGCGATGTCGTGTGCCCGTGTGCGGAATTCATACGTGCGACCCGGTTGACCAGTGAAGTTCTCTGCGGCGTAGGGGTAGCCCGTCAGCCAGTCCGTCCACTGGCCGTCCGGCAGGCTACGCACCTGTACGTCGTAGGTATGCACACCGGAGGCGTTGTCACTGCCGTCCCAGGAGACGGCGAACTGGTTCTCGTAGACGGTTGAGGCCGTTCGCTGGACGCTCACCGCCGAGATAGGCGGCACTTGGTCAATCCCGAGCCACACACCGCTACCGCCACTGTCGGTTTCGCCAACCTCGTTACGGGCGAAGACTTTCCAGTTGAGCCGGGCGTAGTCCTGTGTGAAGGTGGCCGTATACTCAGTAGTGCCACTGAGGGTGACATCCAGCACTGGTGCTTGGATTGGGTCAGCGCTTGTCCCTGCCACCAGCCGGTAGCTCGTGGCGCGCAGAGCTGGTTGCCAGCGGAAGGTGATGCTACGCTCGTTCGACCAGAAATTGCTTGGGGGTGCCAGTTGCACCGGCTGGCTGGGGACGCCACGGGTTACAGTGTAAACCCGTTCCTCGACCACCACGTTCGGATCGCTCTCAGAACGCTTGATTTCAAGGCGTAAACGATGCGGCCCTTCGGCATCGTGGAAGGTCTCCCAGTTTGCAACCAAGGTGGGTGAATCGAGCCAACCGGCCAACTGGCGCCACTCGCCGCTGCCCGATCCGTCATTCGCCGTGTTTACCGACAAGCGACGCCAGGCGTGGCCCGCATTTCCCTGGATGGTGGCCTGCACACTGACGGTGCGGGAGTTCGACGGGCTGGACGGACTAAAGCTGAAGTTGCTCAGCGTGAAGTTGGTCGAGTAGATGTTGAAGTGCCAAGTAGGACTCCAGTCACTCTCGACGCCCTGGCTGTCGCGTACCTTGACCCGCCATTGGTAGCCAAAGTCGCCCAGCCCTGCGGCGTTGACACAGTTGCTGCTGCTCCAACCGCTATTCCAGAGCTGCCCGCTCTGATAAATGTCGAAGTAGTAGGCGCTGATTTGGTCGCCATCGGGGTCGCCATTATCACGTGCGCAGAGCGATGGTGTCTGACCGCTCATGTACACGGCCCAGTCGCCAGGGCTGACAAGTGAGGGCTGGTTCGGTGGGCGGCTCGCTCCGCTCTGATAGACGCCGAAACGGATCGCTATCTCCGGACCAACCCAGCCACCATTGGCCCAAACCCGCCAGCGACTCTCGTAGGTGCCGCTGGCATTCGGAGCGACCATTGGGTAGTCGGTAGAGAAGCGGAAGGTGTAGGGCTGGCCGGTAGCCGCACGACCTACGACGGCGATGTGCGGGAAACCGCTGTAGTTATCACCGCTGTAGTGTTTGAGCATATCGCCGCGATCCTGGCGCAACTCGCCTCCGGTCACGTTCACCGTGATTTCTGGCTGGAAGCGTTGCCCAGGACTCACATTCGCGGGGCTGGTCAGGCTTACGAGATTGACGTTAACCGCGTTGCCCGTTGATGGCTGGATGTTCGGCACGCGCAGGTTAAACCAGAGCGATGGACCGAAGTAGGTACCCTGGGCGTTGCGTAGCTGCCAGTGTGCGCTGTAGATGCCCGGCGCAAGACTGGACAGGATCTGGAGCGGCACGCTCAGGTCGGCCTCTTTCCCAGGCGCAACCCCGCTCACATTCACCGTATCCGGCGCACCCAGGCGGTCGCCATCGCGGAAGGCCAACTGGTAGCCGCTGCCCCAGGTCGTCCCGCCCGTGTTCTTCACGCGCCAGGTTTTGGTCAACGTCTGCCCAGGTGCGACAATTGTGCCGTCGGGGAGGGTGATGTCGGCGAGAAAGGAGGCGGAGTCTGAAAGAGGTGTTGATGGGCTCCCGCAGATGACAGGCAGACTAAGAAACTTGTATATGTCATCCTGAACATCAGGATGACTCGCTATATCTCTGTGAATAAGGTTGTGTCCCAAATCACCGGTTATCCCCAAGTTGAATCCTCTTCCGAACACAGAGTTTGTAAGAGCCTCCTTAGAACCAACTACCATATCCTGGTTGTTTGCTAGGTTTCGATACCCGACGTCTGACTCTAAACCGTATCTAGTTTTTCGACACGAGATCATCTCTGCAGTTCTCGTGTTCGAAACGAGATAGCTAGCACGATCTTGGTACATGTAACCAAGTTCAATACCGCTTGGTGTATCTCGTGCGTATTTTCTTAATAGCTGAAAACCCTGGTCGCATATAGATAGGCGTAAAACATTCGTGCAATACGTCAGCCACATCCCGTTTATGGGAGAATTAAGCGTAAGAACGCGCTCAACACGTTGAGCAGCAGTATTTGGCATAAGGCCGTAAGCTTTCATATATTCAGTCGCGATCACCCCTCCCTGGCTGTGGCCGATCAGATGAAACCATTTGTACTGGGGATACTTTTGTTGGCAGTTTTCCAGTAGATCCTTTAGCAAAGGTACGTGGTAGTCAAAAATTCCACGACTTGAGTCCTCTTCGGAATAGGCATAGGGGTTTTGCTGATTATTTCGATTGTAACTAAAAAAAAGAACTCCGCCATAAAGGCTTCCTATCGCTTTAATCAACTCTCCCCACTCGTTATATTGATCTTGAAAAGCATCGGCGGAAGATGTTAGCCCTCGAATGAGTACCAAAGCCTTATCAGATGCGTCATTTGTTGCTTGTGGTATTCTTTGAATTACACAATTTGGAGTATTACTTATTATTTGCTGTGCGGAAATCGGCGTTTCCAGTGCGCTATTACTGATGCAACTAAGAATAATGAATATCACCAGACCGAAAGAGTAAACAGGTCTATGGTAGTGTGTGGTCATCTCAGTACTCCTTTGAGCAAGAGTTTCTCTTACTGGATAGTTCATACCCCGTCCCCCGTTACCCCCGCGTTACCCCGGCTACGTGGCATACTCGTAGGGCGCGGTGCGCTCAGAGATACCCCGCGTACGTGCGAGGGCGACTGCATGCCGGAGCAGGTGCGTGGCCCGGTCGGGCTGATTGCGCTCCCAGGAGTGCAGTGCTTCCTCCAGGGCTGCGCTTAGGGTATTGGGGAGCCGCTGTTGGGAGGTGACGAGCATGGCGTGGGCGTATTCAAGGGCGACCGTGAGGTGGTCTGTTTCAAGGGCGACCGCGAGCAGGGGGAAGCGGGCCAGCCAGGTGTGGGGAAAGCTCGTCACCGCCTGACACATCAGGATGAGCCCTGCTTTCCCCAGTGCCTCGGCGCGGCGCAGGTCGCCCCGACGCCAAGCGACCCATGCCAGGTTAGCCTGCGCTATGCCAGCATAGGCGGGCAGGCTTCCGGCCTGCGCTTTCTTTGCAGTGATGGTCGCAATCTGCTGTGCTGCTGCGAGGTGCCCTTGTCTGCGCAGCACAATACTCAGGTAGGCGTGGCACTGCACCGCGATCCGCGCCTGCCCGACGTGTTCGGCAAGGGCGATAGCAGCGGTAAATTGCTTTTCAGCTTCTTGAAACTCATCGCGCCCGAGGTGCGTGAAGCCCAGACCGTGCAATGCCATCGCCATGGCAACCGATTCACCGCTTGCCTCAGCGACAGTTAGAGCCGTCTGGCAAAGGCCCAGCGTGACGGACGAGGGCGTGTAGCGTTCGCGCTGGTTGCCTATGGCTGCCTGATAGTGGAACCACTGAAAGCGCTGCCAATCACTACCGGAGCGATTGATCACGGGATTCGCATGGGCAGATAGAGCCGTGTAGGCGGAGGGCTGCGCTAAAAAGTAGTGTCCCCACATTTGCCCAAGGTGGATCTCAATCCATTCCCGCCGCCAGAACAGCGCAGAGGGGGCCGCATCCTCCGCGAATTGCCCGAGCGTGTGGGCCGCAGCAGCGTAAGACTTCAAGGCATCGGTAAAGCGATGCTGGGCCGTGAAGCTGGCCCCACACTTGCGTATGAGGCGGGCTTGGCCGATCATGTCTCGCTCTGATAAGACGAGTTGCGCAGCCCGGTAGGCAATACGAGATTGGTCGTATTGCATTGTCTGGAGCAAGAGATCACCGAGATGCTCGGCAATGGGGGCGTTCAGCACGCTCATATCGGTTTGTGGTGTTCCTCCCAACGCCGTTACCGTACAACTCAAGTGATACAGCGCACTGCTGACCTGGGCATTTTCTGCGTTAACCAGCGCCACGGTAGCTGGTGGTTCACTGGCGTTGGAACTAATGAGATGCACATAGGTTGCGTGAGTGGATGGACTTGGAGCCGCACCAAGCTCACGCTGCAGGACTGTCTGGCAGTTCTGGTACACCGTCACGACTCCCGCATGGTTGCCTTGACGTGCGTGCAGCCGCATCAGGGTTTGGTAGGTCGTCTCGCAGAGGGGGTCGTGTTGACACAGGTGCTCGGCATAATGCAGCGCCGCCACATAGTCATACCGTGCCTCCAGAAGTGTGATCAGCCGCTCAAGGGTTGCCTCATAGATCTGGCGCAGATGTTCGCGGTGTGGGCCGATCCAGTCGTCGTAGACCTCGGGTAGCAGGTCGCCCCGATACAACGCGGCTGCTCGCTCCAAGTCAGGCACATTCTCATGGTGTAGCGCAAACTGCTCAAAGGTGACAACATCCAGTGTCAGATGCACCTTCGTCACATCGGGTCGCCACATAAGATGCTGGCGGTCAATGTGGAGCAGTGTGTCTACCAGCGGGAAGACCACGCGCAGTTCAAACAGCAACTTGCGCAGGTTGGCGCGGGCGTGTTGCTCGGTCGAGTCAGGCCAGAGCTGAAAAGCGAGATAGTGGCGTGGTTGCGGTGCTTCGCGATGTAGGATCAAAAAGGCCACGAGCGATTGCATACGCATTGTCAAAGCGGGAGTTGCGGGGGAATCGTTACGATCCAGGTGAAAACCGCCGAGGAGACGCAGGGTGATGGTCGGTAGCCCATGCGGGTTCGCATGTGACGCCGTTGGACTCAGTGAT
>CAISPW010000112.1 GCA_903887465.1 uncultured Oscillochloris sp. | reverse complement strand
CGCATCAGTTGGTAAGGTACGACGGGTGTTGTGCTGGCCACAAGGCGTAAAAAAGCGGTGCAGGCCGAAGCGCTGCCCCGTTTTCCCCACTCTCGATTGGCCTTGAGCGTTCCGCCGAAGCGGTCGTCCTCGTCACAACTCGCGTAGTATAGCCGGAGACGTTGATCTTGTCAAACGCGACGGTTATCTAGGCAGGGCTGGTGCAAATGTCGTCTCTGGCGGGGGCTGCGTCACCCCTGAAAGATCTTTTTTTGGTAGATTCTTGGCGGCTTCGCCACCAGGAATCTACCAAAAGCGAGGTCTGGGGCGCAGCCCCAGCAACATTGCAACCGCCCTGGTTATCTAGGCTGCGGCGGCGGTAAAAGGGGCAGCGCCGCCTGATTATGTTGTGTATTCAGCGGATCATGTGGCGATGTTTCGCCCGTACGTGCGTCGGGTATAATGGCGCGCTGAACACCGACGAGCCACGGATCTTGGAATGTCACTCACCTCTGCCGCCAAACATCGGCACCGCTGGGCGGTCGTGCCAACGCTGCTTCTGCTGATCTCTCTGGCCGCGATGCTGCTCGGGGCCACGCAGGCCGTGACGGGCGGTACCGTCCGTGCCGGCGCGACCGGCGACCAACACACGCTGGTGCGGTTCTACGGGGTGGAGCAAAACGCGACTGATATCTACCGCTGGTCAGAGCCGCTCTTTGGGGTCTATCTCTATGGCTTCGACGGCAAACCGGCAATTGTCACCCTGCGTATGTCCGCCCCGCGCCCTGAGGGCGTCGCCGCCCCCACGCTGGACGCCGAAGCGGTTGGGGTGAGCCTGGGTAGCTTTGCCGTTGGTCGTAGCTGGCGGCGCTACCATTTTCTGGCCCCCAGCGCCGATACGGGCGAGACGGCGCTTACCTTCCAGACCACCGCCTACACGCCCGCCGATGACCTGCGCGACCTCGGGGTGGCCCTGACGGATGTGGCCCTGACGCCGAGCTCGGGGCGATATCTTCTGCCGCCGCCGACCCGCAGCCTCTACCTGTTGGCCATGCCGCTGATTGTCTGGCTGCTGCTGGCTCGCCTGGGCGCACACCCGGCGATCTCGTTTGGAACCGGGGTGGCTATGGCGCTCGCGATGGGCTGGGCTGCTGCGCGGCCGAGCGATGCGGGCTACCTGCTGCCCACGGTGGGCTGGCCCTGGTGGCCGATCTTGCCCCTGGCTACACTGGTCTTCGCACCGCAGCTCGGCAGCGGTATACGCCGGGCCTGGGGCTGGGTGGCCCCACGCCCGACGGTCGGCTGGGCGGGTATGGCGCTGGCCCTGATCAGCCTGCTTGCGCTGCGGGCGGGTCTGCCAGCGGCCCTGGGCATGGCCGGGCTGCTGGTGGGTGCTTGGGCCGGGCTGACGCTGGCGAACCCTTCGCCCCCAACCTCTCGCCCACAAGAGGAGAGGGGAGTCGATCTGCTCTGGCTCATGATCATCGTCGGCTTGGCCCTCTTCCTACGCCTGTACGACCTGGGCGGACAACCCGCTGGCCTCTGGCGTGATGAGTCGCGCCACGGACTCCAGGCGCTCCAGATCTGGAGCGATCCAACCTACCGACCGGTATACGTGGCCGAGGGTGCCGACCTGCCGGCCCTGCTGTTTTACCTGATGGCACCGGTGGTGGGCGGGCTTGGCCCACACGTCTGGAGCGACCGGCTGGTGTCGGCGCTGATCGGCGGGCTGACGCCGCTGGCGGTATTCTGGGCGGCCACACCACTGATCGGCAGGCGGCCCGCACTGATCGCCGCCGCCCTGCTGGCCTGGGCCTCGTGGGGTCTGAGCATGAGCCGCTGGGCGTTCCCGGCCACCCTCGACCATCTGCTCACGCTGACCGCCGTGGGGTTGGCTTGGCGGGGATTGCAGATTGCAGACGGTAGCGTGCAGATTGGCTGGCGGCCATCTGCACGCTATCGTCTGCAACTGGGGCTGGCGGGCTTCTGCGCGGGCCTGGCCACCTACGCCTACCACACCGGGCGTGTGGCACCAATCGCCCTGGCGGTGGTCGTGCTGATCCGCCTGGGCCGCTCACCAAACGCCTGGCGTCGCGCCATGCCGGGGCTGCTCGTGGCGGGCTGCGTGGGCATCCTGACGATGGCCCCGCTGCTGAGCTACATCGCCCAGAACTACGCGGGCTACAACCGGCGCGTTGCTGCGGTGTCGGTGCTGAACACGAGCTACCTGGACACGCACACGCCCCTGGGCCTGCTACTGCACAACGGTGCGCGCTACCTGCTGATGTGGCACGTACAGGGCGAGCCCAATGGCCGCCACCATCTGCCTGACGTGCCTATGCTCGACCCGGCCACCGGTCTGCTGCTGCTGATCGGCATCGCCCTGGCCCTGCGGGCACCACGCAGCCGTGGGCGGCTGGCGATCCTGGCCATCCCCGCCGTCTACCTGGTGCCGGCGATCTTCAGCAGCGACGCGCCCCACGCGATGCGCGCCCTGGGCATGCTCGCCCCGGCATGTATGCTGGCCGCGCTGGCGATTGAGTCGTTGCTGTTGCAGCCGGGCCACCGCCGCCGCCAGATCGTCGCCGCGAGCCTGTTGGCCTTCAGTCTGGGATTTAACGTCTGGATCTACTTCGGTGTGATGCGAACTGATCCGCGAGTCTATGGCGAGTTTGATCTGCTGGAGACGGCGTTGGGCGAGGCGGCCCAGGCCCCCGCAGCCAGCGCCGACTCCGCCCTGCGGGCGGTGCGGGTCTACCTGCCCGATAAGCTGCGCGGCACGGATACGCTGCGCTTTCTGACCTACGGCGTGCCGACCTACGGCTACACGGGTTCGGCGCTGCCAACCGATGGCCCGGCCCTGGTGCTGCTGCCCGCCGACGCGACGCCCGCCGCCCAGGCCGAGGCGCTGGCCGCGCTCGGCCCCGGCGCGACGCCGCTTACTCACGTGCCGCACTACCCCGGCACTCGTCAGCCAATCATCCTGGCCTTTGGCCGGGGCGAGGCGGCGGACCGCCTGCTAAGTGACGTATGGCCTTGACGAAGGTAGGATCGCATGACGACAACGCCCCCACTCTACGCGAGGATTTACCTGCTGGCCCAGCAGATCCCAGAGGGAAAGGTTACCAGTTACGGTGATGTGGCGGCGATGGTTGGCGGCGGCTGTGACGCCCGCACCGTCGGCGAGGCACTGCGCACGATGGGGGCGCACGCGCCCGAGGTGCCATGGCAGCGGATCGTGAGCCAGGATGGCGCGATCAGCACACGCGGCCTGGAGCAGCGCCAACTGCTGGATGCGGAGGGAGTCACATTCGACCGGCACGACCGGGTGCGGATGTTCCGCCACCGCTGGGCCGGCCCCGAGGCTGCGTTCGCCGCCGCGCACCGCTTCGGCCTGCCACCGGGGCATAATGATCCGCCCGAGCAGTTCGGGCTATTCGAATAGTGTTTTTTTGCGAGGAGGGGCAAGCCCTCCCCGATCCCTTCCATATGAGTACAACCCTATGGCGTCTGTTGCCCCACAGCGCGGGCACGGCCCAAGATGATCTGGCCTCCGCCGAGGCGCTGCTGGCCGGTCTTCAAACGCTGCCCGTGGCGGCGCTGCGCTGGTATGAGTCGCCCGCCCCGGCCCTGGTGATCGGATCGGGCCAGAAACTTGCCGATGTTGACCTAGTCGCCTGCGCCGCCGCCGGGGTGAGCCTGCACCGGCGGGCCAGCGGTGGTAGCGCTGTGCTGTTCGTGCCCGGACTGCTGATGCAGGATCTGGTGCTGCCGCCGGGACATCCCCTGGCCCGCTCGGACGTAAGCGAGTCCTACCGCTGGCTGGGCGCGGTCTGGGCCGAGGCGCTGGGGAGCCTGGGGATGTCTGCCGATCTGATCGCGGTGCCAGACGCCCGTGAGGACACGCGCACGCTCGCGCCGCTGCTGCGGCGGGCATGCTTTGCCGGACGCTCGCCCTACGAGATTCTATCCGGCGGGCGCAAGCTGGTGGGATTCGCGCAGGTGCGCCGTCGCCACGGGATCCTGTTCCAGGTCGGCATCTACACCCGCTGGCCGGGGGCGGAACTGGCCCGCCTGTTGAGCATCGCGCCTGGAGATGCCGAGGCGCTGGCCGCTGGGCTGGCCGCCCGTGTGGTCGGCCTCGCCGAACTGCGGCACGCCCCGCCCACGCCCGCAGCCCTGATGCGCGCCTTTGCTGCGGCTATGGCCGCCCGCCACGGCATCACCCTTGCCCCCGACGGCTGGCGCGACGACGAGCTAGCGGTCAAGCGTGTCGCCCTGCCGCGTTACGCCTCAATTCTGAGGGATTAAAAAGAGGTTCTGCGCAGAAGGAGAAGTCCGCTCCGTATGCTGGCAACGTAGCCGTGGGCGCGATTAAAGCTGTGGCTCAAACCCTTGCCGGAGGCGTGGTACAATACCGAAATTCTGCTTTCAGGCAACCCCGGAGGATCCGCATCCATGCGTTCGAACGCCCGCCTTGTTGGGCTGGCTCTTTGCCTGCTGGTGCTGCTCACCACATGTAGCGCCCCACGCTCGGGCGACCTGCCCGCACACATCGTAAGCTTCGTCCCCTTGCCAACCGCCAATCCGACGGGCCAACCCACGGTGCTACCGACAGTAACACCCATGCCGGAGGCTGCGCCGACCTCTGCCGAACCCACGAGCGCGCCCCTGGCCGCCATACTTGTCCCGGCTCAGCCAAGCGAGATCATCCCCAATCTCCAGTCGGTCGCTACGCAGATGGACTCCTACCTGGGGCAGCTCGCCACGCAAGGCAGCTTCAGCGGGTCAGCGCTGGTGGCCTACCGAGGACAGATCCTCGTCCGCAAGGGCTACGGCCTAGCCAACCAAGAACTCAACATCCCTGCGGGTGTGCAGACGCGCTACCGGCTGGCCTCGGTGAGCAAGCCCCTGACCGCGCTGGCGGTGATGCAGCTCGTGCAGGCGGACAAGGTCAACCTGAACGCCTCGATCTGCACCTACCTGCGCGACTGCCCGGCGGACTGGGGCGCGATCACGGTTCACGATCTGCTCGCCCATACCTCGGGGCTGCAGAACTACACCGACTTCGCGGCCTACGCCGACGTGGAGACGAAGCCCGCCACCCCCGACGAGGTGATCGCCCGCTTCCGTAATCTGCCCCTGGAGTTTACCCCTGGCTCGGTCTACCACTACACGAACTCAAACTATGTCGTCCTCGGCAAGCTGATCGAGGATGTGTCGGGCGAGGCGTACCCGGCCTATATGCGCGGGCATATCTTCCTGCCCCTGGGAATGTTCAACACGGGCTACGACACGGGCGACGGCGCGGCCCTGAGCGGCACACGCGGCTATATCGGGGTCGGCACGCCAGCCACGCTAATCGACACCAGCAACCTCTTTGCGGCCGGCAGCCTCTTCTCGACGGTAGACGACCTCTATACGTTGGCCCAAGCCCTCGACGCCGGCACCCTGCTGCCGCTCGACGTGCTGGCCCAAATGTACACGCCCAACTTCTTTAACTACGGCTACGCATGGAAGATCGAGAGCCGCTTCAACCACCGGGTGATCTACCACCCTGGCATGATGAGCGGCGCGGTGACGTACCTCGGTCGTTACCCCGACGATGGCCTGACGGTGATTGTACTCAGCAATAACGAGTACACCAACGCGGGGGCGACGGCGGACTACCTGGTGGGGTTGCTGTTTGGCGGGTAGCGGATAGTATCCAAAAGCATAGCGTTTTATGACGCTTGCTTCCGGTTTGGCAGGGCAATCCTGACAGGCTGGACTACACAGCCCCTACGCCCTGGCCCGAAGGCATCAGGCGCTACGTTCGCAATTTGGTTATAGGCCGCGTT
>CAISPW010000111.1 GCA_903887465.1 uncultured Oscillochloris sp. | reverse complement strand
CTCAGATCCCGGCCAGTGACGGGAGCCCAAACGAGGGCGGAATCAGGCCATAGACGAGTCCGCCGATCACCAGCGCGATCACCACCGTACGCAACAGATCCTGAGTCATCAGCCGCGACTGCGCCGCCGGATCGGCGGCGAGGTACGCCTCGGCGGCGAAGATCTCCTCGCCGATTAGGGTGGAGGGCGTGGTGAGCAGCATCAGCGGCAGGGCGGCGCTATTCGTCGATCCGGCAACCTGCGGCAGGTTGCGCTGCGCGCCGGACTCACCGATCAGCAGGAACTCCTGGCCGAAGCTCCCGACGAGTACGCTTGCCTCGATCGGCTGGCGACCATAGAGTGTCGTCACCCCCGAGGCATACGCGACCGCATCTTGGTGGGCGAGCAGCATCACCTTGGCGGCATCGTAGTCTTGAGTCTGTCCAGCCTGCTGGTATGCCTGGCGCACCGCGCCGCGCAGCGACAGGTGTGCGATCACATCGCCGGAACTGACCAGGATAGGCGCACCATTTAAGGCGGCCTCCTCGGCAATCCGGCTCGCCACCATGAGGCCGGCGAAGGTCTCGGCAGTGGTTCCGCGCGTACCGCTGCCCGCCCCGATCAGGCCAGATCCTGGCGAGACGTGGAGCGACCGGCCCGTCTCCGCGCCGCGCCCGAGGGCACTGCGCAGGGCGTCGAGGGCCAGCAGCGGGCGGCGTGAGGGCAGCCGCCCGGCGAGCGCACGCGCGTGATGAAGCCAAGTCATGCTGACAACCACCAGCGTGACCAGCAAAATTATCAGCGTCTGGGGCGCGAGAACCATGGGCGAACTCCCGGAGGATGAGACACGTATGACAACTCTTTACAACATCGCCGACTTTACTCTTTCGAGTGTAACGCAAAGGATCGGCTTTGTCAACACTATTGACAGGCAAACATGGTTACGTCAAAGCCCTTGGGGCTGCCGAAGTTGCCCTCGCATCCCCATCGGGAGGTGACGTTGAGGTAGCGCTAACCGGCAAGCAGCTTGCGTAATTCTTGCCAACTGGCCGTATCTGTGAGCAGGCTGGCGTAGGAATAGAGGCCGGTGCCGCGCACGAGAGGGCGGGCGAACAGCGCCATCTGGCTGCTGATCACATCCAGGGGGCTGAGTACATCGAGCAAGATCGCGACGGGGGCGCGCAGGCCAGTCCGCTCGATCCGCTGCACTATCTGCCGCAGGGCCGTCTTTTGATCATCCACTGTGGCAAGATCTCCAGTGCGCCCAGCGCCGATGCAGTTGGTGGGCGCACCACCGGGCGGGCAGGAAGGCCCCGCCAGATGTTACCACTACCGCCTGCACGCCGTGCGGCACGCTGCCGAATGCCCAGGGCTGATGCAAAGTCGCTGGGGCTGCGCCCCAGACCTCGCTTTTTGTTGGTTTTTGGCAGCTTCGCCGCCAAAAACCAACAAAAAAAAGATCTTTCGGGGGTGGCTTTGCCACCCCCAAACCCCCGCCGGAGGCGACTTTGCAACCGCCCTGGCCGAATGCCAGGGTGATCCGCAGATCGAGGGCGGGCTGGTAGAGCAGCACCGCCACAATCTCGCGGAAGGGCAGATCGAGGCCGTCATAGCCGAGCCAGAGCGTTTCCATGCTTCTCCGTGCATGCAATTATACACCCGGCGGGGGGGGTGACGGAGTGACGGGGCTGGGCGGTTGCAGCATCGCCTTCGGCGGGGATTTGGGGTAGATTCGCCAAAAAGCGAAGTCTGGGGCGCCCCCAGGCATGTTGCGCCCGCCCTGGAAGGGCGCAGTCATCCCCAGATATCACCCCGCCTTGCGCGCTTCAACCCAGAAGGCGTCCACCTTCTGCTTGAGCAGGGCGTGCTCGGGTTGGGTGAGCAGCGGGTCAGCGCCAAGGATGGCCTCGGCCGCCGTGCGCGCGGCGGAAAGCAGCTTCCTGTCGGCGAGTTGGGCCACCTTCAGGTCAGGCGTGCCGCTCTGGCGGGTACCGAAGAACTCGCCGGGGCCGCGTAGCTGTAGGTCGATCTCGGCGAGCTTGAAGCCATCGCTGGTCTGTACCAGAGCCTCAAGGCGATCCACGCTAGTCTCGTTCTCTTTGTACGGGATCAGAATGCAGAAGCTCTGGTGCTGGCCACGGCCCACCCGGCCACGGAACTGGTGCAACTGCGAGAGGCCAAAGCGCTCGGCCCCCTCGATCAGGATGGTCGAGGCGTTGGGAATGTCGATGCCCACCTCGATCACCGCCGTGGCCACCAAAATATCGTAGGCGTGGTCGCGGAAGGCCACCATGATCTGATCCTTCTCGCGGGGCAACATCTTGCCATGCAGCAGGGCCACGCGCAGGTCAGGAAAAACCTCGCTCTGCAGCGTCTCGTACATCTCCTCTACCGAGGGCAGGTCAATCTTATCGCTCTCCTCAACCAGCGGGCAGACCACAAATGCCTGACGACCTTGCTCGATCTCCTTGCGCATGTGGCGGTAGACCTTCGCGCGGTCGCTGCGGGTGGTCCAGCGTGTGCGGATCACCTGGCGGCCGGGGGGCAACTCGTCAAGCACCGAGACATCCAGGTCGCCGTAGATCGTCATCGTCAGGGTGCGCGGGATGGGCGTGGCCGTCATCACCAGCAGGTGCGGGTTGAAGCCCTTGTTGCGCAGGCGCTGGCGCTGCTCGACGCCGAAGCGGTGCTGCTCGTCCACCACAACCAGGCCCAGGCTGTGGTATTGCACGCTCTCGGTGATCAGCGCGTGGGTGCCGATCACCAGATCCACCTCGCCCTTGGCAATGCCCTCCAGCACGCGGCGGCGCTCCTTGACGCCGAGGCTGCCGGTGAGCAAGGCCACCCGCACGCCCTGGCCATCCATATCGTCCTCGACCGTCATGCCCAGCAGCGCCTTGATCTCGGCGAGTTGGGCGGCCTCCTCGGCGCTCATACGCGCGCGCCAGCCCCCGCCCTCGGCCTCCTGCTTGGTCTGGCGGGGCACGCGCACCCGGCCAAGCAGCTTCTTCAGCCCCTTGTAGTGCTGCTCGGCCAGGATCTCGGTGGGCGCCATCAGGGCACCCTGGAAGCCGTTGGCAATCGCCTGGAGCAGGCTCGCGGCGGCCACCACGGTCTTGCCCGATCCGACATCGCCCTGGAGCAGACGGGCCATCGGCACCGGGCGGGCCAGATCAGCGAAGATCTCACCCAGGGCGCGCTGCTGCGCGCCGGTGAGCGCGAAGGGCAGTTGGGCCAGAAGATCCGCGTGGACATCTTCAACGAAACGCAGTTGGTAGCCAAGCTCGCCCTGCCAGAGCAGCTTGCGCTGCACCACGTGAATCTGAATAAAGAGAAACTCGTCAAAGCCCAAGCGGGCGCGCGCATGCACGAGCGCGTCGGCGGTGGCAGGGAAGTGGATTTGCGCGATGGCCTGGGGCAGGCAGAGCAGCCCGGCCTGCGCCCGCGTCACCTCGGGCAGATACTCGGGCAGCCGAGGTGCCACCTGATCCACCAGGTGCTTGATCACCTTGCGCGCGTTGCGATCCAGCAGACCCTTGGTGAGCCGGTGTACCGGCACCAGCCGCCCGGTGTGAATCAGCGCGTCGCTGTCGGGCACGTAGGGTTCCCAGGTCGGGCTCGTCATCTGGCGCACGCCGCCGTACGCGCCAATCTTCCCGCTGAGGACAATCATTTTTCCGGCGGGGAGTTGCTTCGTGAGCCAGGGCTGGTTGAAGTACACCGCTTTGATCACCCCGGTCGCATCCCCCACCGTAACCTCGACGCGCGGGCGCGGGCCGCCACCGACCAGGCGTACGTCGTTCACCGTGCCGATGATCGTCTCCGTTGCGCCCACCGCTAGGTCGGCGATCTGCTTCTGCGAGCTGTAGTCATCGTAGCGATGCGGAAAGTGGTAGAGCAGATCTTCAATCGTGCGCAGCCCGAGACGCCTGAAGGCCAGCACGTCCTTCCTGCCAATACCGGGCACAAGATCCAGCGGGTCGCCGGGGCTGAGTAGTGCGTGGTGCGGGTTGTGTGGTGCGTGGTGCGGGTTTGGATCTATTGGCTGGGAATTTATCGGCTGAGGAGCCACCGGCGGAGGATGCGTGGCTTTAGGCAGACGCTTGGGCTCTGCGCGGGGCTTTTTTGCCTGTGGCGCGGGCCCCGGTTCCCGGTCTGCGGGACGAAACAGCGCGCGCAGACCCTCGACGGCCTGGGCGACCCGCATCTGACGCTCGCGGATCGTCTGGCCGGCGTAATCATCAAGCAGAGTTAGGGCGACCTGAACCGCATCAAGGCCCAGGTCGACATCCGCCTGGGCCTGCCAGAGGTCGAGGAAGCGGTCGAGGCCATCGGCAGTGGTGGCATCATCGCAGCCGCGCCGCTGCTCGCTGGCCAGAACCTTGCCCAGATGGATAATATGCTCCGGGTTGTGCATAGGTCGGATCGCCTGTAAGAGCAAGGCATTCATCTTTGTCGCAGAGCGATAAAGGCGAACGCTGCGCCCCTACTCCTCAAATCCCTCAAACACCGTCACGCCCATGGCGCCGGAGCCGAGATGCGCGGCGACACCGGGGCCAAAGCGAGCGATCTGCACCTTCTCGCGCGGAAAGATCGGCTCAACCTTCTCCAGCAGCTTCTCGACATCCTCGGGGGTGGTGGCGAAGAGGACGATCACCTCCTGGACGCGCGGGAAGTCCTCGATAAAGGTGAAGAGGCCCTCGATCGCTTTGGCGCGGGTGCGGGTGCGCTCGTAGGGCACGATTTCGCCCTCGTCGAGGATCATCAGTGGCTTGATCCGCTGCATCGAGCCGAGTACCGAGCCGGTGATCG
Source organism: uncultured Oscillochloris sp. (assembly GCA_903887465.1). Taxonomy (GTDB): domain Bacteria; phylum Chloroflexota; class Chloroflexia; order Chloroflexales; family Chloroflexaceae; genus Oscillochloris. The sequence goes on along the minus strand of CAISPW010000111.1, from coordinate 23,084 downwards.
TCAGGCGACCGGCTGACTCCAGGTGTTCCATCGTATCCACGAAGAAGCAGACATGCGTGTGGCGCACCATCGCGTTGATCAAGCGGCTGACCTCATCGGGCGTGGCACCCTCGCGGGCGGCGCGGGCGGCGGCCAGCACCACCGAGCCGAGTCCGGTCGAGGCCGACTTGCTATCAACCAGCTCGATCCGCGTCGTCGAGGCGGGCACCTTGCTGCGTGCCTGCACCGTGTTGGCGTAGATGCTGCCCAGATGCGTACTCAGATGGATCGAAAATACATAGTCCACATCACCCACAAGACGCCGGTAGAGCTGCTCGAACACCGCCGATGAGGGCGACGACACCTTAAATCGCGGGTGCCCCGACATGAGCATATCGTAGAGTTGCTCGTCGGTGAGGTCGATGCCGGCCCGATAAACCTTATCGTCGGCGTGGATCAGGAGCGGCACTACCTCGATGCCCAGTTCACGGGCCAACTCAGCGGGGATATCAGCCGTCCCATCGGTAACAATTTTTATCTTCGCCATTAGGATACCTATACTCATGTCAGGCTGACCGTTGCCAAGGGCGGCGGCGGCCAAGCCGAAACACCAAACGTTTGCCAAAGGGGATGCGGTATGGTATATTCTCGCAGATACGCGAAAAAATACAGGCTTTATTACGATACCATCTGGAGTACCACAAAATGGCGAAGTGCAAGATGTGCGGCAAGTCTCCCTCGTTCGGCCACAACGTTAGCTTCTCAAAGCGCCGCACCAATCGCATGTGGCGACCGAACCTACAGAAGACGACGGTTCTGAACACTGAGGGCAAACCCGAGCAGATTCGTATTTGCACCCAGTGCATACGAACGCTGACAAAGGTTCGTTAGCCTCACCGCAGCAGCCGTAACAAGAGTGGCCAGTGTCCCAGACAGGACGCTGGCCTTTTTGTATTGCCAGCATAGTGGCGGCCCGAGGCCGCCCACAAGGCCGCATTATAGCCCAAGGAATCCGCTTGCGCAATAGCGGGCAGGATGCGAGAGGCAAGGAAATGCCTCCCGCATGCTACCTCCCGCCTACGCATCGGCGTACTCAAGCCAGCCGTAGGCATCCGCGCGCTCGCCGTGGACGATGGCGAAGAACGCCGCCTGCACCTCGGCGGTAATCGGGCCGCGCCGGCCCTTGCCCACGGTGATGCGATCCACCGAGCGAATCGGCGAGACCTCGGCGGCGGTGCCGGTGAAGAAGAGTTCATCGGCCACGTAGAGCATCTCGCGCGGGACGACCTGCTGGCGCACCTCCACGCCCATTGCGCCCAGCAGCGTGATCACCGTGTCGCGGGTGATCCCGCTGAGGATGGACGAACTGGCCGGCGGCGTGTAGACCACGCCATCGCGGATGATGAAGAGGTTCTCGCCGCTGCCCTCGCTGACATGGCCGTTGCTGTCGAGGGCGATCCCCTCGGAATAGCCGTTGGCCAGCGCCTCCATCTTGATCAGCTGCGAGTTCATGTAGTTGCCACCGGCCTTCGCCATGGCCGGCAGGGTATTGGGGGCGAAGCGGTTCCACGACGAAACGCAGACATCCACGCCGTTCTCCATCGCGTCAGCGCCCAGGTACTTGCCCCACTCGATCGTGGCGATTGCCACCTCGACCGGGTTGCCCAGCGGGTTCACGCCGATCTCGCCGTAGCCCCGGTAAACCACCGGGCGGATGTAGCCAGCGCGCAGCTTATTGGCCCGCACCGTCGCCTTTACGGCGGCCACCAGCTGCTCAAGCGAATAAGGGATCTCGGTGCGGTAGATCCGCGCCGAATCCACCAGCCGCCGCATGTGCGGCGTCAGCCGAAAAATCGCCGTGCCCTTGGGCGTCTCATAGCAGCGGACGCCCTCGAAGAAGCTCGTGCCATAGTGAACCACGTGCGAGAGCACGTGGATTGTCGCCTTGTCCCACTCGACCAGCTCGCCGTTAAACCAGATGTAGTCCATCTTCGCGATCGGCATCGATCAACCTCCAAATATGCGATGGTAGGGCTGCCGTCCTAAAACCTGCCATAGCGTTGGTTGAACGCACCAGCTTTGCTGGCGGGTTCAACCAACGCTATGATTCATATCGGGGGCCTACAGCCCCCACATTGTCTGCTGGAGCAGGCGCATAGCGCTATGCCATCGTACTCACCACTGCTCCAAGATCGTCCGCGCCATCCTCGCCGCCTCGGCGCGGTGGCTGATCTGATTCTTCAGCTCGGCCGGCAACTCGGCCACGGTCTGGTCATAGTCGAGCAGGTAGAACAGCGGGTCGTAGCCGAAGCCGCCGGAGCCGCGCGGGGCCAGTTCGATCACGCCGGGCAGGGCACCGTGGGCGAACTGGGTGGGTTGGCCGGGGCGAGCCAGGGCAATCACGCAGACAAAGCGGGCCAAGCGCTGGTGCCAGGGCACATCCTGCATCTGATCGAGCAGGTACTGGAGCTGGGCGGGACCCTGCACCCCGCCGTAGCGCGCCGAGTAGACGCCGGGGGCACCGCCGAGGACGGCCACCTCCAGCCCGCTATCATCGGCCAAGGTAGGCAGGCCGCTGAGGGCCAGATAGCCCTCGGCCTTCAGGCGGGCGTTCTGCTCAAAGGTCGCCCCCGTCTCCTCCACATCCTCGCGAATGCCGAGGTCGTCGAGGGTGCGCAGGGTCAGGCCAAGGCCGTCGAAGATCGCGGCGAACTCGCGCCGCTTGCCGGGGTTGTGGGTGGCAATCAGGAGCTCATGCATAGTGCTAGAATTTACTTCCCACGGGCCAGCCTGTCAAGGGGCAATTGACGCCTCTAGGCGGCTCGGGTACAATCTAACCGCTTTACACCACCCGCCCGACAGGAGATCATGAGCAATCTCTCGACAGATAGCCCCCTTGACGCGGTTGCCGTTGCCGCACGCCCCCATATGTTTGCTGAGTTGCTGCGGGCTATGCGCCCGCGCCAGTGGGTGAAGAACGTCTTCGTCTTCGCCGCCCTGGCCTTCTCCGAGCAGCGGCTCTGGCAGTTCTGGCAGGATCCCTGGCCTCTGCTGAAGGTGACCGCTGCCTTCGCCGCCTTCTGCATGGCCGCCAGCGCGATCTACCTGGTCAACGACTTGGTGGATATTGAGAAGGATCGCGCCCACCCGAAGAAGCGCAACCGGCCCTTCGCCTCCGGTCGGCTGAGCCCAACGGTCGGGATCATCGCCGCCGGAGTCCTGATCCTGGCGGTGATCCCCTCGGCCATCCTGATCGACCCGCGCCTGCGCTTCCTCGGCGTCCTCGCCACCTACATCGCCGTCCAGGGCTTCCTCTACACCTACTGGCTCAAGAACGTCGTCCTGCTCGACATCCTCGTCCTGGCGACCGGCTTTGTGCTGCGGGCGATCGGCGGCGCGCTCGTGATCCATGTGCTGATCACGCCCTGGCTGCTGCTCTGCATGCTGCTCCTGGCCCTCTTCCTGGGTATCGGCAAGCGCCGCCACGAACTCGTGCTGCTTGAGGGCGGGGCTGGCGAGCACCGACGCATCCTCCAGGAGTATTCCCTGCCCATGCTCGATCAGATGATGTCCATCGTCACGGCGAGCATCATTATGGCCTACAGCATCACCGCCTTCCTGGCACCCGTGGCCCCCCAGAAGCCCTACCCGATGCTGATGGCCACCATCCCCTTTGTGATCTACGCGATCTTCCGCTACCTCTACCTGATCTACATTCGCGGCGAGGGCGGCTCGCCCGACGAACTGCTACTCAAGGATATGCCTCTGGCTGGCAGCGTCGTACTCTGGGGGATCGCGGTACTCACCGTGCTGCTGCTCTTTCCAAAATAGGGGCTGCCAGACAATAAGGGTGCCGCAGCGCCAGGTTGCTGCGCCCCTCTCACGCCTATGTACACCTTCATCAAGCTCGGCGGCTCCGTGATCACCGACAAGGCCGGGCGCGAGGCCGCCGACCTACCCCTGATCACCCGGCTGGCCGCCGAGGTTGCCCAGGCCCGCGCCGCCAACCCCGGCATACGCCTGCTGATCGGCCACGGCAGCGGATCCTTCGGCCACCATTACGCCGCCAAATACGGCGTCCACCGTGGCCTGGCCCCCGACGCCGACTGGATGGGCTTCGCGCTCACCGCCGGGGCCGCCCTGCGCCTCAACCGGATCGTGGTGGACGCCCTGCTCGCGGCCGGCGTGCCCGCCGTCGAGATCCAGCCCTCCGCCGCTCTGCGCTGTAGCGGTAGCCAGATCGTTGCCTGGGACACTGCCGCCGTCGCCGCCGCCCTCGCCCACGGGCTCACCCCGGTGATCCACGGCGACGTGGCCTTCGATAGCCAGCAGGGCAGCGCGATCATCTCCACCGAGCAACTCCTAGCCCACCTGACCCTCGCCAGCGACCTGCGCCCCGCCCGGATCATCCTCGTCGGCGAGGACGCGGTCTACACTGCCGACCCCCGAGCGGAGCCGCAGGCCGAGCGCATCCCGCTGATCACGGCCACCAACCTCGACGCGGTACTGCACGGTGCCGGCGGATCTCACGCCGTGGATGTGACCGGCGGCATGCGCAGCAAGCTCGACCTGATGTGGCGGCTCGTCTCCGCCACACCCGGCCTGGAGGTACGCCTGATCGGCGCGCGCCCCGGCCTGCTCGCCGACGCCCTCGGAGATGGGACAATCGACTCCGGGACGATTATTCGCGCAGAGTAGAGCCTGCGGCCCTCAAAATGATCTCTATACTCTTGGACATGGTTCAGAACAGCTTTACCATTTGGCGAGGACGCGATGCGGCAAGGATGCGATAGCATCGCCTCGTCGCGTCCTCGCCGCATCGCCAAACGGTAAAGCTGAAACCTAGCACATGAAACCTTGTCATAGGTAACATGATAATCGAGATGGGATGCACGTCGACGACTTCATCCAGCGCAAGCGCAGCTCGTGGGAGCGGCTGGGCACCCTGCTCGACCGGGCCGGGGCCAGCCTCGCCGCGCTCTCGGCTGAGGAGATCCAGGAACTAGGTCGGCTCTACCGCCAGGCGAGTTCCGACCTCGCCCTGGCCCGGCGCGACTTCCCGCGCCATCAGGTGAGCCGCTACCTCAACGGACTGGTCGCCCGAGGCTACGGCGCGATCTACCGCGACAATGACGGGCATGGCGGCAAGCTCGGTGCCTTCTTCCTGCTCAATCTCCCGCGCACCTTCCGCGCCACCTGGGCCTTCACCCTGGCTGCCTTCCTCATGTTCCTGCTCCCGGCCATCGCCGCCTTCGCCCTCACCTATCGCGACCCGACCCTGGCCAGCGCGCTGGTGCCCGGTGCCGAGCAGGTGATTGCCGATGTGCGCTCTGGCACCGAGTGGTGGCAGCGGATTAACGCCGATGGTCGCAGCCTCAGCTCGGCTGAGATCATGACCAACAATATCGGGGTGGCCGTCCGTGCCTTCGCCGGCGGGATCACCTTCGGGGTCTACACATTAATCGTGCTGGCCAACAACGGGCTGCTGCTGGGAGTGGTGGCCGGGGCGGCCCAGCGATTCGGCTTTGCGGCCAACCTGTGGGGCTTTATGGCGGCCCACAGCGTCGTGGAGCTGAGTGTAATCTTCATCGCTGGCGGCGCCGGACTCCAACTCGGCTGGGCGCTGCTCCACCCCGGCCTGCTCGCCCGCCGGGCCGCCCTGGTGCTGGCCGCGCGCCGCGCCGTGTTGCTGCTACTCGGCTGCGTGCCCCTGCTTGTGATCGCCGGGGTGATCGAGGCATTCATCTCGCCCTCGGCCCTGCCCCTCGCCGTCAAGCTGCTGGTCGCCCTCGGCTCGGGACTGGCGCTCTACACCTACCTGCTCGGCGCAGGGCGAATCTAATCCTATGATTGATGTGCAGTGAAACTGCATATCAATCATACAAAAAAACTACGGCAGCAGCCTAATCGACTCCACCGTCACCCCGCCACCATCGCCGGTGCCCACCGGATCAAGGCGCAGCCCGCCGACCCGACCGACCCAGCCGGGCGCGCCGCGCAGGTTTAGACGGTAGGTGTGCATCGCCGGGCCGGGCTGGAGCGTGAAGCGCAGTGCGCGCACCTCGCTGGCCCGCCCACCCGCATCTAGGAAGAAGATCTGGGCGTCGCGCGCCGCCGTGGACGCCGCCAGCCGCAGTTCGACCGCCGCGTAGCGCGCGGCGTCGATGTCCAGGGGCGGGCTGCTCAGTGACGGGTCGGACTCCGGGGTCAGCGCCCAGCCGTCGGCGCTCACCTCGGTCGCGCCGACGCTCGCCGCCCGCCAGCCCCACGCCCCGCGCCGGAAGTCCCATCCCGCGCCGTCGGCCAGTTCCTGAGCCGGGGCGATCCGGCGGTAGTCGGGTAGCCCCGGCCCGAGGCTCGCCCCAACAAACAGCGGGGATAGCGGCGCATAGCATGCCGCCACCTGGTCGGGCGTCAGTCGAAAGCGCTCCAGCATCGATGGCGGCTCGCCAGGGAGGGCCAAGCTGGGGCGCAGCGCATCGCCCACCGCGATAACCGCGTAGCCGCTGGCGAGAGACAATTCCACCCGCCTGCGCAGGGTGCCGCAGGCCGCCGCCCAGTCGCCGCCGCCCGCCGTCATCGCCTGGGTCAGCGAGATCACACTCTCGCGGCCCGCGTAGTAGGGCAGGTAGAGTTCCAGCAGGCCATCGGGCAGCACCAGCAGGTCGCCGGGCGCGCTCCTAGCCGCCAGTGCATCCGTAGTAGCCCGCTGCAGGTCGGTCGAGGCATCGCCGCGCTGACGAATCGCGCCCAGGTTGACGCCGAGCATGGCTAGGCCAAGGATGAACAAGGCAATGGCTGGCGACTGACGAACGACCAACGCCCAACGCCCGATGGATGAAGCGGTTGGTGGTTCGTCAGTCGTCGTTCGTCGATAGGCAACCGCTAACAAGAGCAGCAGGTAAAAGGGCGGCAAGCTGGCGATCCAGAACTCGATATTATCCGGCTCCCACCAGAGAAAGAAGGCTCCGTAGGTCAGCAGCCAGGCCAGCAGCATCCAGGCCAGGCCGCGCGGCGCAGATCGCAGGCCGCGCAGGTTTACCAGCAGGGCGGCAAGTAGCCCAATCGGCAGAATCTCCCAGCCCGGCGGGGCCACCGCCCGGCTCAGGCCCAGGCCCAGCCCGGCGACCTTCGCCCCGTTCACCGCCCCGCCCCACCAGCCCGTCCTGGCGTAGCCCTGCATCCATGCCGACAGCTCGGCCCAACTGCGGAAGCCGCTCACCCCCAGGCCGACCCACAGGTAGGAGCCGACGACCACCATGCCTAATGGAAGAATATATGTGGCGAGCAGCCAGAGGCGAGGCGGGGCGGGGGAGCCTGCGGCCCCTCCCCGTGAGTCTGCGCTGCTGGTCGGCAAACGCCCACCGACCAGCAGCGCCACCGCCACCGGCACGCTCAGCAGCACGTTCGTCTGGTGGAAGAGTACGGCAATGCCCTGGGCGAGGCCGAGGGTGGCGGCGAGGGCGGGGGATGGGCGGCGCAGCAGGGCGGCGATCAGCGCGAGGGCGATGATCAGGAAGAGCGCGGCAATCGTATAGACCTCAACCTCGACGGCGTAGTACCAGAAGGCGTAGCTCGATGAGAGCAGCAGCGCCCCGGCGAGGGCCAAGTCAGCCCGCCCGGTGGTTCGGCGCACCACCCCGGCAAAGATCGTCACGCCGGTGGCACCGGCCAAGGCGTTGGCCGTCTGGATGAGCGTGGCCGCGCTGCCGCGCCAGCCGAGCTGTAGCGCGGCGGCGCGGATGAGTGCGCCGAGCGGGCCGTAGGCCAGATGGTGCGGGTGAAACAGCTCGGGCCAGGGCTTGCGGTCAACATCGAGGATGTACGAGAGGGCGTCGAAGGTGTGGACATGGGTGAGCGTAAGCAGGTAGATTCCAATGCAACATGCGAAATGCAACGTGTAAAATTTCAGACTCCGCATGTGGCATGTGGCATTCAAGAGTCCCTCAGCTTGATCAGGTCTCCGATCTGAGTCTCGCTGGCAGCGATCACGCCGACGGGCAGTTCGATCACCGCGCGGGCGCGCCAGGCTCCGGCGTAGGGTAGGCCGGGGCGCATCGCGGCGCGCAGGCCGACCACCCGCCCGGCGCGGTCGATAAAGACTACGTCGATTGGGAAGTGCATAAAGAACGTGTGGATGCTAGCGCAGGGGTCGATCAGCAGGCCAGAGCCGGGGCCAAGTTGCTCGCGGCCCATGAGCCCACGGCCACGAGCGAAGAAGCTGCGGGCCTGCTCGCACTGCTCGGCGAGCAGGGTATCGCGGGTGGTGTTGGTAACGCGCAGGTGGAGGTTCATCACACGCAGCGCCCCCGGCCAGCGGAGCGGTCGGGGGCGTCCACAGAGGTCGGCGCTAGATTCCGCCGAAGCTCTTCATGATCCGGGGGATTGCCGGCCCGAGGATCACCACAAACAGAGCGGGGAAGATCAAAAACACCATCGGGAAGAGCATCTTGATCGGTGCCTTCTGGGCGGCCTCTTCAGCGCGCTGTCGGCGGCGCACCCGCATCTGATCCGACTGGAGGCGCAGGATCTTCGACATCGAGACGCCCAGTTGGTCGGCCTGGATCACGGCAGCGGTGAAGGTCTGCACATCCTCAACGCCGGTGCGTACCGCCAGATCCTTCAGCGCCTCGCGGCGCGTGCGGCCGAGGCGCACGTCCGACAGCACCCGCTTAAACTCACGCGCCAGCTCATCGTCCCACTTCTGGGTCACCCGCTGGAGGGCCAGGTCGAACGCCAGGCCGGCCTCGACACTGATGCACAGCAGATCAAGGGCATCAGGAAGCGCCTTCGTGATCGCCTTCTTACGCCCGGATATCTTCCGACCGAGCCACATCACGGGGAGCATATAGCCAAGCCCAAAGCCGACGGCGCTATACATCAAACCCTCGGAGATCTGCATCGACTGCATCGTCACCACGGTGATGATCACACCAAGCAGGAGAGCCAGCACCACGCGCAGACCGACAAACATCGTCGGCGTGATGCCACCGGGGTTGCCAGCTTGCTGGAGGTTTGTGCGCAGGCGCTCGGCGCTCTGCTTCGGGCCATACTTGCCGAGGATCACCAGAACCGACCGCACGGCAGGGACAAACACCCGCTGCATCAGCGGCTGATCAAGCTCCATCTCCTCAAGCGTCATCTGCCGTTCAGTGAACTGGTTGAGCCGCTCGCCGATCGCGTCAGGCTGGCGCACACGGGTCAGGCCAAAGACAATAAGCCCGCCTCCCGCCACGACCGCCAGTGCCAACACCAATAGAGGAGTCATCGCAGCACCTCATTAGACCTCAATGTCCATAATCTTCATAATCGTGAAGAAGCCGACCACAATCATCAGGGCAGAGGCCAGCGGCAGACAGCACCAGTTATCGGGCGGCATGCCGAAGGTAAAGATCGGTGCCATATACCCTGGGTTCACCATCGAGATAAAGATTGCCAGGCCGACCGGCAGGGCGGTGATCACCCAGGCCGAGATCCGTCCCTGGGCGGTGAGGGTCGAGATCTCGCCTTTGATTCGCACCCGCTCGCGGATCGTATGACCGATCGTATCGAGGATCTGGGCGAGGTTGCCGCCCACCTCCATCTGGATGTTCACCGCCGTGATCAGCAGGTCAAGATCCTCAGAGGGCATGCGGCGCAGCAGGCTCTGGAGCGCTTCCTCGGTGCTGCGACCGAGTCCCACCTCCTGCACCACCCGCCGGAACTCCGCCGACATCGGCGGGGGAGCCTCGCGGGCCACCATATCGAGGGTTTGCAGGAAGCTGAACCCGCCGCGCAGCGCGTTGGCCATCATCGTGATCGTATCGCTGAGCTGGTTGTTAAAGGACTTAATCCGCCCTTTCGCCCGCGAATTCATGTACATGTTTGGCGCAAACGAGAAGATAATCGCGCCCACCAGACCTGCCGCAAGCATCGCCGCTGGGTTGACCCGGCCAACATACAAGCCCACCCCCACGCCGCCCACCGCCGACAGCAGCTTCACCCCAATGAACTCGGCCACCGTGAGCTTCAGGTCGGCCCGGGCCAGATCGCGGGCGATATTGCCGCCTTGCTTGCTCTTCGAGACAACACTGTCGATCCGCTCCATGGCCTGCTTTGCGGCCGGCTCGCTCGCCTTCGCATCAGCCCGACCGGCAAATTCCGTCAGACGCTGCGAGACATCGGGGGTGCGTGATCGGCGTGCGACGATCCAGACCACGGCGAGGATCAGGATCACCAGCAGGGCTGCGCCCGTCAGAATAATCGGCATCATGCCAGCCTATCCATAGTGTTCCGAAGCGTTGAGGCGTAGCAGGTTACGCCCACACGGCTACGTTAGAATCTATCACCGCCGATGCCAAAGATATGCGAAGGGAGGTAGATATTCAGCGACTCGAACTTCTCAATAAACTTGGGGCGCACGCCGGTGGGCCGCAACTGGCCGACCATCTTCCCGCGCTCATCAATGCCGGTCTGCTCAAAGACAAAGATGTCCTGCAGCACCACCACATCGCCCTCCATCCCGGTCACCTCAGTGATCTGGGTCACCTTGCGCGAGCCATCCTGCAGGCGAGACTGCTGCACGAAGATATGCACTGCCGAGACCACCTGCTCGCGGATGGCCCGCGCCGGCAGATCCATGCCGGCCATCAGGCACATCGTCTCGATTCGACCGATCGCATCGCGCGGGGTGTTGGCGTGGAGCGTGGTCATCGATCCGTCGTGGCCGGTGTTCATTGCCTGGAGCATATCGAGCGTCTCGCCGCCGCGACACTCACCCACCACGATTCGCTCGGGGCGCATACGCAGGCAGTTGATCACCAGGTCGCGGATGGTCACTTCGCCACGACCCTCCACATTAGGTGGCCGCGACTCAAGAGTGACCACATGATCCTGAACCAACTGGAGTTCGGCGGCATTCTCCACCGTGATGATCCGCTCGTCCTCGGGGATGAACGACGAGAGGACGTTAAGCAGGGTTGTCTTGCCAGAGCCGGTACCACCAGCCACCACAATATTCAGCCGGGCCTTGACGCATGCCTCCAGAAAGTCGGCCATATCGCGGCTCAAGGCTCCGAATCGTACCAGATCATTGATCGAGAGCGGGTTCTTGCGAAACTTGCGGATGGTGAGCGTCGGCCCGTTGAGGGCGAGGGGCCGGATGATCGCGTTGACGCGCGAGCCATCCTGGAGGCGGGCGTCCACCATCGGCGAGGACTCATCGACGCGCCGACCGAGGGGGGCGACGATCCGGTCAATAATTCTGAGTACATGGTCATCGTTGGCGAAGGTGATATCGGTGCGAACCAGCTTGCCCTTCTTCTCGATGTAGATCCGCTTAGGACCATTGACCATGATCTCGCTAATCTCATCATCGGAGAGCAGTTGCTCAAGCGGGCCAAGGCCAATGATATCGGCCTCGATGGTCTCGAAGAGCCTTGTGCGCTCGCCGCGAGTCATCACGATACTCTCGCCGTCAAGGATCGTGTTAAATGTCTCCTCAACCTGCTTGCGCACCTTCGCCTTATTGGCAAGGTCGAGCTTCGGATCAAGCTCGTTGATCAGGCGATTCTGAACGCGCATCTTGATCTCGTTAAACGCCTCGTCGTTATTACCGGCGGGGCGTCCGGGCGTATCAAAGCGCTGGGTCGAACTGCCCTGGCGCTGGGCGGCCGGTTGCGCCTCGCTCGGCACCACCCCGCCGATTCGCTTGAGGAGAGACATAGACGCTTTTCCTCCGCTGGGAGACGCTGGGGCGAGCGGCACCCGCCCGAGCGCCGGTGCTGATTAGCGCCGGGTGCTGAGCCGTGAGAACAGGCCAGACTTCTTCTCGGGCACGGGAACTTGGCCAGCGGCAACCGCCTCAGCCGTCTTCGTGACCGTAACGAGTTCCTTCGCCAGGGCACCAATATCGCGCGCCACCTGATGGGAGGGCTTACCAATCACCAGCGGCACGCCCTGGTTGATCGAGAAGGTGATATCGGGGCCAGCATCGCCGATCTGGAGCGACACCTTGCGCTGAATGTTTTTCTCCACGTCCTCAGCGCGAATGCCGGTGCGGTTCGATGCCTTATTCAGCACCAGCATCACCTTCTCGTGGCGATACTCCAGTAGGTCGGCCACCTCAAGGAAGAGCTTAATATTACGGATACAGTGCATCTCCAAGGTCATCAGGGTCACAATCCGGTTGGCCATATCGAGGACGGCCAGGGAGCGATCCTGGAAGGATGCCGGTGTATCGACGACCACGTAGTCAAACTCGTGGCGCATCAGATCGAGGATCGTGCGGATATGATCCGACGTCACCAACTCGCCGCGCTGCGGGTCGGGCGGGGCAAGCAGCACCTTCACCTGCGACGTATGGGTGGCCAACACATCATTAAGCAACTCGCGATCAATGCCATCAATGCGGGTGGCGAGATCAATGATCGTCTTATCGGAGCGCAAGTTGAGAATGACGCTGAGGTCGCCAAAAATCACATTTGCGTCAACGAGGGCAACTTTCTTATTTGTCATTTGACGCAGGGCGACCGCCAGGTTTGCGGCGATGGAGGATGTGCCGACGCCGCCCTTCGGGCTGAAGACCGCGATGATCTGGCCCTCATTGACCGGGCCGCCCGCGCTGCTGCTGCCGCCCGAGTCGGTCGTCACGGCCATCTGCCGTGGCCGAGTTGCGGCCAAGCGATGGACATGGCGGATCGACTTATACAGGTCATCGGCGCTAATCGGCTTTGTGAGAAACTCGCGCGCCCCAGCGAGCATTGCCCGACGCAGGTAGTCGGTCTCGCCCTGGACGCTCATAATAATGACCTGGACGGACGAGTCCTGGGACATGATCGCCTCAGTGGCTGCGATCCCGTCCATATCGGGCATATTAATGTCCATGAGGATGACATCAGGCCGGAGTTGCTTCGCCAAAGCGACGGCCTCGCGCCCATTGCTCGCTTTAGCGATCACCTCGATGTCTTTCTCAAAAAATAGCAGCTTCTCCAACTGCTCGCGCGTATCGACGATGTCATCGACAATCATCACGCGGATCTTGTCGCCCTCACTCATGGGCTGGCTCCTCAATGCGATCAGCTGGCAGCGCGCCGGCTCAGCGGGTTAGACCGATCATCTCGTACGCATATGGTACCACTTTTCTGTTCATTTCGGCGGCCCTCTGCGCAAAGCCACGCGGCGGGGCGTGATCGACGATGCGTGATACGTGACCTGACAGGCCACGCATCACGCATCATCGATCACGTATTCTGGGCTAGGGCACCCTGGTGGGCGCGGGGGTGCGGGTCGGCGCGGGGGTAAACGCCTGGCTGGGGCTGATCACATTCGGCGGCAGCGACTGCGGATTCGGGAGGCCAAACTCCGAGACCAGCAGGTCGAGGGATGCTCCAATCGTAGGGTCGAAGGTCGTATCGCCGGCACCGCGCAACACGAGTACCGTGCGCGAGTTGGTGGCGAGCGCAAACTCCAGCAACTCGATCTCCTGGTCGTTCACCGACAGGATGAGTGTCCATGCGCCCTGAGAGATCGATCCGGGGGATCCGCCCGCCCCGCTGGCGTTCGGGTCGATCACCTTGCCCGAGGCGTCTGCCTGCGGCAGGCTGCTCGACTGCGGCGGCGCACCGGGGGTCGCCACCGGAGTCGTATCGGGGGCGGCGACCACAGGGCGCAGAATCTTGATCACCTGGGCGCGCTGGATGATCGTCTTCGTGGTATTGAAGGTTAGCTCCGTGAGCTCGCGCTGGAGTACCGGCACCTTCACCCCGTTCTGATCCTCCATCGTCTGCCCGGTGGGGTAAGATTGGCGGCGCGTGACCACGAAGGTGGCCACAATGTCAACAAAGTCGCCGGCCTTGATCTGGTCGGACACGCCGGAGAGGTTGTTGACGATGAAGGGGTAAGCCTTATCACGCGGGCGCTGAGGTTCAGCCGTCGGGATCTGCTGCGAGAGCCCCGGCTCAGTCAGATCCGACTTCACGACCGGCTGGCCGAACTTAATATCGCGTGTCGCCAGCTTATTCAGGACATCAGAGATCTTCGAGAAGTCCTTCGCCACATTGAACTCGGACTGCGGGATCTGGGCGATCTCGAGCTGCGCGGCATCGGAGATCACCGTGTTGGCCTTAATATCGACCCGCGCCCGGACGATATCGACGGGGGGCGGCTCGGTGGGCAGCGCCGTCGGAGCGTTGCCAGTACCGCCCACGCCAAGGATACTCCTCGTGCCATCCCCCGAGAAGAACATGAAGGCCAGGACGCCGCCAACAATAACGATCAGGCCGATCAGTAGGATGAGTACACCACCACGCCTCATATAAGGACTTCCTTCCTGTGACACTCCGCAGGGGCTAAAGCCCCGCAGCTTCTCGTGAGCCATCCGCTGGATGTGCCTCCCGAGCTACATGCCCCGTGTCTGGGGAACTACGGCGCACAAACGCACGCCGATACGTGACAGAGCCAACCTGCACATGGCCGAACGTACCATGCACCGCCTGACTCTCCTGATTGATCGCCCCTACGGCGTCGCGGTGGCCGACAAACCCACAGTGGGCGCAGCGGTAGTTCCGCCCCTTGGGTTTGTTGTGTCGGCCACAGACGGGGCACGTCTTGGAGCTATACGCCTCGCTCTGACGCTCCAGGACGATCCCTTCGGCGGCGAGCTTGTAAACCAGGAACGCGATCTGTCGCCCGTGTGACCAGCCGCTCACCTTCTGCTGGGCGTTGCGGTTCAATCGCTTTCCATTGGCGATGTCACGGATGTCGCCTACCACCAGCCGTTTCGCGCCCTCGGCCTTGGCGTGGTTAGTGATCGCCCGCGTCACCTTGTGTTCAATATCGCGCCGCTGACGGTTGTTGCGGGCCAGCAGATAGGTCTTGCGCCGCTGCATCTTCTTCCAGCGGCGGCTGCGCTTGGTGCGGAGGCTCTGCCTCATCTGAAGGCTGGCGAGCCGCTTGTTGCGGTACTGGTTCATCGCCCGCAGGTCGCGGGCCGTGAAGATCACCACGTCGCCGTGCTCATTGGCGACCGCCGCCGGGTGGATCTCCCCCAGATCGGCGGCGAGGGTCTGCCCTTCGGTACGTAGCGGCACCTCCATCCCATCATCGACCACCAGATGCCAGCGATGGCGCATGGCGATCTGATCGTAGACCAGCCGCATCTCGACAAAGGCGGTCTTGGGGAGGGTGGCAAGATCGGACGGCAGAACGACGGCAATCGGCTCCCGCCCACGGGCGCGGGCCAGCCGCAGCCTGCCGTCCGTGAGGCGGATGCCCGTTGCTTTCCAGATCGTCGTACGATAGAACTTTCGTTTGCACGGATACTTCCCACCTTCGGTGCGGGTGGCTTTCGCGGTCTTGCACGCCTGATAAAAGGCTTGTTGTGCCGCATCCCGGCTGTGGGCGTGCAGCGTGGTCGGGCTGAGCGAGTCGTTGAGCTTTTCGGCAGCGGTCTGCGAGAGCCAGTGGTCGGTGCGCCGATAGATGCGGTAGTGCCACACCAGGGTGTCGGTGTAGACCCGCCCGCTTTCGCGGTTCAAGGCGTCGGCCTCGCTGCGGGGTACGTGGCAATCAAGGATATGCGTGCGAATCATCGGAGGTATCCATGTGAACGTATGTACTGTACAGGGATAGGATACCTCATTGGGACACCAGATACAAGGGCTAAAGCCCTGAGAGAAACCCGCCTCACCGCTCGGCTAAAGCATGGCGGCTTGCGGCGGGTTCAATCGGTCAGGCAGAGCGAGGGGGACGGCGTTCCACGCCAGCACAGTATAGCATAGGCGGACAGGTTATGACGCGATTTTACTGCGTACATAAGGGACAAAAAGGCTTTACAACTCCGCAGGGAAGCCGCCCCAGCATCAGCGGGTTACGAGCGGCAGCAGCACAATCGTCTTCGTGCTAGGGGCCGCACTCAGATCAAAGGCAATCGTCGTGCCACTGGGGTTCGCCACCGTCTCGCCACGGTTGTTGGACTCACCCGATATCCCCTCGGGCACGAGGTCTAACGGGTCGATCACCAGGCCGAGGCGATAGTGCCCGAACGTGGTGAACAGGCTCTTGATGTCGCTGATCGGCTGGTTCGTCGTATTAATGTTGTACCAGCGCGGGTCTCCTGCGGCATTTGTTGGCAGGCTCAGATCGAGGATGGTGCCTTTATCCATCTCGCCGCCAGCGACCATCGCATACGCGGGGCAGATCGTCTCATAGCCGATGGGGAGGCTGGCATTCGGGTCGGGTAGGGCCAGGCTTGGCTCCGCCTGTGCGAGATCGGTGCGAGCCATACAGAGGAAGACATAGAAGCTTCCGGCACTTTTTATGTTCGCGGCAAGGCGCGCATCCGATACCGAGAGGGTGTCGGAGAGCCCCTTGTCGCTTAGGTTCTGTACCTGCATCACCAGGGAGGCGAGGCTGCCATTGGGGGCTGAGACCGAAAGGCCGGTCGTCGGAATATTGAGGTCGGCATTGCCGACGACGATCTTCTCGATATAGACGCTCAAGAGCTTTGGCGAGATCGCAGTGGGGCTGAAGGAACTGCCTGAGGCGTTCTGCATGAGGTGCGCGCGGTACTGGATGCAACTGGCGTTCAGTTGCTCGGTACCAAAGATATCCGACATCGTCACATTGTTGTAGAGTGCGCCGTCAGCCGCTGCCTTTGAGTAGAACGTGGTGTCGCTGGTGAACCCGTCGATCGGGCCACGCCAACGATCATCAGCGCTGCTGGTAAATATGCTCTCGTCCAGGCACTCACCGCTGGCCGTGATCGTCTTACGAAACTCCAGCATGACATCGGCCTTGGGGGTTGTCGTGCGGTCAATATCGGTGGCCCAATGTAGCGCAAGCACGCGGGACTGCTTATTCTGGATGTTGCTGCCGCTGCCAAGTTCGAACGAGGTCTTGATCACGCCCGAGTAGTACCAGCCATCCGGGGCGCGGACCGTCGTTTGGGCCTCATCGCCGCCGATCTTGCCGAGGAAGATGGTATCGCAATATGCGCCGTTCTGGTCGTCGCCACCAAGCACATAGACCCAAGCCGAGTTGAGGGTGCCGACAACGCTTGTTGGCGATTCGGCGCGCACCACGGCCGCCCCGAGCGAGGATCGATAGCCGGGAGCGCCAGCCTTAAGCACCACGTCGGTGGGGCTAACGCCGGTAAAGTAGTCGGCGGAGAGCGGGTCGAGCTTGATCAGATCCAGGTTGTCGTCGAAGAAGGCGGTGGGTACCGTGGCCAGGCCGGTACTCAGGCTATCAGCCGTGCGCCCACCGATCATATAGAGCTTGTTATTGTAGTTTACGCTGACCATCCCACGGCGTGCGGCCAGGGCTATCTGCGCGGGGCCGACCGTATTGGGGCCGGTGGCCCAGGTGAGGACGCCGGTGTCCTTATTCACATCGGCCCGGTAGATATAGGGGTTGAGCTTGGTGATGTTCGGCGTACTCGTGTCGGAGTCGAGAGATCCGCCGGCCAGAAAGATCGCCGACTTCAGATCCGTGCCAACCGTCACGTTGGCGGCGCTGGCGGTGGCATCCCAGAGACCCTCATCCGTCGCCGGGGTTGCCACCAAGCTGATGTTCTTGTCGCGCGCCCAAACGCTGGTGGTGCTGCCGTTCGTCGGGTGCTTCAGGCTCCCGTCGGCCATGTTGATCTCGCTGTAGTAGACCGTCGCCAGTGCGCGGACTCGCGTATTCCCAGAGTTGACTAGGTCAAGATAGCGGCTCTTGCCGCCGAACACATAGAGAAAGTAGTGATCGACTGAGGTGCTGCTCTTGGTGTGGACGATCACCACCGAGGCACCCTCGACCCCAAGGTGACGGCTGCCGTTGGTGATCCCGTCATCGGTAGAGGGGAAGGGCAGCGGGCTGGGCAGATAAGAGGTCGTGGGCAAGGTCGTCCAGGTGATCGTGCCATCGGCGGCGACCTTGCCGCGCTGGATGAGGCCGGTTGAGGTGCCGCCCGTCACACAGTTGAGAGGATCTGGATCCACTGCGCCACCGACCACATAGATATAGCCGGTATTGGTGCCGGTGGTCACGCTGGCCACCCCGGCGCGGGTACGCTTAGCGACGGGGGTGGGGCAGCCCGAAGGCGCATTATCAACGACCGAGTCGGTGATCGCCAGGGCGGCCGGCATGGGCGTATTTGTCCAGTAGTTCGTACCGTCAGGGAGCGCCACCAGGGCACCGGTTTTCGGATCAACCGTTGCCCAGTAGGCCGCGTCGGTAAATCCGCCGACGCCGGTGATGGTTCCGCCGATCACATAGATATGCTTACCTACGGCGGTGACGCCGGCATCGGCCACTTTAATCGGCAGCGTGATAGGGATGCTGTCCCAGGGATTGAGTACACCGGCGGGGGCGAGTTGCACCAGACCCTCCGCATCGGGGAGGTCAGGAGAGGTGACGGTGAAGGGAAACACCGCCGGGCCGATGGACGTGCGCTGGAAATTACCGTCGGCGAAGTCGCCCTGGGAGTTATCGACGTTCTGGGCCACACTGATCACTGCGGCACCTGACTGCCCTGGGAGTACCATCATCAGGCCAAGGCAGAGAAGTAGCAGGGCTGGGCCTCGAACGCGTCGGCGGGCGCGTGAATCTGGCACCACGGGGCACCTCCTTGAAGGGCAGAGAATACACCAGCAAAGCGGAAGACGGGACGTGAACACTGCCCGGTATAGTACGGGCCAGACTATGGAGGTCGAACCCCCACAGCCCGGCCCATGATAGCCCATATATCCCACCTGATGTAATCATAGCCAATAGCACGACAGATTCGCCTCCCTCGCCAGCGTCGGATCAGGGCTGGTGCAACGTCGCCTCTGGCGGGAGATTGGGGGAGACTTCGCTACCCCCGAACGATACTTTTCTTGTTGGTGTTTGGCGGCTTCGCGGCCAAACACCAACAAGAAGCGGGATCTGGGGTGCAGCCCCAGCGATGTTGCACCAACCCTGAGCGTCGGACGGAGCGCTAGGGGCACACGTTACCATTCAGCCTGAGCGTCAGCGGCTGATCGACCCGCTGTAAGAAGCTGATTGACTGGGTCGAAGGACTCAGCGTAATTGCGAAGGAGGACAGGAGATACTGGCGCACCACGGGCAGGTGCGTCACCGGGTCAGGCGGGTCGAGCGGGTGGCTGTAGTAGAGTTGCGCCACCATCGTGTATGTACCTGGCGGCACATCGAGGAAGTGGTAGCTCAGGGTTCCACCTGCATCAGCGGTAATGTACGTGCTGAGCGTCGTAGTGCCGTTCGAGATCTGCACCTGCCCAACGTTCGGGTAGCTGAAGCCACCGCTGGAGGAACCAGAGACGAACTGATTGGAGAGGATCACACCGCTGGTGGCACCGTTTGGCCCAGGGATACAATCACCAAGCTGCACCTTCGAGTTGATCGTGTCGATAATCCCGTCCACGTTCGTCTTCCCAGTGGCGGGGTCGGTGACAAGTCGCTCGGCCGGGAAGAAGTAACTGGTCGAAGAGGCAACGCCGGTGTCCAGACCGGTACTCGGGATGCTTGAGAGCGCGATAACGAAGACCGAGGCGTTCACCGTCGTGTTACGCAAGAACGTCTGGCTGGTGTAGATCATCTGGGTGATCGGACGATCCCAGACTTTGTTCGTACTCTTCGTGTACTTGCCGCCGACATCGGTGGTCTGACACGCTGCGCTCTCGACAACCTTCGATCCGAGGTCATGGCAGAAGGTTCCGGACGGATAGGTGGTGTCGCTGCTTTGGCCGCCGCTTAGGTCGTTGGCGGTTGTGTCCAAGAACTGGTTAGAGACACCGTCGGTGATGAAGAGAACCACCCGCTTGTACGTCCAGGTTGTCGCGCCAATTGAGATCGTCTTGGCGGCAGGGCCATACAGCAGGCTGGCCCGATAGAGCGCGGCCGCGCCGTTCGTGCCGCCGGAGCTACGCCCGTTCCCATTGTTGGCGTTGGTGATAAAGGTCTTTATGGTGGTCGGGTTGGTCGAGAAGGCCAGGGTATTGCCCGACGGCACCGAATCATTGAACCAGACTACCGCCATCTGATCAGAGGGCCGGGTGGTGGTATAGCCGGTGTTGCCGGACATATTGGTCAGGCTCACCAGGCGCTGCAGGGCCGTCTTGGCAACATAGATACGCCGCTCTGCCAATGTTGTCCACCAGTACGAATTGCCCGTGTTGGTCACCTGCACCGCAGGGGCACCGGTGGGGCCATTCGCGCACTGCTGGACGCCACCGCTGTTATTGCACTGGCCATTAAAGTTCGCGCTCATCGAGCCGGAGGTGTCGAGTACCACGATATACTGCACCGGATCCCGCTGTTCGGGGACGATCTGGTACTCGGGGTAGAACGAGACGTTGCCGAACAGTTCCATATTGCTGCTGGCGGGCGGCGGGGGCGTCACCATGCAGGCGGTGTTCATATTCACCGGGTCGCCGAGGTAAATCAGATCGATATATGCGTTCGCGCCGCCCTGGCTAGACTTCGCCGTGATCACGAAGGTGCCGAACTTTATGACGTGTACCTGCACATTCGAACCCGAGGAAAGCATCGTATCATAGATCGGCAGGATCATCCGGGTCGGGGCGGTGATCAATGCATCGATGCCCGCGTCCACCGCGTTGCTATTCTTCCAGCCGGGGCTACCCCAGATCCAGTCGCCGACCGTCGGGATGCCGGGATCGATGGGATAGCCAGCGGTCTTCCCCGTGACACCACTCGGCCAGGGAGCCTCCTGGAAAGCATCGGCTATATTGCCCGAGCCGGTCAAGCTCGCGGCGAGCGTGGGCGCACTGGTGGAGCCCGAGGTGTCCGTCCATCGCAGCCAGCTAAAGCTACCGGGGGCGGTATTATCACTGACATAGAGACGGCGCTGGGTATAGCCGGCGAACGTGCCACTGGTTACGGTCTTATACTCGGTGGAACTCACCGGCTGAGTCAAGCTAACGGTATTGAATTTCCCAGTGTCGAAATTAAGATACTTGGTATCGACCGCCAGGGGATAGATCCCATTCGTCGCCTGGCACAAGCCGGCGTGGGCCGATGCGCCGATCGGTAGCTGATTCCGACCGACCGCGCGGGCGAAGGAGGTATCGACCTGGCCATTGAGCTTAACCTGGATATAGGCAACATTGCTGGGCACGGTTTGCCCACTATCCTCAATGATTGTCGGGCGCTCGGGGAGGATCTCGCCCTGGGAGTTCAGGTAGTAGGCCGCGACCTGGACGGTGCCGCTCGTGCCATCGCCGATGGTCATGCCGTTGTTCGTCAGCGAATCCCTGATCGACGTATAGACCGCCCCGTCAGTGATCGCGTTGGTGCTGTGCTTGAGGTAGGTCGTCATCGCAGAGATGGCGGCGGCGTTGCTCGCCGACACAGCTTTGCGCTCCTGAGAGAAGGTGTTGCCGACGTCGACCGAGAGGCCGACCATTGCGATTAGCACCAAGATCATCAGCGCAATGATCGGGATGCTCTGACCATGCCTGCGACGCCTGATCAGGCGTGGTCGCTGAGGTCGAGAGATTGTACTCATAGCCGTCCTCCATGTCTCTGGTGGGGTGTTGGTTAACAATTGCTGGAATGACGAGAGCCTGTGGGCCGCATAGGCTAGCCAATAAATGAGCTGCGGACATGGATCATGAAAGAGGTCTTCAGCCTAATTGTATTCCCGAAGGCAGGTGCGAGGGGGAAGATAAATTGGTAGTTATAGCTAACGGTGACTTTGACATAGCAGTACTTTCCGGCGTTGCGCATATCCTGATTCGCAGTTGTGGTGAGGCAGGTGCCCGGTGCCACATCGAGGCCCGTGCTAGGGTTAACCAGCACATCGTTGCCATACTTCAGGTTCTGAATGTAGATATATGCGTTCGGGTCGGCATAGTTGAGTACCGTGCTGGTCTGCGTGCTATCGTTGATGCCGTCATTATTCAGGTCGAGGAGGTCGGCAACACCACCAGAGGTGCTACCGCCGGAGAGTCGCACGCGATTTACGATCTCGGCATAGTCCAGATCGACAGACGTAATCGTAACGCCATTCGCACTCATATTCGTCTTCGGGTGGCTACCGAACGTAGCACCCTCCTGCGCGGCGGTTCTGAGCGCCTGCATGGTAAAGAAGATCATACCGAGATCGACGGTCGCCGAGAGCAGGGTGAAGATCAGCGTGGCGGCGAGGGCAAATTCCACGAGGGCCTGCCCGCGAGAGCGCTTCATCTGACGATGACGGAACATAGGAATTTCCTTCTCCAGGCTCCAGACGACCGCATCACGGGTTCAGCACATACCAATCGGCCACATTTTTGGCGCAGGCGACGTTACTGGGCGTCGTCGGATCCACGCCAAGGTTCTCAATCGAGCGGCGCTGCGTCACCTTAAGGATGATCGTGCCGGTGGTGCCGCCAATACGCAAGAGCCGAAAAAGCGGCGTGATCCCGGTGACCGGATAGCTAATCGTCACCTGGATGGGACCGCGATCATCGAGGTTACGGGTGTCGTTTGAGCCGGTGGCATTCGGGTAGCTAATGGTCATATAGTTTGTCATATCCGTAAACAGGGTCTGGTCGGTCGCCGCAGCGTTATAGATCCCGCGAACGCAGGTATCGGCAGTATAGGTAAGGCTGGAACCCGTGCTGCTGGGCGGGGCGTACGCCAGCCATGTCTGATAGGGCGGAAGCTGCGCCGCCGTCTCGGCGGCGTTGCGAGCGGCCTGGGAGACCGTCGAGTAGGCGAAGATGATATAGCCAAACTCGATGATCCCGAACAGCACGAAGAGCAGCACGGGAAGGACAAACGCCATCTCGACAATGGACTGACCGCTAGTTCGACGTCTCATACCACGCCTCCGATACTGTTCGCTGTAGTTCAATTATAGGTTTGGGGGGCGAGTTGGAACAATAGGCTAAAGGTACCAAGTTCCGCGTCTGGATCGCGAATGACGCGGGGATGGGGGAGCCGGGCGCGAAGTTGGGCGCGCCGGGCGTTTGGATCGCGGACGGCGCGAAGTTGGGCGAATGACGCGAAGCCGGGCGCGCCGGGCGTTTGGATCGCGGACGGCGCGAAGTTGGGCGAATGACGCGAAGCCGGGCGCGCCGGGCGTTTGGATCGCGGACGGCGCGAAGTTGGGCGAATGACGCGAACGCCGGGCG
>CAISPW010000110.1 GCA_903887465.1 uncultured Oscillochloris sp. | reverse complement strand
GCCGCCAAAAACCTACCAAAAGCGCGGTCTGGGGCGCAGCCCCAGCAACGTTGCATCAGCCCTGGGGGCAGCCCCGTAACCGCTCAAGGCTCCCCCCGCCCAGCCCGATAGCGCATCAGCGCCGACTTGAGCGTATTCAAGGCCAGGGTGGCACAGCGCGGGCGGGCGCGCACCACCTCGCGGCCGAGCAGATCCAGGATCGCCTGATCATCCATAGCATCGACCGTCGCGAGCGAGGCACCCTGGAGTTGCTCGCAGAGCAGCGAGGCGGCGGCCTGGCTGATCGTGCAGCCGCGCCCCTCGAAGCTCAGGCCGGACAGTCGCTCGCCCGCCGCGTCAATCTTGAGGTAGAGCATCACCGTATCGCCACAGTCGGGGATGCCGCCCGAATGAACCACGTCGGCACCCTCCAGCGGCCCGTGGTGGCGCGGGCGCTCGTAATAGTCGAAGAGACGCTCGATGATCTCTTGACGATCCATGATCCGTCACCCCGTAGGGCGAAGCAGTGGCCGCGACCGGGCCACGGCTTCACCCCTACCCTAGATACGTCTTCTCAATCGGCAGGCCGACGCTGTTGCCCCATTCCGTCCAGCTGCCATCGTAGTTGCGCACCGTGGGGTAGCCCAGCAGGTAGGCCAGCACAAACCAGGTGTGCGAGGATCGCTCGCCAATGCGGCAGTAGGTGATCACGTTCTTGTCGGGGGTAACGCCCTGCTCGGCGTAGAGCGCGGCCAGTTCGTCGGCGCGCTTGAAGGTGGCGTCGGCGTTCGCCGCCTTGGCCCAGGGAATATTGGCCGCCGTCGGGATATGGCCGCCGCGCAGGGTGCCCTCCTGGGGGTAGTCGGGCATGTGGGTGCGCTCGCCGCTAAATTCCTGAGGACTGCGCACATCCACCAGGGCCGTGCCGGGCTGGGCGATCTGGGCGCGCACATGATCGCGGAAGGCCCGAATGGCGCTGTCATCGCGGGCGCTCGCCGGGTAACTGGCTGGTGCGTAGCTCGCGGTGGCCCGCGTCAACTCGCGGCCCTCGGCGATCCACTTGGCTCGCCCGCCGTTGAGGATACGCACGTCGGGGTGGCCGAAGAGCTTGAACACCCACAGCGTGTAGGTGGCCCACCAGTTACTCTTGTCGCCATAGATCACCACCGTGGTGTCGCGGGCGATCCCCTTGCTCGCCAGCAGCGCCGCGAAGCGCACGGCGTCCAGGTAATCGCGCACCACCGGGTCGTTCAGATCCTGCACCCAGTCGATCTTCACCGCGCCGGGGATGTGGCCGGTCTCGTAGAGCAGCAGATCTTCATCGCTCTCCACCAGGCGCACGCTCGGATCGCTCAGGTGGTCGGCCACCCAGGCCGTATCGACCAGCACCTCGGGGTGCGCGTAGTCGGCCATTGGACGCTCCTTTGGAAGAACATTTTTGGAATTATGCCGCCGCTGTGGCGTCAGGCTCTGCTACTACGCGGGATACTCAACAAACAGCGCGTTGCCCTCGGCCCAAACCTTATAGGTAGTCACGGGCTTGAAGGCCGGCAGGGTGCGCGGCCTGCCGCTGCGCAGATCGAAGGGCGAACCGTGGAGCGGGCATGCCACACACAGCTCGTCGGGGTCAATCTCGCCCGCGCTGAGGGATGCGTTGGCGTGCGAGCAGGTGTCGGCGAGCGCGTACAACACGCCGCCGATGTGGAATACGGCCACCGGGGTACCGCCCAGCGCAAAGCGCCGCACGCTACCCTCGGGCACATCGGCCAGGCTGCCGATCTGAATGGCTGGCATACTTATCTCTCTACGGTAAGGCCGAAGCATTCGTCCCTGATCATTCAGGTCTACCTGATCTATATTTGGGGCGAATACTTCGGCCTTACCGATCTTACCCGACCGACCCCTCCATCTCCATCTGGATCAGGCGGTTCAGTTCCACGGCGTACTCCATCGGTAGCTCGCGGGTGAACGGCTCCATAAAGCCGAGTACAATCATCGAGAGGGCGTCGGCCTCCTTGAGACCACGGCTCATCAGGTAGAAGAGTTGCTCCGCGCCGATGCGGCCTACCGTGGCCTCGTGGGCCAGAGTACAGCGATCTTCCTCAATCTCGATGAAGGGGATGGTGTCCGAGGCCGAGCGCTCGTCCAGAATCAGGGCGTCGCAGTTGACGTTGACCTTTGCGCCGTAGGCACCCGATGCCACCTTGGCCAGACCGCGATAGGTGGTCTTGCCGCCGTTCTTGCTCACCGACTTGTTCGTGATCCGGCTGGTCGTCTCCGGCGCGATATGTACCATTTTCGCCCCGGCATCCTGGTGCTGGCCCTTGCCCGCGTAGGCGATGCTCAGCACCTCGCCCCGCGCCTTGCGGCCCATCAGGTAGACCGAGGGGTACTTCATGGTCAGCTTGCTGCCGATGTTGCCGTCCACCCACTCCATGCTCGCCTCCTCGTGGGCCACCGCCCGCTTGGTGACGAGGTTGAAGATGTTGTTGGCCCAGTTCTGGATGGTCGTGTAGCGGAACTTTCCGCCCTTTTTAATTACGATTTCCACTACCGCAGAGTGCAGTGAATTCGTAGAGTAGATAGGTGCGGTGCAGTTATGCGACACAACGCCCTCGCCAACATACGACTCATCCTCCTCAACCGAGAAGTTATAGACATCCGCCTCCGACTCGCCGCACTCAATACTACGGATAGGCACGTAGAGGTAGTGTTCGTCCAGACAGAACGGCGAACCGTTCATACTACCGGCTGGTGCTGCCACACCTACCAAATCGCCAAACTGCGGGTTGAAGGGCGAGGAGACCACCACCACATACATTGGCTGGCGTGGTGCCTCGCGCTCCTGGCAGTTCACTGATGCGGCGATGCCGAGCCGCAACAACGCATTACGGAAGGCGTAGGCCAAGTTACGCGACACACTGTTGTAGCGGAACATATTCTTCGTGGCGTCGTAGCTTCCATCGCTACACCAGAGGCCACGCACAAACTCTGCCAACAGGTAGCGTGGCGCGTTGCTGATCCACGCCGGTACGTGCTTATCGTATGCCGTAGAGCCAAACTCATAGGCAAACGCCCGAGCGGCCTCAGTCGAACAAAGCACCAGCGTTTGCTCGTTCTGGCGCTCTTTGTTGGCAATCGGCTCCTTGCCAAAGTAGTGGCTCAGTAACTGGGTCGTATCCTGAAGATACTCAACTTCCTGGGCGTGAAATGAGAAGGTCAGATAGTGTTCGTTACTAACATGACCCTCGGCAAAGTAGTAGCCAAGCAAGCGATAAAAATCCGGCTCCTGGGGGAAACTCACCTCACGCTCAAGCG
>CAISPW010000109.1 GCA_903887465.1 uncultured Oscillochloris sp. | reverse complement strand
AAGCTCCATGTACACCCGTCCGCGAGGGCTGGCAAGTCTATACCCGAGCAGATCGACCCCGCGAGGCCGACATGACGAAGCGCCCCGGCGACGGAGCGCTTCCTACTGGCTCTGATTAGTCCCTACCGCGTATCGGTCTCGCTTTTTGGATCGCGGAGGCGCGAAATGGGGCGGAGGACGCGAACGCGAAATGGGGCGGAGGACGCGAACGTGAACGCGAACGCGAAACGGGGCGGAGGACGCGAACGCGAACGCGAACGCGAAATGGGGCGGAGGACGCGAACGTGAACGCGAACGCGAAACGGGGCGGAGGACGCGAACGCGAACGCGAACGCGAAACGGGGCGGAGGACGCGAACGTGAACGCGAAATGGGGCGGCGGCGGCGGCGCGTAACTCTTTACCGGTTGGCTGCGGTGTATGTACTATAATAATCCGCTTAGACATGGTTCAGATCCGCTTTACAGTTTGGCGGGGACGCGATGAGGCGAGGATGCGATAGCATCGCCTCGGCGTATCCTCACCTCATCGCCAAACTGTAAAGCTGAAACCTGACACCTGAAACCTTATCTTAGAACTGTGTCGAGGAGTCCATGCCTAACATGCGCTTATGATCCAGCTTACCGACCAGCAGCAGCAGATTGTCGCCCACGACCACGGCCCGGCCCTGGTGTTCGCCGTGGCCGGTGCGGGCAAGACCACAGCGATGGTTCGTCGCGTCGAGCGCCTGGTGCGCGAGCGCGTCTTTGCGCCGCAGAAGATCTTAGTCAGCTCGTTCAATAAGGCCGCCGTAGATGAGATCGGCCGCGCCCTGGGGACGTGGCCACACTGCCAGGCGGTATCGCGCCACACCCTGCACGCCCTGGGCTACAAGATCGTGCGTCACGCCTCGGGTGGTGGCTGGACGCCCCGGCTGGCCCCGGATGCGCTGAAGACCGGCGGCGAGGAGCGCCAGATCCTCTGGGCGGCCCGCGATTTGGCCCGCAAACGTGGTTTGGTGGCCGCCGATGAACTCGATGGCATGGACGAGCAGGATCTGCTGAACTATATTGGGGTGTGCAAGGGCAACCTGCGCTACCCCGAGTTGGCCGCAGCCGGCCTGCCGCCCGAGGCGCGCAAGGTCGCCGGGCCGGCTGAGGCACCGCCTGAGCTGCCCTGGTACCTCGACATGTATGCGCTCCACGAGGAGGTGCGCCGCGAGCGGGGCTGGATTACCTTCGACGATATGCTGCTGTTGGGCTGGGAGTTGCTCGTCTGCCACCCGGAACTGCGCGCCCACTGGCAGCGCAGCTACGATGCGCTGCTGGTGGACGAGTTTCAGGATGTGAACCTGGCCCAGGCCGAGATCCTCGATATGCTGGCGGCGGCGCACGGCAACTATATGGCTATTGGCGACGACGACCAGACGATCTACGGGTTTCGCGGGGCCAGGATGGCCTTTTTTCGGGGCTTCGCGCAGCGCTACGGGGCCGCCGTGTATGAGATGACCGACAACTTCCGCTGTCGGGCCGGACAGATCGTGCTGGCGAACCGAGTCATCGCGCAGAACCGCGAGCGTCACCCTAAGGCGCTGGTGATCAGCCGAGGCTTTGGTGGGGCCACGCGCATCCGCCAGGCTGCCGATGAGGCGACCATGGCCCGCCAGATCGCTGAGGATGTGGCTGCCGCCCACGCCGCCGGCCATAGCTACGCCCAGATCGCCGTCCTGGTGCGCCTGAATGCGCAGACCCCGGTGGTTGAGCAGGCGCTGATTGCCGCGCGCATCCCCTACCAACTGGCCGGTGACGAGCCGTTCTTCCGCCGCCGCGAGATTGCCGACCTGCTGAAGTACCCGCAATTGGCCGGCTATGACGCGGCTCTGCGCGCGGGCCGGCGGCTCTCGGCGGAGGATGGCGAGCGCTTGACCCTGTGCTGGCGCAGCGTCTACAACCGGCCCACGCGCTACTTGAGCCGCCAGTTGTTCCAGGAGAGTGTGGACGCGGCTCTGCGCCATGGCCAGCCGCTGAGTAAGACGCTGCTGGGCTGGGGCGATAAGGTTTCGGAGCGGACGGCGGCCGGACTGCGTGACCTGGCGGAGTTGCTGGTCTGGCTGGCTGAGGCCCAGTTGCGCCGCCCAGCCGACCGGGTGCTGGCCGAACTCGATGCGCGGCTGGGCTACCAGAATTTCCTGGCCGAACATAGCGGCTTTGCGGAGACGGGGGCGGGCTACGCGGCGAACGTGGCCGCGTTCATTCAGTACGCGGGGGGGAAGGGGACGATCTCTGAACTGCAGGCACATCTGGCCCGGCTGGAGGCGGAGCGCGCCGAGGCTGAGCCACACGCTCAGGCGGTGGACATCCGCACGATCCACCGGGCCAAGGGGTTGGAGTGGCCGGTGGTGCTGGTGCCGCACTGCAACGGCGGACACATCCCCTTCAGCGGATCGGACGATATTGAGGAGGAGCGGCGGCTGTTGTATGTGGCGATCACGCGGGCGCGGGAGTGGCTGCACCTGTACACGGTCAGCGGCGGAGAGTCGCGGCCCTCGCCGTTCCTGGCCGGGGCCGAGTCCCTGCTCCAGCGCGCCGCTGAGGTCGAGGGGCTGCTGGCAAACGACCCGACCGGCTGGACGGCGGCCCAGGCGCTGAACGTGACCACCTTCCCGGGAGAGTTTGGCCAGGGGCGATTTTTCGCTCAGTGGTGGCGGGCGAGCGAGGGGCAACGTGATCGGGTCGCCGGGAGGGTGATGGCGCTGATTGATGCAGTTCAGCGCCGAGGTGCGCTCGAACGGCTGGGGATTAGCGGAGCCGAAACTGCGCTCTGGGGTCAGATGGTACCCCGAACTGCGGAACTGTCCGCCGCCCCACTCGCGGGGATCGAGGCGCTCTGCGCGCCGCCCCCTGCGGCGAGGGCGCAGGGCGGGAAGCCACAGCAGCCCGATGCGCCGACCTACCGCCTGGGTGATCGAGTGGCCCACCCGTACTTTGGCCAGGGCGTCGTCGTCGCGATCGAGTCGGTGAGCAACGGCCGGGGCACCGAGTGGCACCTGACGGTGCGCTTCAGCGAGGGCAAGCTGGTCAAGCTGCTGGCGGGGATCGCGCCGCTGACATTGGAGAAGATGCCGTCCTGATAGGGGGCGAACCGCTGGCCGTCGGCAGCCTTAATATGGTCGATGCGACCCCGCGAATCCTTCATGCTACGGCGCAACCCTCACACCGCCGCCCGCGCCCGCTGCCGGATAACCACCGCCCCCTCCAGCGTGTAGATTGCCAGGGCCAGCCAGACCAGGGCGAATCCAACCATCCGCTGCGGCGTGACCGTCTCGCCGAACACGGTGACGCCGAGGATGAACTGGATCGTCGGCGCGATGTACTGGAGGATGCCCAGCATCACCATCGTGATCTGGCGGGCACCGGAAGCGAAGAGCAGCAGGGGCACGGCGGTGACGATGCCCGAAGCGGCCAGCAGCAGCGTGGTGCCCAGTCCGGCACGGACGAACGCCCCGCCGCCGGACGTCCCGATGAACAGCAGGTAGGCCAGGGCCGGCAGCGCGGCGATGATCGTCTCCAGGGTCAGCCCCTCTAGCGAGCCGATTGTGGCCGTCTTGCGCAACAGGCCGTAGCAGCCGAAGCTGACGGCCAGGGCGATGGCAATCCAGGGCGGCGAGCCGTAGAGTACGCTAAGGTAGAGGACCCCGGCCAGGGCCACGCCGATGGCGGCCATCTGGCCGGGGCGCAGCCGCTCGCGCAGGAAGAGCACGCCGAAGACCACGTTCACCAGCGGGTTGATGAAGTAGCCCAGGCTGGTCTCCACCACATACCCCGCGTTGACCGCCCAGATATAGATGTACCAGTTGGCCGTGAGCAGCAGGGCCGAGAGCGTGAAGGTGAGCAGCACCCGCCGGTTGCGCATGGCCGCGCCGAGGGCGGGCAGGCGACCGGTGGCGAGGGTGAGTAGTAGGGTGGCGGACAGCGCCCAGACAATGCGGTGGGCGAGGATCTCGGTGGCGGGCACGCCGTTGAGCGCGTGCCAGAAGAGCGGCAGCAGACCCCAGAGTACATATGAGCCGGCGGCGTACGTTATTCCCTTGCGCATGAGCTGGCAATCCTTGCAAAAGCCTTATCGAGTCGACCATCGGGCAGCAAAGGTTGATTATACCCCCGATCAGCGTGATGACCTGATGTGAAAATAGCCGATAGCCGATAGCCGATAGCCGGGCATCAGCGACCATGTTCATCGCGGCGGTGTGCGCCCCGCGCATGAACGTCTGAGGTGAAAATAGCCGATAGCCGATAGCCGATAGCCGATAGCCGGGCATCAGCGACCATGTTCATCGCGGCGGTGTGCGCCCCGCGCATGAACGTCTGATGTGAAAATAGCCGATAGCCGATAGCCGATAGCCGATAGCCGGGCATCAGCGACCATGTTCATCGCGGCGGTGTGCGCCCCGCGCATGAACGTCTT
>CAISPW010000108.1 GCA_903887465.1 uncultured Oscillochloris sp. | reverse complement strand
TGTTCAGCTCGTTGGCGATCTCCTTATTTGAGAGGCCACGGGCGATACAGTCGAGGATCTCGATCTCGCGGCTGGTGAGCGGTGCGAAGAGGATACTGGTCTGCTCATCCTCGGAGGCAGCCAACTCACGGAACTGATGCAACACGCGGGTGGCGACATTGGGCTTGGCCAGCACCGAGTCGTTGATCAGGTAGCGCCCGGTGGCCACCTTGCGGATATAGTAGAGCAGATCCTCGGGGTTGACATCCTTGGACGAGTAGGCGGCAGCGCCAACCTTGATCGCCTGAAAGAGCTGGTCGTCGTCCTCGTAGACGCTGAGCACAATAATGCCCGTGCGCGGGTCGCGGCGTTTGATCACGCGGGCGACCTCCAGGCCGTTCAGGCCGGGCAAGTTTATATCGACCAGCACGACATCCGGGTTAAGGCGCTCGGTGAGCTTAATGGCCTCCTGGCCGTTCTCGGCCTCACCCACAACCTCCATATCATCGGCGTCCTCAAGGCTCCAGCGGATGCCCTGGCGAAACAACGGGTGATCATCAATGATCAATACCCTAATTTTTGCATTTGTCGATAGGGGCTTTTTCATCACCTTACCTTTGCACAATTGGCATTGTTACCGCCACTTGTGTTCCATGTCCGGGACGGGTGGTGACGACAAAGTGGGCACCGACTAGCTCGGCTCGCTCGCGCATACTCGTCAGTCCCCAGCTCTCGCGCCCAGCCCGACGGCCAACCTCGCGAGTGTCGAAGCCGGGACCCTCGTCGCGCACCGTTAGCTGGAGTTCGCCCTTGCGGGCGGTCAGCAACACATGGACTGGGGCGCCACGGGCGTGCTTGTGGGCATTCTGGAGCGATTCCTGGATGATCCGGTAGAGGACAATTTCGGTTTCGTTGGGCATGCGCGGCAGCGGATCGGCCTCGAAGCTCACCTGCGCGCTGACGGTGTCGCGGTAGCGCCGCACATAGTCGGCGAGGGCACCGGCCAGCCCCTGCTCGTCGAGCTTGCCCGGTCGCAGGTCGGAGATAAAGCGGCGCACCTCGCGCAGCCCCTCGCGGGCCGACTCGCCCAACTGGCTGAGGATCTCGGCCAGGCGCTCAAGGCGCTGGGCCTTGAGCAGGTTCTGACAATGTTCGAGGCCCATCAGGGCATTGGCGAGAACCTGGGCCGGGCCGTCGTGAACCTCGCGGGCCAGACGGGTGCGCTCCTCCTCGCGGCCCATGATCACCTGGGCGCGCAGCGCCTGCACCCACGGGTCGCTGGGATCGCCCTCGCCGGTGCCGCTGAGGGTGGCGCTGCTCATGTCGATCTGGCGCACCAGTTGGTCGAGTTGGCGCAGGGCGCGGTGCCCCGCCTCGTACTCCTGGGCGAGTATCTCGTGGCCGACCCGCAACTGCTGCTCGCGCTCCACCAGCGCCGCGACACTGGCGAGCCCGCGCTCGACGGCGAAGCGCCGCTGTATGCTTGCCTCGTCGAGCAGCCGCGCCGACTGACGCAGCTCGCTCTCAAGCTGCACGTAGCGCCGCTGCGCCGACTGGTGCAGCTCGCGCAGGCGGGCGAGTTGCTCGGCAACAATTGCGTGGGCGGCATCAAGCAGAGCTGATGGCTCAGCGCTCACAGCTCATTCTCCATTCTTGTAGATCCCTAACGTATTTTTAGTATAGCACAGCGATCCTACGTTCGGGCCGTTTGCCCTATTTCACGCAGGGTTGATGCAACGTCGCTGGGGCTGCGCCCCAGACCGCGCTTTTGGTTGGTTTTTGGCGGCGAAACCGCCAAAAACCAACAAAAGAAAAGATCGTTTGGGGGTGGCATTGCCACCCCCAAACCCCCGCCGGAGGCGACGTGGCCACCGCCCTGCTCTTTCACGCAGGGTTGATGCAACCGTAGCCCTGCTATAATGTCCCACGGCAGTGACGTTTGCAAGGCCGAAGGAGTCCAAGAGCGTGCCCAAGAGCTACCTGATCGACATGGACGGCGTGCTTGTACACGGCTCGCAGGCCGTTCCAGGCGCCAACGAGTTCATCCGCCGCCTCCGCGAGCGCGGTGCCAAGTTCCTCATACTCACCAATAACCCGTTCTACACCCCAGGCGATCTCGCCGCCCGCCTGGGGCGGATCGGCCTGGATGTGCCCGCCAAGTCGATCTACACCTCGGCTATGGCCACCGCCACCTTCCTGCACGACCAGCACCCGCAGGGGTCAGCCTACATCATCGGCGACAGTGGACTCAGCTCGGCCATCCACGACATCGGCTACGTCATCACCGACCAGGCCCCCGACTATGTGGTCGTCGGTGAGACCATCACGCTCAGCTACGAGCGGCTCACCACGGCGGTACGGCTGGTGGCCGCCGGCTCGCGCTTTGTGGGCACCAACCCCGATACCTCCGGCCCCGGCGACGGCGGCCTGGTGCCGGCGTGCGGCGCCATCGCCGCCCTGATCGCCAGCGCCACCGGCGTGCGCCCCTACTTTGTCGGCAAGCCAAACCCGCTCATGATGCGTACCGCCCTGCGCGTCCTCGGGGCCCACTCCGATGAGTCAGTTATGGTCGGCGACCGCATGGACACCGATATTATCGGCGGCATCGAGAGCGGCCTGCAGACCATCCTCGTCCTCACCGGCGTCACCCGCCGCGATCAGGTCGAGCGTCATCCCTTCCGCCCCACGTATGTCTACGACTCGGTTGCCGACATTCCGGTATAGGAAGATCTCAGGGATGGCGTTGCCATCCCTGAAACGCACTACCGCATTCCTGGCGGGGGTTTGGGGGCCGCAGGCTCCCGAAAAAATCCTTTTCTGCAATACCGCAAAACTCGCCCTGTCAGGCTGAGCGCCCGCCCGTTTACGGGCCGGGCGCTCAACCTGACGGCCTGAGATCTGCCCTTCCCTAGATATGGACACCCGCAAACAGATCGTGCTCGCGCATCCCAGGCGTCGGCTCTGGGAAGGCCCGCATAAACGTCTCGCGCCCGCCGAGCAGCCGGAACAGCCAGCCCGCCGGCCCGCGTAGCATCCCCGACCCGCCGCCCTGGCTGGCGTGGCATGCCCCGGCCTCCTCACGGGCGCGCGTCACCGGCAAGAAGTCCACCTCGGCATGGATCGGGTACTCCACCTCAGCCAGCGCGGCCAGGTCGATGTCCCCGTTCGTCCCAAAATGCCGTGGGTCGCGCCCGAACAGCGGCATCAGGCGCACCGCCAATCGCAGGAAGCGCCGCGAGAAGGTCTGGAAGTACAGCTTCTGTGGCGCGTAGGCTGGCAACTCCCCCGCGAACCGCGCCGGGTCGCCCGCTGCGTGGAACGCCTCCACCGTCGCTCGCTGAATGGCGATATGGTCGGGATGACGGTAGCCGCCAATCGGGTCAAACGTCACCACCACGTGCGGTCGCAGCCGACGGATCTCGGCCGTCACCCGCGCCGTCACCGCCTCCAGCGGCTGGGCGAACAGCGCCTGCGCGTGGCGGTTCGCCGCCGCCCCCGGCATCCCCGAGTCGCGGTAGCCCAGCATCGTCACGCTCGTCAGCCCCAGCGCCTGCGCCGCGCCGTCTAGCTCAACCGCCCGCCGCTCTGCGGTCGAGCCATAGCCCTCCAGAAACTGCGGTGCCATCTCGCCCTCCTCGCCGCCCGTCGCGCAGATCAGATGTACCTCCGCGCCACACCATGCATAGAGCGCCAGCGTCCCCCCCATCCCAAAGCTCTCGTCGTCTGGGTGAGCCAGCACCGCCAGCAGCCGTGGTCGCGCCCCGCCCGTGATCTCGATCTGACTCTGCATCACGATCCTCTTATGCGCTATACTGGGCGCAACCGCGCCCGACGATAGATCTCCGTAAGGGTGCAGCCGCGCCACACTGCTGCACCCCAACCGCGCGGCTACGTCTCAACCGCGCCGCGCTGCTGCACCCTTACCGCGCCGCGCGGCTACGTCTCAACAGCGTACCACACAATAACCATGAGCCACATAACCATCCTCCTCGCCCCCGCCGCTGTCGGCAAGACCGATTCCGTGCTTGAGGGGATGGCGAAGCCTCGGCGCGGCCGGGCGATACTTCTTGTGCCCAGCGGGCTTCACCGGGACAAGCTGGCCCCGCAGGTGCGGGCGCGAATGCCCCGCGCCTCGGTGTATCAGCCGTCCCGGCTCATCAGCGCGATCCTGGAAGCGGCCGCAGTCGATCTCCCGCAGGCCAGCCCGACCCTGCGCACCCGGCTGATGCGCGCCGAACTACGCCGCCTGGCGGACGAGGGCGAGCTTCTCCACCTCGCACCCGTGGCCCACAAGCCCGGCCTAGCCGCCGAGGTTCTCGCCCTGATCGACGAACTTCAGGCCGCCCAGGCCACCCCCGAGGCCCTCGCCGTCGCAGGCGTCAGCCCCTACGACGCCGACCTCGCCGTGATCTACGCCGCCTACCGCGCCGCCCTCGCCCGCCTCGGCGTGGCTGACGCCGCCGGGCGCATGGCCCGTGCCACCGCCGCCATCCACGCTGACGCCACACTCCTCGCCGACCTTGAGCTTTTTGTGGTTGACGGATTCGATCAGTTCACCAGCCTCCAACTGGGCCTGCTGCGCGCCCTCTGCGCCCGCGCCGGGCGCAGCCTGATCACCCTCACCGGCGGCCCTGGCGAACGCCCGGCCCACCGGCGCTTCCGCACGACCCTGACGGCCCTGCGCGCCGCCCTGCCCGAGGCCGAGCCCGAATATCTGTCGCCCGCCACCGCCCCGGCCCCGCCCCTGGCCCACGCCGCAGCGACGATCTTCGAGCTCGTGGCGGACCACACTCCATACGGGGGCCGAGCTTTCGGGGAAGGCCAGACCCTCCCCGAAACCCTTCCGCCGGACATCCTGCTGCCAGTGGCCGCCCGATGTGAACGCGAGGATGGCGTCAGCCCGCCCACCGCAGACGCCGCCGGGGCGATTCAGCTCATCAGCGCGCCTGACCGCGAGCGCGAGGTACGCGCCGCCCTGCGCCACGTCCGCCGCCTACTCGCCGCAGGCACCGCCCCCGATCATGTGGCCGTGATCTTCCGCCGTGCCGCGCCCTACGCCCCGCTGCTCCGCGAGGTCGCCGCCGAGTACGGCCTGCCCCTCGCCATCGCCGCCGGGCGACCTCTGGCCGAGTCTCCGCTTGTGATCTCCCTGCTGGCCAAGCTCACCCCGCCCGCCGCCGAACTCACCCCGCCCGCCGCCGCCACACCGGACACATATGTATCATGGCTTGAGACCCTCCTCGGCTGGGCTGACACGCAGGCGCAGGAGGCGGGCGGCGAGCGACACGATTCCGACCTCGATCTTTTGCCGCATGTCGCCCTGCCAGCGAACACAGCGAGCGGTCGCCTGCGCCGGCTCCTGGCCGACATCGCCGACGCCTCCCGCCGGCTCAGCGAGCCACCTCAGAGCTTCAAAGCCTTCCTGGCCGACCTCCAGGCCGCCGTGGGCGCAGCCAGCTACGACGAGCAATTGCCCCAGCCAGGCCGCGTGGCCGCCCTCGACGCTCTGGCCGCCCGCAGCGCATGCTTCCCCCACGTCGTGCTGATCGGCCTGGGCGAGGGCGAGTTCCCGGCCCGCCTGCCCGCGCCCGCCTTCTACACCCGCCGCGAGCGAGCCGACCTCGCCGCACGCGGCGTGCCCCTGCCCGCCGCCGACCCCGCCGACGAGCGCACCCTCTTTTACGAGGCAATCACCCGCGCCCAGACCAGCCTCACCCTCAGCTTCACCCGCCTCGACGAGGCTGGCAACCCGCTCCAGGAGTCGGCCTACCTGCGCGACCTGCTCGGGCGTTTTCGCAAGGGCAGCATCCCCAGGCACAACATCCGCGCCGGCAGCGCGCCCGCCCCAGCAGAGGCCGCATCGCCCCAGGAGCGCCTGATCGCCCTGATGGACGCCGCACGACAGGGAGACTCACCCGCCGAGGCACCCGACGTACCAGAATTCCTGCGCGCCCACGTCACCCGCGCCTGCGCCATCGAGCGCGCTCGCGAGGGCACCGGTGCCCACGGCCCCCACGAGGGCGTCCTCGCCGACACGGTGATCATCGCCGAGCTAGGCAAGCACTTCGGCCCCGCCTACCCCTGGAGCGTCACCCAGATCAACGACTACACCACCTGCCCGTTCCGCTTCGCCGCCGCCCACATCCTGCGCCTAGAGCCAGCCATCGACCCCAAGGATGGCGGGAACCAGATGAGCCGGGGGCGACTGCTCCACGCCATCCTCGCCCACGCCGGTCGGCGCTGGGCCACCCGCCGCATGCCCGCCGCCGCCGTGCACGAGGAGGCATACCTCGCCGACCTCACCGCCGCCGCCACCGAGGTGCTGGCCGCTGCGCCGCAGACCTACAGCTTCGCGCCCAGCCCCTTCTGGGCCTGGGAGCAGGCCGAACTGCGCGACACCCTCGCCCGCGCCATCCGCCGCAGCCTGCGCGACGGCGGCGGCTGGGAGCAGTTCACCCCCGACCTCACCGAGGAGAGCTTCGGCATGGCCGATGGCCGACACGCCCTACACCTCGACACCGCCGCCGGCCCGGCCCGGATCGTCGGGCGGATCGACCGCATCGACCGCGCCGCCGATGGGACGCTGGCCCTGATCGACTACAAGAGTAGCCTCACCCCGCGCCCCCTAGACGAGACCCTGAGCGGTCGCGATGTCCAGCTCACCGTCTACACCCTCGCAGCCGAACAGACCCTGGCCGCCTCAGCTCATGCCGTCACCCGCGCTGGCTACCTCCACCTGGGCAGCGGCAAGCGCAGCAAAGCCCTGACCCCGACGGATCGCAGCAAAGCCGAAGAATCTCTACGCGACAAATTGGGGGCCGCCATGGTCGCCGCCCGATCCGGCCAGTTTCCCGTGCGCCCAATCGACGACTGCCCACCATCCTGCGCCTTCGCCGACATCTGTCGGCTCAACCCGGCAAAACAACCGTAGAGGGCGAGGCAACCGTGTTCAAGGCATGTTTCAGAATCGGACATTTCAGCTTGACCGTTCAATATGCCGTCCATCGCATCTGGCCGCCTGGAAGGCGGCACTACGAACGCCATAGACTGTAAAGCCGGATTGAAACATGCCCAACCATTAGATCAGGACACATCCGCTGCCGATACTTCGCCCCTACCCTTGCGCGTTCGCGTCATTCGCGTTCGCGTCATTCGCCCCCCTTCGCGGCATTCGCGATCCAAACGTCCCGTTCGCGTCATTCGCCCCCCTTCGCGGCATTCGCGATCCAAACGCCCCGTTCGCGATCCAAACGTCCCGTTCGCCCGCCCGCCTAGCAAGGAGATCCTATGCGCCTCGTCACCTTCACCCCGCCCGACAGCCCGCCCCGCGCTGGGGCCATCCTCGGCGCGGCCGTCATCGACCTGGCCGCCGCCTCCGCCCTGGTGATCGAGGACGCCGAGGGCCTGCGCTGGGACATGATCAGCCTCCTCAGCGGCGACCAGCAGGATGTCAGCTTGGAGA
This sequence comes from uncultured Oscillochloris sp., assembly GCA_903887465.1. Lineage (GTDB taxonomy): Bacteria > Chloroflexota > Chloroflexia > Chloroflexales > Chloroflexaceae > Oscillochloris. The sequence continues at coordinate 1,574 of CAISPW010000108.1, read as the reverse complement.
CCGCCGCCGACATCGTCGCCGCAGTGGCCCAACTCTCAGGCGGCGGCGACGATGTCTCCGGCGGCCTCTCGATCGGCGGCGCGGCCATGCTCTTCCCCCTGGCCCAAGTGCGCCTGCTCGCGCCCCTACCCCGGCCCAGCAGCCTGCGCGACTTCTTCGCCTTTGAGCAGCACGTGATCAACGCCCGCGCCCTGCTCGGCCAGCCCATGCCGCCCGAGTGGTACCGCATCCCCACCTTCTACTTCTCCAACCACACCGCGATCTACGGCCCCGATGCCGCCATCCCCAAGCCCCAGAGCGAGGCACTCGACTACGAGTTGGAACTGGCCTGCGTGATTGGTCGCCAGGGCCGCGACATCCACCCCGATGATGCGGCCGACTACATCGCCGGCTACATGATCATGAATGACTGGAGTGCCCGCGACATCCAGAGCCAGGAAATGAAAATCGGCCTTGGCCCGGCTAAGGGCAAAGACTTCGCCACGTCGCTCGGCCCCTGGCTCGTCACCCCCGACGAACTCGACATCTACACCGATGACGATGGCCACATGAGCCTGACCATGCTCGCCAGGGTTAATGGCGTGGAGCGCTCGCGGGGCAACGCCGCCAGCATGTACTACCGCTTCGCCGACATGATCGCCCACGCCAGCCGCGACGCCACCCTCTACCCCGGCGATGTCCTAGGCAGCGGCACCGTCGGCACGGGCTGCCTGCAGGATCTCACCGGGGGCTACGGGCCGTGGCTAGAGCGCGACGATGTGGTCGAACTGGAGATCACCGGCCTGGGCACCCTGCGCAATACCATCGTGTAGGAGCGGCGCAGCATTTGCATGTGGGGTTCCGCGCCGCATTCAAATGCTGCGCCCCTTCAGCCGCCAGATCAGGGTGCCGAGCGCCTGGCCGAAGCGGCTGATAAAGCGCTCGCGGTTGCGCCCGGCATCGTACATCTGTAGGGCCAGATCCTTCACCTGCGAGCTATCGCCCACCACATCGAAGCGCACATCATCAAGGTTGAACGTCGCGGCCACATCCACCAGGTGCGGCACCGACTCGTAGGGCGGCTCAAGCCGCACGTGGGCGCGCACAAACACCCCCCGGTCGCGCGCCGTCGTCACCGCCTGGCGCACCCGCGCGCGCATCTCGGCAGACTCAAACACGCTGGCTGCGTGCATGTGCAGCGTGATCGCCTCGCACCCCGCCCGCGCCATATGCGCGCTGATCGACTCATCGATCTGGTCGGCGTCGGCGCTGGCCTCCCAGCCGATGTTCAGTTGGGCATCGCACAGGCGCGTGAGCAATTCCACCAGCCAGGCCCGGTCGGCGGTGATCGAGACATCGGGGAAGAGATAGTGACGCAGCCCGAACTCGTGCGAGACACTGCGCAACTCGGCGACGATCTGCGTCGGAGAGCGCAGGGCAATCTCGCCGTTCCCCGAGATATCCGCGCCGGCAACGAGGATGATCGTCTGCAGCTCACCGCCGACGGCCCGCAGGTCGTAGCTCTCAAGCGAGAGCAAGTGCCGCGCCGGGAAGGGCAGGTCGTCGATCGAGCGGATGGCGTCCGGCACCTCGGC
>CAISPW010000107.1 GCA_903887465.1 uncultured Oscillochloris sp. | reverse complement strand
TGGCAAAGCCACCCCCAAACCCCCGCCGGAGGCGACGTTGCCACCGCCCTGACCCCGTCACCCCGTCACTCCGCCAGAGTGGTAAACTATAGGCAATGATTGACTCTCGGGCTTTGTGGCGACTCTGGATCTGTGGCACAGCCCTCACGGCCGTGGCGCTGCTTGTGGCTGGATGCAGCGCGCATGCGGCGCAGATCCCAGCGCGACCGACGAGCACCCTGATCGCCGTCGTCGCTGCGGCCACGTCCATCCCCGCCCCGCCGCCGCCAACCACGGCGATGCCCGCCCCATCGCCTACGCCTGCGGCCACCCCTGTAGCCATGACGCCAACCAGCATCCCGCTGTCGGTGCGCCAGCAGATCCTCACCGAAGTCTGGACGACGGTGAACGACAACTATCTCTACGCTGACTTCCACGGCCTGGACTGGGCGGCAGTCCACGACGAGTTTGTGCCGCTGGTCGCGGGTGCCGGAAGCGACGAGGAGTTCTACCGCCTACTGGTCACGATGATCCAGCGGCTCGACGACAACCACTCGCGGGTGCTGGCACCGAGCGCGGCGCAGAAAGAGGATGTGCTGAGCAGCGGCCGCGATGAGCAGGTTGGGATCGGCGTGATTGCCCTACCTCTGCCCGACTCGCTGCTTATCCAGCACGTCTTCCCGGATAGCCCGGCTGAGCGGGCCGGCCTGCGGGCGCGCGACCGGATTGTGGCCGTCGACGGAATCTTCTACGCGCAGTCCGACATCCAGGGGCCGGAGGGGAGCAAGGTGCGGCTGACCGTGGTGCGCCCCGGCGAGGAGAGCCGCGATATGGTGATCACCCGCCGGCTGGTGGAGGGCCGGATCACGCCGACCACGCGCATGCTGCCCGGTCGCGTGGGCTACCTGGAGGTGACGACGCTCTGGGTGAACGATATGGCCGATCTGGCGGCCAGTTCCCTCGACACGCTGACGAGCGACGGGCACCTGAACGGTCTGATCATCGACCTGCGGCGCAACCCAGGCGGCTGGCGCGCGGTACTCACCGGGCTGCTCGGCCACTTTGTGCGCGGCCACGTGGGCGACTTCTTCAGCCGCCAGGGCAACACGCCGCTGGAGATCCGCACCGATGTCGCGCCCGACCTGCGCGGGGTGCCGCTGGTGCTGCTGATCGACGGCGGCACCGCGTCGTACGCCGAGTTGCTGGCCGGCATCCTCCAGCACGAGGCCAGCGCCATCGTGATCGGCGCGCCGTCGGCGGGCAACACCGAGACGATCTACTCCTACGATCTGACCGGCGGTGCCCGGCTCTGGGTCGCCCAGGAGGGCTTTCGTCTGCGCAACGGACAAAACCTGGAGGGGGTCGGTGTCCAGCCAAATATCACGCTCACGCAGGACTGGACCCGCTACAGCGAGGACGATGACCCCTGGATCCAGGAGGGGCTGCGGATCATCCGCGAGGGACTTGGGGGGAAGTAGCTGAGACGCCAGAGCGGCAGCCACGTCTCTGGGGCGATGCCCACCGCCGCACCGGGATGCGGCGTGCGGGCGGATTGACCGGGAGCGCGGGGGCGCATACAATGGGCGCGCGCTGCCACTTGAAGGATGGGGGAGCTATCCGTGAACATCCGCGAGGCGATTATCGCCGTGGCCGGCGGGCGGGATCTAAGCCAGGCCGAGGCGGCGATGGTGATGGACGAGATCATGACCGGCGCGGCCACCCCGGCCCAGATGGGAGCCTTCCTTACCGCGCTGCACCTGAAGGGCGAGACCGACGCCGAAATCGCCGGCATGGCCGAGGTGATGCGCCAGAAGGCCACGCCCGTCTATGTGGACGGCCCGGTGGCCGACACCTGCGGCACCGGCGGCGACGGGGCGCACACCTTCAACATCAGCACGACGGCGGCCTTTGTGGCGGCCGGCGCGGGCCTGACGGTGGCCAAGCACGGCAACCGGGCCATGTCGAGCATCTGCGGCAGCGCCGATGTGCTTGAGGGCCTGGGCGTGAAGATCGACCTGGATGCCGAGGGGGTGGCGCGCTGCCTGCGCGAGGCCGGGATCGGCTTTATGTTCGCGCCGAAGTTTCACCCGGCCATGCGCTTCGCCGGGCCAGTGCGCCGCGAGATCGGCATCCGCACCGCCTTCAACATCCTCGGCCCGCTGACCAACCCGGCCCGCGCCCGCCACCAGGTACTCGGGGTGGCCAGCGCGGCCCTGGCCGAAAAGCTGGCCCGCGCCCTCAGCCGCCTCGACACCGTCCACGCCCTGGTGGTTCACGGCGACGGCGGGGTGGACGAGTTGACCCTGAGCGGCCCCAACCTGATCTACGACGTGCGCGGCGGCCAGACGCCCACCGCGCAGACGGTGGCCCCCGAGGATCTCGGGCTGGCCCGCGCGCCCCAGGAGGCGCTACGCGGCGGGGATGTGGCCACTAACACGGCCATCGTGCGGGCGATTCTCTCGGGGGAGGAGGCCGGGCCGCGCCGCGATGTGGTGCTGCTCAACGCCGCCGCCGCCCTGGTGGCCGGCGACCTGGCCAGCGACCTGGCCCATGGCCTTGTCATTGCCCGCGCCAGTATCGACGGGGGCCACGCCAACGCGCGCCTGGCGCGCATGGTTGCGGTCAGCAACGAGGGGTTTTTAGATTTTAGGTTTTAGAAGCTGTCTGAAAAGGTCACCGCCCCCCTCCCAACCTCCCCCCGATGGGGTTCAAAGGGGGGGGCGAAATGGCGATATTGGTCATTGTGACGGGCAATGGATATGCATCAAGACACGGTAGCCAATTGTGGTTCAAAGGGGGGGATAAGGAGCGATATAGCGCATTGTGATGCTGCAAGTCTTTGCGCAGTTGTTTGCGGCATCAGGAAGCCTAAAATCGCCTCTCACCCCCCCCTTTGAACTTTGAAGGGGGCTGGGGGGTGAGGGCTGGGCGGCGACAGAATCGTTATTCGAAACGTATTAGGTTTAGGGCCAGAGGCCCACGAACGCGCATAGCCATTTGGGGTAAGCCAGCTTTGCGGGCGCACCCCAAATCATAACTGCCGATTATCTTCGCGTGTGCGGCGCGGCGAGGGCGCGCAGATCGCCCAGGAGCATCACCTCATCGCCGGGCTGAAGCGTAATGGCGAGGGGCGGAGGGGCCAACGCCTTGCGGCGGCGGCACAGCCGGATCGCCAGCAGGCCAGTCTGATCGCGCAAGTCGTCGGGACGCCGCCCGTCCAGCCAGTCGCCCGGCTGCACCGTCACGCTGCGGGTGGCGAACAGGCGCTCGCCGATATCGAAGGCGTAGCCGACATCGTAGAGTACGGCGGCGGCGGCCAGGGCGGGCGCGGCCAGGGCCGAGGTGCTGTAGGCCGTATTGATGCCGAAGAGGGCCGACAGGCGCTCGGCGAAGACATCGCTGAACACGCGCAGCACCAGGTGGATGTCGGGCCGCCGACCGCGCGCCGCCAGCCCCACCTGCACATTCAGCAGGTCGTTGCTGTAGAGCGAGGCCACCGCGTACGCCTGCCTCAGCCCCGCCTCCTCAAGCACCCGCAGGTTGCGGGCGTCGCCGCGCAGCACCCGCACGCCCAGTTGGGCGATCTCGGTGAAGATCGCCTGCGGCGTCTCCGGCGTGCAGATAGCCACGATCTCAGATTGCGGGGCGCTGGCCAGGAGCAGGCGGATAACCTGGATGCCCACCTGGCCCATGCCGCAGACGATGATCGTGTTATCGCGTGCGCCGGGGTGCTGGGCATACCGGGGCGGCCTAGCTCTGGGGAGGTTATCCGCGCGCACCTGCTCAAGGGCGTTCAGGCGGCCAAGCAGCAGCAGCACATCGGCGGCGGCGATCTTCCGCGTCGTGCCGCCGCGCCGCTCGCGGCCGGCCTGGTCGCGATGGCGCAGCACGCGCACGGCGTAGCCATCTTCAACGCTGCGGGCGGAGCCGACGAGCGCGCTCGCGGGGGCCACGGTGATCTCCGTGATGCCGAGCAGATCCTCAGGCAGGCTGATCGCCTGGACGATGTTACGGCAGATGGCGGCGGCGGCGAAGGTGGGGGCCGCCAGGTTCGAGATATTGAAGGCCGTGTTGGGGCCGAAGCTATGCTCTAGGTTCGCGTCGAGTTCGCGGTTATAGATGCGCAGCACCGTCTGTAGCCCGGCGCGGCGGCGGCGTGCGGTGAGGGCGATCTCAACATTCCGCAGGTCGTCGTTGACCACCGCGATCATGCCGCGAGCGCGGGCGATCCCGGCCTGCGCCAGCACATCGGGGTCGCGCGCGTCGCCCAGGATCACCGGCACCTTCAGGCGCAGCACCGTCGAGACAAACTCGCTCTCCCAGGCGGTCTCGATCACCACCACCTCATAGCCGGCGTCGAGCAACTGGAGCACGGCGCGGTAGCCCACCCGGCCCAGCCCGCAGATGATCAGGTGGCCGCTGAAGGTGCGGGCCAGGGATGTTTGCCACGCCTCGGGGCTAGCGCTCTTGTCGAAGAGCAGCCGCCCCAGGTCAATCGCGCTCTGAAGCAGGAAGAACAGGCCGAGCAGCGGGATGGCGAAGAAGAGCAGCCGCCCCAGCGGATCGGCGGGGAAATCCAGGCCGCTCTGAAAGATCAGCAGCTTGATCGCCTCGTACAGGGCCAGGACAAGATCCACGCCACAGAGCGGAGGCGCACAACTCATCCTGGCCGGAAAGTAGTCGAGGAAGAGGTAGAGCGTGCCGCCTGCCAGCACCAGCAGCAGGGCGAGCAGCGGGAACCACGCCTGGCGCAGGATGCGGGCGTCGTCGCGCAGGTTCGCCCAGATCAGACGCCAGAGCGGGTGCCGCTGCCGCCGCTCGCGCAGGCGCTCCAGGCGTACCTCGTCCTCCGATGCGGTTGGCCGGGGCGGTGCGGGCTTGGGCGGATGTGCCATAGAGTACTCGTGCAGATTTTAGATTGTAGCACCAAGTCTAAGAAGCTGTCTGAAAAGGTCACATATCCCGCAATTCCCCCTCCCCAGCCCTCCCCCGCTGGGAGAGTTCAAAGGGGGGGGCGAAATGGCGATATTGGCCATTGTGACGGGCAATGGATAGGCATCAAGACACGGTAGCCAATTGTGGGCAAGGGTTCGGGGTGCAACCACAGACAGATCCAGCGCCGCCCCTGGGCCAACAACCAGCGCACCTGTTGACAGCCGCGCTGAAACAGGCTAATCACCCTCACTGGCAGGACGACCGCAGGAACCCCAATGTTTCGCCGACACCGCCGAACAATGGTTGACAGTTTGCTCGCTAATCCCCCCCCTTTGAAGGGATGGCTGGGGAGGGAGAATCGCGGGATATGTGAGCTTTTCAGACAACTCCTAAATAGTTCGATCAGAATTCTGCGTTGACCTCGTCTGGATCGAACAGTTCTGGGTCAAACTCGCCACCCACCCATTCAAGCATATCGTCGTGTTCAGGATGCTCCGGGTCAATGATGGCTGCGAGGAAATCTGCGTAGCCCCAGATTCCGCCGCAGTCCTCGGGCGGACAGGCCCGCTTGCCCGCCGTGCAGCGCGGGTAGCGCAGGCCCGGTGCCGACTCGCGCACCTGCTCCAGCAGCACCACGTGTGTCCAGCTATCGCCGAAGTCGTATTCGTAGCTGAACTTCTGCTTTGGCTCGGTGAGCAACTGGTTCAGCTTGACCCGCCGCTCATCGTGGACATCGTCATCATAGCTTGGATCCGGCACGCCATACGACGTCTGACCAACTGTAAACATATGCAGATGCGAGTCTGTCCAGCCCATCGCAGCCTGAATGATCGTATGGAGTCTGGACAGGGTGATATCGTCCGGCACCTCAACCCGCCGCCAGATCGGCGGCTTGCTATCCTTGAGCGTAATCTTCAACTGGTAGACTCGCGTGGGGGCGGCGGCTTTACGAGGCATCGGATCCTCCTTCGTGTCGTTGTTCGGTCACTGTCGGCTCAACCTCCTGGACGCGCCCAATCTGGCCGTCCTCCAGCCGCACCTTGATCCCGCGCGTGTGCTGGGCCGCCGAGGTCAAGATGTCCTTCACCACACCGAGCGTCCTCCGTCCCGTGCGCTGGTCTTGCTTGCACACAATCGCCACCCGCAGCCCAGGTCGGATGTCTTTGCGATACTGTCCATTCATCAATCGTCTCCTCGCCACAGTTTCGGGGCATTGTACACGACGTCGCATGGTTGTCTGGTGCAAAAATCGCAGGTTGCTCGTGCCGTGGGCGTAAACGCCTCGGCTACGTGACGGCTCCCAGGGCGAAAGCTCCTGGGCTTTACGGGCTATTTCTGTAAAGGGGAGGTGCGGCTTCAGCCGGCTGAAGCCGCACCT
>CAISPW010000106.1 GCA_903887465.1 uncultured Oscillochloris sp. | reverse complement strand
GTCGCTCAGCGACAAGGCGAGATGCGTCGCCCCTACGGTGATGATATGCGCCTCTTTATTGGCATCGATCTGCCGCCCCCGGTGCGCGCCGCCCTGGCCGAGGCCCAGTTGCGCCTGCGCCGCCACGCCCCGGCGGTGCGCTGGGCCGCTGTCACGGGCATGCACCTGACCCTCCAGTTTCTCGGTGAGGTGGAGGCATGCCGTGCGCCGGATCTGCTGGCGGCCCTCGCCGACATCCCTGCGCCGACATGCAGCCTGCGCCTGGGATGTCTGGGAGCTTTCCCCTCGGCAGCGCGCCCACGGATACTTTGGGTAGGGCTGGTCGGCGACCTGGCCGCCCTTGGCGATCTCCAGCACGCCGTGATCGAGGCCACCCAACCGCTGGGCTTCACGCCCGAGGATCGGCCCTTTGCCCCGCACCTGACTCTGGGCCGGGCGCGCCAGGACGTGGGCATCGACCAGATTCTGACCCTCGCCGCCGCGCTGCGCCGCGCCGCGCCGCCCGCGCCGGTGACGTGGGCCGCCGGTCGCCCGATGTTGTTTCAGAGCGTGTCAACCCCGCAGGGGGTGGTGTATCGGGTTATCGGGCCGTAGGGCCGACGTATGGTGTACTGATGTTCCGCGTCAGTACACCATACGTCGGCCCTACAACATGGGTGGGCCAATGCCACGATCATTATGGGTCGCCATCGCCATATGTCTCGCCCTGGGGGTCGGCTTCCTCGCGCCGGGGGGCGTCCGTGCCCAGGCCGGCGAGTGGCGCGAGCGCGACACGGCGACCTTCATCGTCCTGTATGTGGCGGGCGAAGAGGCTGAGGCCGTGCGCTACACCGGCTTCATCGACACGATCTACGATGAGGTTTCGAGCGCCTTTGGCTACCGCCCGCCGCCGCCGCTGACCCTGCGCCTCTTCCCCACCAGCGAGGATTACTACCTGGTCAACCCGGCCGCGCGCAGTGTGCCCGGCATTGTGGCCCACGCCGACTTCCGCCGCCGCGAGCTCGTGGTGATTGTGGAGCGCACCATCCAGCAGACCGATGAGGAGGTGCGCAACAACGTGCGCCACGAGTTGACCCATATCATCGCCGCCGATATGAGCGAGAACCGGCTGAACACTGGGCTTCAAGAGGGGGTGGCCCAGTATATGGAGCATCCGACCCCCGAGCTCGAGTCGAAGATCGCCGCCCTGCTCCTCGCCGCCGACCAGGGTCGGCTGATGCCCTGGAGCGCCCTCGATAACCGCGACACGATCTACGGCACGCCTGAGGTGGGCTACCCGCAGAGCCTCGCGGTGGTGGCCTTCCTGATTGATCGCTACGGGTTCGCCACGCTGCGGCAGTTCCTGCGCATCAGCGCGCGCAGCTCGGGCTATCGCTCGGCACTTGAGCATGCCTACGGCGTCCCCGCCACCGACTTGGAGGCCGAGTGGCTAACCTGGCTTCCGGGCTACCTGGCCGATGGCTACAAGCGCAGTGCGCTGGACAGCTACAACCTCACGTATGCGCGTGGGCTGCTGGAGCAGGGCAACTACCCCGCCGCCGTCACGGAGCTGGATCAGGCCGTCGCCTGGATCGCCAAACACGCTGACACCCAGCCGGTCGAGGTGGCTACGCAGGCGAAAGATCTCAAGGCGCAGGCCGAGATCGGCGTGCGGGCCACCCAGATCGCTGAGGATGCGCGCGTTGCCCTGCAGGGTGGCGATTACGGGCGCGCCCAGCAGTTGATCGGCCAGGCCCGCCACGCTTTCGCAAATATCGGTGCCACCCACCAGGGCGCGGCGCTGGATGTGTATGCGCAGCGGGTGCGGCGCGGGATCGCGGCCAACGAGCAACTCACCCAGGCCAACGAGTTGGCCCGCAGCCTGCGCTTCCCTCAGGCCCGGGCCAGTGCCGACGTGGCGGCCCAGGAGTTTGCCGCCCTGGGCGACCAGCCGCGCCTGACCAGCGCCATGGCCCTGCGCAGCAGCCTCGACAGCCGCCAGCGTCTGGCCGGGGCCATCCTGATGGTCGTCGGTCTCGCCGGTGCCCTGCTCAGCCTGATCGGGCGCGGGCTTCAGCGACCTGCGGAAGTATGGTGATCGTTGCAGGGGCGAAGCATCCAGGCCAATGCTTCGCCCCTGCAAGGATTACACCCGCACCAAATCAGCGGGGACAGGGAAATTCTGGCAGAGCGCGCCCACCTCGGCGGCGATGCGGGCCTGGCGCTCGGTGTCGTCGATATGCTGGAGTACATCGACGATCCATGCGGCGATCTGGGCCATCTCCGCCTCGGCCATCCCGCGCGTGGTGACGGCCGGCGTGCCGATGCGGATGCCGCTGGTGCGTACGGGCGGCTGCGGGTCGTCGGGGATGGCGTTCTTGTTCACCGTGATCGCGGCGCGGTCGAGGGCTTTCTGGGCCTGGGCGCCGGTGATCCCGAAGCCAGTCAGGTCGGCCAGCATCAGATGGTTGTCGGTGCCGCCGCTGATCAGGTTCACGCCGCGCTCGGTCAGGCCAGTGGCCAGAGCCTTGGCGTTACGGCGGATCTGGGCGGCGTACTGCTTAAACTCGGGGCGCAGCGCCTCGCCGAAGGCCACCGCCTTGCCCGCGATCACGTGCATGAGCGGGCCGCCCTGGTTGCCGGGGAAGACGCTGCTGTTGAGTTGCTTGGCGTAGGGCTCGTCCATCATGATCAGGCCGCCACGCGGGCCGCGCAGGGTCTTGTGGGTGGTGGTGGTGACGATGTGGGCGTGGCCGACCGGAGAGGGGTGTTCGCCGGCGGCGACCAACCCGGCGATGTGGGCGATGTCGGCCATCAGCAGGGCACCGACCTCATCGGCGATCTGGCGCATGCGGGCGAAGTCGATGATTCGCGGGTAGGCGCTGGCCCCCGAGGTGATCAGCTTGGGGCGGGCGGCGCGGGCCTTCTGGGCCAGGTCGTCGTAGTCGATCTGGCCGGTGGCCATATCGACGCCGTAGAACTGGATGTGATACCACTTGCCGCTGAAGTTCACCGGGCTACCGTGGGTGAGGTGGCCGCCGTGATCGAGGCGCATGCCGAGGATGGTGTCGCCGGGCTGGAGCAGCGCGGTGAAGACGGCGATGTTGGCCTGGGCGCCGCTGTGGGGTTGCACGTTGGCGGCCTGGGCACCGAAGAGCTTGAGGGCACGGTTGATCGCCAGTTGCTCAACCACATCGACGAACTCGCAGCCGCCGTAGTAGCGCTTGCCGGGCAGGCCCTCGGCGTATTTGTTGGTCAGCACCGAGCCTTGGGCCTCCATCACGGCCAGGCTGGTGTAGTTCTCGCTGGCGATCAGCTCCAGGCCCTCGCGCTGGCGCTTGGCCTCGCTGGTGATCAGCGCGGCAATCTCCGGGTCGGATATCCGTAGGTTCTCAAGCGACATGGTTTCCTCCTGTGAATTGCCGATTGCCAAATCTACAATCGGCAATCATTCAATAGCCGGCCGACTTATCGACAATGTTTAGCAACGGCTGGCCTGCGCGGAAGCGGGTCAGGTTTTCGATAAAGATGGCGATCTGGCGCTCGTGCATGCGCGGCGAACTGGCGGTGGCGTGCGGCGTGATCGTGATGTTGGGCAAGGCCCAGAGCGGACTCTCGGCGGGCAGCGGCTCCTGCTCGAACGTGTCAAGGGCCGCCCCGCCGATCTGGCCGTTGCGCAGGGCGGCAATCAGGGCCGGATCATCGATCAGCGCGCCACGGGCGATGTTGATCAGGTAGGCCGAGGACTTCATGGCCGCAAACGCCGCTGAGTCAATCATGCCGCGTGTCTCGGCGGTGAGTGGCGCGGCCACGACGATGTAGTCGGCCTCGGGCAGCAGGCCGCGCCAACTGTCGCTGCCGACGACCCTGGCGACGCCGGGCATCGGCTGGGGCGTGCGGCGGCTGCCGTAGATGTGCATGCCGAAGGCGGCGGCCCGCTGGGCGATGGCCTGACCGATCCCGCCCATGCCGATGATCAGCAGCGTGGACTCGTAGAGCTCGCGCAGTTGCAGGTCATCGACCCAGCGCGCCTCGGCCTGGGCGGCGCGGTAAACGCCGATCTGCTTGGCGTGGGCCAGCATAAAGCCTAGTACAAACTCGGCCATCGGGATGGCGTGGACGCCGGCGCTGTTGGTCAGGGTGAGGTCGCGCGCGATCACTGCCGGGGTCAGCAGGCGATCAACCCCCGCGCTGGGTGTATGCAGCCAGCGCAGGCCGGGGGCTATGGCGAGTACCTGATCCAGCGCCGGCTGGGCCATCCACCAGCGAAAGTAGACGACGGCGTCCGACGGGTCGCCAGCAACGTCACCGGCCGCATTCACCCACGTGGCATCAACGCCAGCGGGCAACTGCGGCGCAAGCGACTCGCGGATCTGGGCAGGGGCGATGATCTTCATAGAGACGTGATCTAACGCGAGTTGTAGGGGCGCATCGCGATGCGTCCCTACTAGCTCACAGACTCCCCAGGCTTCAGGGCGATCACCTTGGTGGTGACGCCGAACTCTTGACATGCGGTGACGAGCGCGGCGGGCGTGCCGGTGAGGATCGGGAAGGTGCCGTAGTGGCAGGGGATGGCGTAGTCCGCGCCGATCAGCTTGAGGGCGTAGGCGGCCTGGCGCGGGTCCATCGTGAAATGATCGCCGATAGGCAGGATGGCCAGCGTGGGCTGGTAGAGGTCGCGGATGATCTGCATGTCCATCGTCGCGCTGGTATCGCCGGTGTGGTAGATGGCGAATCCGTTGCTCATACGGATCAGGAAGCCGCAGGCAGTGCCCAGGCCAATCGTCTGCCCATGCTCGCTGATCGAGCTAGAGTGATGGGCGTTGGTCATCGTGACCTGCATGTCGGCCACGCGCACGGTGCCGCCCTTGTTGAAGCCAAGCAACTGCGCGCCCGGCACGCCCTTGCCTTCCAGGTAGGGCAGCAGGTCGTACTGACAAACGACCATGGCCCCCGTCTCCTGTGCGAGACTCGCCAGGTCGGCGCTATGGTCGGAGTGGCCGTGGGTGAGCAGCACGGCGGCCAAATTCTGGCGCAGCTGCGGCTTGAGATCTTTGGGGCAGGCCGGATTGCCGTCGATCCAGGCGTCGATCAGCACACCACGGCCCTCGGGGGTGGTGAGGTGAAAGGTTCCGTGGCCGGCCCAGGTAATGGTTGTGTTCTTCCCGATCATTATCACTGCCTGCCTCCTTCTTGCACCGCCTAATATCGCGCTGATGCTGCGGCTCTATCGCGCCGCCAGTATAGCATAAGCTTGCTAGAAGGCGGCTAGGCTTGGCGATCTCGGAACTTGAAAAAAAGCGCCGTTCGAGTCACAATCTCTGCTGATCGCCTCCCCACAGATTGTGACCCAAATTGGAAAGCATATGCTAGGCCCAGCTCGCTCCGGCCAGGTTTCCTGGCCTCATAGCTCCAGATTACGCATTGACGTCCTAGTTGTTCTACTCGCCAGTCTAATCCTCGCTCTGGCCCTCTGGCTCCCTGCGGCCCCCCCGCCATTCACGCGAATCTATCGCTATCTGCATCCGCTCGAAACGAGCCAGATCGGCAGCTACGCCTGGTCAAAGCCCGATTTTGAGCTGCACATGCCGCTAGAACAGTCCTCCCGCCAGGCGCTGGTGCGTCAGCGTATGACCGCTGGCGCTATCCCCAGCGACGCTCGGCCCCTCAGGGTCAGCGTGGGCGGAACGACGCTGGAGTTCCTGCTGCAGGGAGGAACGCCACTTAGAGTCTACACCTACCTGCTGCCCGTAGCCCCAAGCGAGCTGAAGGCACACTTCAGTATCGCGCCGCTCAACCATGATCAGCCGAACGACCAGCGCGCACTGGGGGTGCTGCTAATGGACACCCAGGTGCGGCTGCTAGGTACTCAGCTCCCAGGGGCGGCGGCGCTGGCACTCCTTGGGGTGCCGCTCACCCTGCTGGGCGCAGCGCTAGGCTGGGGCATGGGTTCGCTGCGCCGACCGGCACTGCTGCTCATTACGCTGATCATCGCGCTCTTCTACCGCGCGGATCGCTACGGGGTATTACCCATCACCATCGCGATCAACGGCGGCCTACTGATGGTGACGGCGATAGGCTACCTGTGCCGCCGGCTGACCCAGGCGCCGGATAACAGCGTGAGCAGCCTGCTGCTCTGGTGCTTGGCCGCAGTGATCGGCCCGTGGATCTACGTTGCCAGCGAGCTAGGGCCGAACTTGGGACGGCAGTGGATTGGGCAGCCGCTGCTGGCCAGATTCCTGCTGAGCCTGCCTGTGATTGCCGCTACGCTCTATCTGTGGCGCCCGGCCCCACGGCGGATGCAGCTGGCCCTGGCCGGCCTGGCACTCGGCGGGGCGCTAGGGTGGGGGCTGTTTAACCTGCGCTTTGAGCTGAGCAATTTCGCCACCGACTTCTCGGCGTACTACTATGGTGCGCAACGTGCGCTCAACCGCCAGCCGCTGTATGAGCTTGATCACCTGCGTGAGGGGCCGTTCGCCATCACCTACAAATATCACCCGTTCTTTCTAGCCTTCGTGCTGCCATTGGCCCTCGCGCCAATCGATACGGCGATCATGCTCTGGCGCAGCCTAGGAGTGATCTTGCTGATTGCCAGCGCCGCCATGATCATCGCCACACAGCCGCAGGCGCTGCGCTGGCGGCTGCGGCTGCTGGCGCTTGTGATTGGCACAAACCTGGCCCCGATCGGCCAGACCCTCCGGCTCGGCCAGACTGACCCGCTGATTCTTTTCGGGATTGTGGCCGCGCTGATCAGCTTCAGGCGTGCGAACTGGTTGAGCGCCTGTATCTGGGGTGTGCTCGGGCTGATCAAGATCTACCCGCTGTTTCTGCTCTTGCCGACACTGCTACAGCGGGCCTGGCGCCAGCTGGCGCTCGTCGCGAGCGTGGTGATCATCGGGGGCATCGCCTCACTCGCCTTCGGCTGGGAGAATCAGCAGATCTACTGGCGCGCGGTGGTGCCGTTGCTGGGGGAGCGCAACGGGAGTCTAGCCAATCAATCCCTCTACGGCATGATCGTGCGCGTGCTCAACCCGGAGATCATCCGCGACTCGCAGGCGCGGATGGCGACACCGGCGGCGAATGGACCATTTCTCGCGCTCGCAGCCGCTACGTTTGGCATTACGCTTTGGCTGATCCTGCGGCGGCGGCTGTGGCAGTCGCCGTGGGAGGCCGCCAGCCTGCTGATCTGCACAATGCTGCTGATTATGCCCGTGAGCTGGGATCAGTACGAGACGCTCCTGCTGCTCCCGCTGCTGCTCGGGGCCGCGCACACGCTGCGCGAGCCGCAGCAGCCCGCGCGTTTGCTTGTGGCCGCATATGCGTTGCTGGCGTTTGGGATGATCAAAAATCTCTGGCAGGGCACCACCGAGCCAGCCACCTTCTGGCTGCTCTTTGCCGCCTATCGCACCCTAGGGCTCGCGCTGCTCTGGGGCTGGTGGGCCTGGTACGGGTGCGCGGCGACACAGCAGGAGCAGGGCGCGCTATAGCACAGCATAGTGGGCAACCTCAGGCCAGCACCTCGGCATGCTCCTCCGCGTGCTTGACGTGGGCCAGCGCCTCGATCTCGGAGCGCTCGGTGATCACGCGGGTCAGCCGCCCATCCTCCATCTGGAGGACGCGGTCGGCGTAGACGCACATGCGCAGGTCGTGGGAGACCATGACCCCGGCCCGGCCCTGCTCGTGGATGAGATGGGCCAGGGTGCTGACGACCTGGTGGGCGCGCCCGGTATCGAGGCTGGCGGTAGGCTCGTCGGCCAGCACGATGCTCGGCTCGTGGACGAGGGCGCGGGCGATGGCCACGCGCTGTTGCTGGCCGCCGGAGAGTTGCGAGGGCAGGTTGCCCAGCCGGTCGCCCAGGTCAAGGCGGCGCAGGAGATCCACCGTGCGCGCGCGGCCCTTCTTGTCGAGGGTGCCGTTGAGGCGCAGCATCAGCTCGACGTTCTCCTGGACGGTGAGGTATGGCACTAGGTTGTTGGCCTGGAAGGTGAAGCCGATCTGCGCCAGCCGAAACGCGGATAGCTTCGCCTTGCTCATGGTGCGCAGGCTATTCCCGTTGATCAGCACCTCACCCGCGTCAGGCAGCAGCAGGCCCGCCAGCAGGGCCAGCATCGAGGTCTTGCCGGAGCCGCTCGGCCCCACGAGGGCCACAAATTCGCCCGCGCCCACATGGAGCGAGACGCCATCGACGGCGCGGATCTCGGCACCGTTCATCTCGTAGATCTTGCTGACCGCCCTGGCCTCAAGGGTACTCATAGGGTTGCTCTCTCCGTAGTGGAGGTCAAGGGATGCGGCAATGCCGCCAATGCCCACCAGAAACGAGGGTTACGCGCTCAGGCCCAGCGCCCGCAGCGGCTCGATCTTCAGGATGGTGCGCGCGGCGACAAGGCATGAGATCGGGCCGGCGAAGAGCAGCGACAGGAGGGTGATGGTGATCTTTGAGCCGCTAAAGACAATCGGGACGCTTGCCGGCATCACTTGCGCCATGCCCCACATCACGGCGGCCCCAGCACCGAGTCCAACCAGCAACGTGACCATGACCTGGATCAGCAGGGTGAGGATGACCATGCCGCTTGACGCCCCGATTGCCTCAAGCATGCCGATCTGGGCCACCTTCTGGAGCGTCTGGATCTGGAAGAAGCTGCCGACGATCAGCACGACGATCAGCAGCATAAAGCTCTGCTGCATGCTGATCGTCGACATCATATCGTTGTAGCCCTGGGTGGTCTGGTAGGCCGTTATCGGGTCGGTGACCTCGATCTGGCTGACGGTGGCGCTGATCCGCGCGGCGACATCGCGCGACGAGGCGTTGCGGTCGAGCTGGACGGCGGCAATATTGAAGACCAGATCCTCCCCGCCGCCGCCGCCGGGGGTGGCCTGGGGCTTGATCTGATCCCAGCGCCGCAGGGGTACGAAGATGCTGGGGATGTAGTTTACCTTGCGCCCCTCGGCGTACCCGACGACGCGCAGGTCGTAGTGTTTCTCGTTCATGCCCTGCACCACCTTCAGGGTGATGGTCGCGCCGATCGGGATGTGCATCCGGTCGAAGACGTGACGGTCGATCACCGCCTCGGCTGCGCGGCTATCCTTTAGCGAGTCGCCGGCGAAGGTGACGGGCGAGCCGGGCTGCAAGGGTTCGACGCCGAGCATCGAGACATCAAGGCCGGGGACATCCTTGCCGTTGATGGCGATGATCGCCGCCGTACTTACGCCAACGGGGCCGACCGCCGCTACGCCGGGGATGCGCCGGATCTGGCTGAGCCTGGCACGGCCAAGTCGGCTCGCCGGTAGCTGGAGGTCAACGTCCTGCTGGTATACGAGCAACTCGGCGCTCACACGCTCGAAGTATTCGCTGGCACCCTGGGCTAGGCCGTCGCCAAGGGCTGATGTAAAGAGGACAAGCAGGGTGATCAGTGCGACGATCATGAAGACGGAGATGAAGCGCCGCTTATTGCGCGTCATCTCCTTGATGGCGAGGTAGAGCGATAACATGCGGGAACTCCTACCAGTGCGTGAGTTCGTCGTGATGCGTCTCACACGTATATAGTCAGAACTGACTATTCACGTGTGGATTATACCGATCTCTTCACTGCCTGTCAAGGGCAGGGGCGGCTCGCGACAGGGCTGATGCAACGTTGCTGGGGCTGCGCCCCAGACCTCGCTTTTGGTTGGTTTTTGGCGGCGAAGCCGCCAAAAACCAACCAAAAAAGGCACTACCGCATACGTCACGCGGTCCGGCACCGCCCGCCGTGGGGCTGAAGCCCCCGGCTAGGTCTAC
>CAISPW010000105.1 GCA_903887465.1 uncultured Oscillochloris sp. | reverse complement strand
CTGTGGGCACACCATTATACTACACTACCGCCAGTCGTGCGCCCTTGTGTGGGCGATTTTCAGGGCTGTTGCAAAGTCGCTGGGGCTGCGCCCTAGACCGCGCTGATGTGAAAATAGCCGATAGCCGATAGCCGATAGCCGATAACCGGGCATCTGCCGCCATGTTTATCGCGGCGGTGTGCGCCCCGCGCATAAACATCTTTTGCGGTATTGCGCTAAAAGCTATCAAGGTCACGCACATTTCTACGTCGTTTTGGGCGCTGCGCCGCCTAGTCTTCTCTGAGCAGCCACTCCAGGGCCAGCAGGTAGCCGCGCCATCCCAGGCCGGTGATCTGGCCTGTCGCCACCGGGGCCACCACCGATGTGTGCCGGAACGGCTCCCGTTTGTAGACGTTCGAGATGTGAACCTCGATGATCGGGGCCTTGAGCATGGCCAGGGCGTCGCGTAGCGAGAGCCCGTAGTGGGTCAGGGCGCCTGGGTTGATGATGACCCCGTCGGCCGACCAGCCCGCGTCGTGGATCATATCGACGAGGGCACCCTCGTGGTTCGACTGGAAGCAGCGGAGGGCCGCCCCCGCCGCCGCCGCTCGCTCGGCGAGGGCCGCGTCGATGGCGGCCAGAGTCATCGCCCCGTAGATCACCGGCTCGCGCCGGCCTAACATGTTTAGGTTGGGGCCGTGGATCACCACGATGTTGCGCGTCACACCCGCTCCTCTCAACGTGAGGGCTGTCGCCCTGAAAAGCGCCCCACGCTACTGTTGCACGACCGGCAGGAATAACCTGTAGGTCACCTTCATCACCGCCGGCGCAATGTAGACGAACCGGAGGCTCACCGCGTCTACCACGCTCTGGTCGTAGCGCGAGCGTACCTGGATGGTGATCGTCTTTGTGAGGCCAGACTCCACGTTGCTGGGCACCGTCACCCATACCGTGACGTTGTAGTTGGTCGTGCGTGCGTCCACGCTGGTGAATGGGTCAAGCGTGACTAGCCAGCCGTTGTCGGCACCGAGTACGCTGAAGTCGAAGATGTCAGATTTATTGCCGTTGTTCTTCAACACCAGGTCGCTCATTCTGATCCTGCCGCTGCGCGGTGTCACGACCCGCGCCTGGTCGGTGGAAAAGTCGATCATCGCCGTCTGACCGATGCTGATATGCTCGACAACCTCGCCGTGCGACTCGCTCGGGTTGGTCTTCGAGGCCACCTGCACGCGCCCTAAATTGATGACGCCGGCCAGGGTGCTGTTATCGTTCGGCACGTCGATCATCACCGTGATCACCTGGCTGGCCCCGGATGCCAGGGTGAACAGATCCGGCGAGGCCCCCTCGGGCCAGAAGAGCGAGTTGGTCGCGGCGATGATGTAGGTGTCGGCGTTGATGCCGACGTTGGTGACGGTGTGGGTGAAGACGAGGGTGGTCTTCGGGTAACCTACGCCGCTGCGATCCGGCGAGATGGTGACATCGTAGGATTTACCGGCCCGCGAGGTGTCCGTCGCGCTGGCGAGGATGGGCGCGGTCGCGCCCGCCTTCCGCACCTCTACCGTGGTGATATTGCTTGTCCCGCTGGCGAGGCCGGCCGGCATCGTTACATGGACGCTGATCGTCGCCGTCTGGCCGGGGTTGAGGATGGCCGTTGGGCTGCCTGTCACGCTATGCGTGAATCCTGCCTGGCTGTCAGTCGCCGCGATGTCGTAGGCGATTACCGTGCTGCCGGTGTTGGTGATGGTGTGGCTGAAGATCAGGATGATGCCGGGCAGCCCGTTCTGGCTTGTGCCGGGCGAGATCTGCGCGGCGTCGACCGGATTGATGCGGGCGATGTCGTCTTGGCTGGCCGTCGCGCCCGTAGCACTTGCGGTGACGCTGAAATGCAGGTCGCCAGCGACAACCCCGTGCGGCACCGTCACCACCAGGGTGACGGTGCGCGTCCCGTTGCGCGGCACGTTGATCAGGCTGTCCGAGGTCAGCACGGCCATCGCCGCGCTGGCCGGGGCCGTCGGCGTGAAGCTAATGCTGAAGCTGTCGGGTGCGTTGCCGATGTTGGTCAGGGTGTGGGTGTAGGTCAGCACCGTGCCGGGGTCGCCAGCCTGGGTGCCTGACGGGCTGGCCACGCTCAGGCTCACGTCATGCACGATGTCCACGTTGGCCGTGACGGCGGTGCTGACGGTGATATTGATCGGCGATGTTTGCCCGCTGTTATCGGCGGTGGCGCTGATGCTGGCGGCCTGCGGCCCGCCGTTCGCCCCGGTCGGCACCGTGACTCGCAGGGTGAAGGTGCAGCTTGCCCCGATCCCCAGGGTACTCGGCGTCGTGGGGCATGTATTATTGATCACCGTCGCCAGCCAGCCAACCGGGCCGCCGGTGACGGCAGGCGTGCCGAGGATGAAAGGCACCGCCACGTTGCCCATGTTGGTCAGGGTGCCCGTAAAGTCAAGCGTGCCGCCCGCCGCGCCGACCGAGCTGGGCGTGCTGGTACCGAAGGTCAGTTGGGGCGAGCCGCCGCCGACCACCGCGACCCGGCCGGCCACCGTGGGCGCGGTTGGGATGCCGGTACCGCCTACGGCCTGGGCGCTCACCGTGAAGTCGTAGTTTCCAATCAGCGTGTTGCCCGCAGCCACCTGGGCGGTCAGCGTGACCGTGCGCGCGGCTCCGGCGGCCAGGCTGAAGTCACTGCTCGGGCTGATGGTAAAGGTCAGCGGGACGGCGTCCGTTGGCGCGGTCACATGGAAGGTGTCGCTGGCGTTGCCGGTGTTGGTCACGGTGTAGACGAAATCGGCGCTGGCCCCCGGCGGCCGCGAGAGGGTTGGCGGTGCGCCGGTGGGGTTGCTGGCGACAAAGGTGAAGGCGCGCACCACCGGTACGGTGATGGTGTCTGTGGCGGTGACGAGCGCGTTGTTGGTGGTTTCTTTAATGCCGAAGCTGAGTTGTACATCGCCCGCCGGGGTTGGGGCACCGGGCGGCGTGTTCACCACCACCGTCAGGGTGGTACTCGCGCCGCCGCTCAGGCTGCTCTGGGCCAGGGTGGCCGAGGTAATCGTCCAGCCGCTCGGCGGCGTGCCCACGAAACTCGGTACACCAGATCCGCTCGCGCCGACAACCGCAAAGGTGCCGACGAGGCTGCCGGTGTTGGTGACGCTGTGGATAAAGGTGACGGACGCAGTCGGGTCGGCGCGCGAGATTGTCTGCCCTGGCGAGACGGCGGGAGTAGCGAGGCTTGGCTGAGTCGCCGTGGTGGTGTCGGTCTGCACGCTGGAGCCAAAGCTGCCGAGGTAGACCTGCACCGTGGTGATGTCGGGGGTTGCGGTGGTTGCGCCGAGGGGCGGGCTGACTACCACGTTGAGGGCCACGGTCGCGCCCGCCGCCACCGTCACGGTACTCGGGCCGCTGGCCCAGCCACGCGAGGAGATGATGACCACGGTGTAGTCACGGGAGACCGCGTCGCCATTGGTGAGTTGATGGGTGTAGGTGGTGGAACTGCCGAGCGCAATCGAGTTGCTGTTCGGTATCGCCGCCGTAAGCGTGATGGTCGGAGCCTTACACGCGGTGTTTGTGCTGGCGTCGAGTTCGGTCGAGAAGGGCGAGGTGTTGCCGCCGCTTGCGGCGCGCACCGTGGCGGTGAGCCAGAGCTGGCAGCCGGGGACGGGGATGCTGAAGTTGCCGCTGCTATCAGTGGTGGTGCCGCTGGTCAGGTAGATCGGGCCTTCCTTCGTATCGCTGGTGGGGCTGGTGAAAACCTCGATGGTGCAGCCGAGACCGCAGCCGGAGGCGCTGCCGCTGAGGACGGGGGAGACGGCGCCGCTGGGAAATGTGCTGAGGGCCGGGCTGGCCATGCCGCCGTTGCCGCCGGCCGTGCCAAACGTGATCCCGTCGAGCTTATTGCTGCTGGTGGTACTCTTGGTGATCAGGATGCCGGTAGCCCCGTTGATAAAGATGCCGCTGCCGCCGCCGGGGGTGTTGTCGGAGTGGATACCGTTGTTGACGAGGTTGTTGCCGGTGATGATGTTGCCGTCGTTCACCCCGACCGCAGCGCTGGCGATGTTGATCCCGTGGTATTCACTGAAGGTGGTGCTGCTAGATCCGTTGTTGGCGATGATGTTACTGGTGATCTGATTAGCGGCACCCAGGATGATAGAGATACCGTTCTGCGTATTGCCGATGGCATTCGCAGCGGCGAGCGAGCCCGAAGATCCGGTACCGATCTTATTGGCGATGATCGTGTTGGTGTTTGCGGAGTTGCGCAGGATGATGCCGTTCCCCGCGCCGGAGATCACATTCCCGCGCACCGTGTTGCCGCTGGTGCTGCTCAGGCGTAGGCCCTCGGTGCTGGCTCCGACCGGGCTGGCGAGGGCGGCATCGCCGCTGGCCTTGACGCCTAGGTAGTTGCCCTGGATCGTGGTATTGCTGACGACACAGGGCGTCACGCAGGCTGTGACATCGGGCCTAAGCGCGATGGCGGCGCTGGCGACGCTGGCGGCATTCCCGCCAATCGCGATCACATTGCGGTCGGCGCTGGCCGATCCGCCGATGGTGTTGCCGACGCCGTTCTCGACCCAGATCCCGGCCCCGCCGGTGCCAAAGCCGAGCGCATCGGTGGTCGTGTACGAGGAGACGGTGGTGCCGGTGAGCATCCCGGCGGGGTTTGTGCCGATGAAGTTGCCCTTGATGACATTACCGCCGGAGCGCACGTGGATGCCGTAGCGGCGGATGGCGGCGATCACATTGCCGGGGCCAATGGTCGTCGGGATGCCGCCGGTCTGCGTGCCCAGGTAGATCCCGGCGTTATCGGTGGACGTATTGACGGTACCGATCGGAGCTAGGGTGATGCCGTCACGGGCGATGCCGATAGAGTTGCCGACGATCAGTGTGTCACTAATAACGTCCGTGGAGATGGTGATATCATCGAGGACGATCCCGCTATCTTGGCTATTGCCGATCACATTCCGCCCGCCGGCGAGGTCGGTCGGGTTCCCGATGGTCGTGCTGATCGCGCTGCCGATGACGCGGATGCCAAAATAGTTGCGGATGGCTATGCCGCTCGACGTCACCCCAATATTATTTCCAACGATCGTCGTATTATGGGGATGTTTCTCAAACAGCGTTGAGTGGCTCTGTAACACAATCCCCGCCGGGCTGATGGAGGTACTCGCAATGCCGATACCACCGATCAGGTTATCCTGGATCAGGGTGTTGTAGGCATAGTAGCCCACCAGCACGCCGGCCTCCAGGGCGTTGTCGCTGAGGCCCGTGGGCACTGCGGTGCCGGCGGCGTTTGTGCCGATGAAGTTCCCGATGATCTTGTTGTTGAGGATGTTGGTCGTTGTCGTGCCGCTGGCGGCAGTCACGGCGATGTTCGCGTGCAGGTTGCCGGCGATCACATTACCGTCGCCTGCGGTGGTACCGCCGATCACATTATCGTGGGCGCTGTCATCGATCAGGACGCCGTAGAAGGCGCTGCCGTAGGCGCTGGTGCCATCGGCGTTGATGCCGATCCAGTTGTTGGCGATGACGTTATCGTGGGCGTTCGCGCCCCAAAGCGCGATACCGCAGCCGCCGGTGGAAGCCGTGCTGCCGGGGACGCCGACGATCACCAGGCCCCGGATGATGTTGCGGGGCGACATGATCATCAGGCCATAGCGCATGCCCGATGCGAGGGCGGTGCCGTCGATCACCACCGTGTGCGCCGCCGAGACACTGATCGTCGTATCGCCACCACCCGAGAGAACCGGCAGCGGGGAGGTGGGGGTGATGGTGAACGGGGCCGTCCCGCTGATCGTAAAGGTAATCGTGTCGGGGCCGCTGTTCGCGTTGGCCTCCTCGATGGCGGCGCGCAGGGTACACTCGCCGGCTGTGGCGGTCTCGCAGATCCCGTTAATCGTCGCATCGGCACCATCGTTGATGGAGTTGACGACGAGGGAGAGGGGCGGTGCGGCGTGGGCCGGGAGCGCCGTCGGCAGGGAGGCAATCAGCAGCGCAAGCAGCACAACCAGGCTGAGGTGGCGGGAACGTGATCGCATGGCGCTCCTCCAAAACCCTACCTATGGTTTGGCTGAGATTCCCAGCTTCGCTAGGAGTCTCAGCCAAACCATAGGACTATTATCGAGAGCCTGCGGCCCTCAAGCTCCCGCTAGACATTTATCATCGGCAGCCAGATTCGCGGCAGCAGCGGACTTGACGTAATGATTACGGTGTCGCTCACCGCGCCGTTCGCCAATTCCTTGCCGGTGTCGCCGCTGACAAGGTACATGCTGATGCTGTCGGTCTCCCCTGGCAGCAACTTGCCCGTCACCTTGATCTTGGCCATAAAACTCAGGACGGACTTGCTGCCCGTGTCGAGCGTAAAGCAACTGCCCTGGGTCGTCTGGCTAATCTCGATGCTGCTGCTCTGCGAGAGGAAGGACAGCACCTGGCTACCGGAGTTGGCGCGCGAGTTTAGGCAGAAGCGGGCGGGGCCGTTGCTGGTGTTGATCACGCTGTGGTAGAAGGTGATCTCCGCGTTGGATTCGGCGGAGGTACTCTGGCCGTTGCCACCCATCTGCACGCTCGGCACCAGATCGACGCCGGTGGTATCGCTCACCTCGCGCACGATGCTGGCGTAGGGTGCCTGTGCGGTGGCGGTGAGGTAGGTGGTGACGCGGATCGGGACGCCCTTCGGGTCGGTCACCTGCGCGCCAAGCGGCACCGTTACACGCGCATCCACATCGGCGCTGCTGCCGGGGGCGATGCTGATGCTGCCGCCCTGGCTGATCGCGCTGTTGTTCTGGCTCAGGGTCGTGGCCCAGATGGAGCTGTTATTCGAGGCCGGATCGACCGTGCTCCAGATCATATTCAGCGTGACCAAGACATTGCCGCTGTTGGTGTAGCGGTAGGTGTGGGTCACCTGGCCGAGGGGCGGGGCCGTCCCCGCGCCTTTGACCGTGCTGACGGTGATCACCGGCGTCGCCAGCACGGTGGTGGTCAGCACTCGGCTGTTGATCAGCAGATCATTCCGCAGGTCGGCCACCGTCACGGTGACGAGAGTGGTGTCCTTCATACCTGCCTGCACATAGGCGTCGGCACCGCTCGGCAGCTTCAGCGAGACGGCGACCGTTTTGGTGCTGTTGACCGGCAGGTTGAGCAGGTTGACTGACTGGTTGAGCGGACTTACAACCCAGTGCGGCAGCGTGCGCCCGGTGGTGAACTTCAGGTTGGTGAAGTCGATTGTACCGCTGTTTGTCAGGCTCAGGGTGTAGGTAATGGTCTGGCCGGGCATGGCATTCTGCTGGCCATCGACCGGGCTCAGGTAGCCCACGTGGAGGATGGGCGCGACATGGAGCACGCCGAACTCGGAGGTGTTGCCATCGCCGTCGGTGGCGGCGAACAGCAGTTGCCCCGGCAGCGGCAGGATATCGGACAGTTGGCCCGAGAAGAATCCGGCGGCATTGGGGGTAGCAAAATCGACGGCGAATGCGCCGCCCTCGGGGGTGATCGACAGCGGGCTAAAGCCCTGGTTGTCGGGAGAGCCCTCGAACGAGCGGAAGAACTGGACGTGGCAGGAGGCGACCGGCACGCATGACGAGACTCGGTTCGTGTCGGTGTAGACCCAGCCCGAGACCACGCCGTTCTGGTCGAGGCGCAGCCGCAGCGGGTTGGCGTTGGCGAGATCGTAGATCGGCGGGTCGATGCCGTGGTTTGGCAGGGTGGAGGTATCGGGGTCCGCGCCATTGTTGCCGACGTAGCGGCTCGTGCCCTGGAGCAGCACGCCACCGGCGTTGCCGGTCATGCGGTTGTACTGAATGCGGACGCGCTGGGAGGTGTCCTGCACGTGGACGCCCTGGCCAAGGTTCATGGTGATCGTATTCGAGAGTACCTGCACATTGCTCGACGCCCCGGCGACCAGCACGCCGTCGCCCGTATTGAGGCGCATGATGTTGCTGCGCACATCCACCGCCTGCGCCGCGTTGACCGTGATGCCGGTGGCGTTGGCGCGGGCCAGCGGGGTGCCGTCCGTCGCCGAGGTAATCGCCCAGCCGATCTTGTTGAGGGTGACGGTGACGGTGCTGCTGCCGACGACATTCACCCCGGAGCCGGGGTGGCTGCCGATCGTATTTGCGGTGACGGTGGTGCGCTGCGGCCCGCCGCTGATCAGCACGCCGTCGCTGACGTTGGTTGCGGCGACATTGTAGATGCCGCCGCCATCATTGAGCAGCCCGATGGTGTTATTGCTGACGGTGGTGCTGAACGTCTGCGTGCCCATGATCGAGATCGCCACGCCGCCATTGCCGGCCAGGTAGTTGGGGCTGGCCGCGCTGCCGATCAGCGTGTTGCTGCTGGCGTCCTGCACGTCGATGCCGGGGCCGCTGTTGGCGACCGTCCCGGTCAGGCTTGTGTTGAGTCCGATGAAGTTGCCGGTGATGCTGCTGGCCGAAATGCTGGTGTATGCGACCGAGGAGAGCTTGAGCGTAATGCCGGGGCCGGCGTTGCCGGAGATATAGTTGCCGGGGCCGACCGCCGTGCCGGTCGAGTTATCGAGCAGGGCCACGCCGCCGAGGGTGTTCGCGAGTCCCGCAAGGCCGGTGGCGTCCAGGCCGATGATCGCGCCGCCGATCTGCGTCCCGCTGGCCCCGGTAGTCACGCGCAGGCCGTACCCGGTGTTGTTGCTGATCAGCAGGGTGGGGCTTGCAAGGCCCGCGCCAGTCAGTACGGTACTCTTCGCCCCGCCCGACACCAGCACGCCATCTTGGCCGTTGCCGAAGCTGAGTCCGCCATGGGTGCTGCCGTTTTCGTCGGTGCCAATAGAGTTGTAGCTAATGGTGTTGCTGATCGCGGTGCTGCCCGTGACCAGGATGCCGTTGAGGGTGTTGGCCGATATGATGTTCGGCGGGGTGCCGCCAACCGTGACGCCGGTGCTGGACTCGACCTGCACGCCGTTGCCGCTGTTGGCGAGGGGCGAAACCTGTGAGACGCTAGGGACGACCCCAATATAGCTGTTCAGCACCGACCCGCCGGTTGCGCTAGAGAATATGACCCCATCACCCGTGTTCCCGCTAATCGTGTTGCGGTCGGTGAGCTGCGGGCCGCCGATAGTCGCGCTGCCGCCAAACACAAAGACCCCCAGCTTATTCGCCTGGCTGGCAGCGTAGGCGACGCCGGGCACGTTGCCGATGTAGCTGCCCTTGATGGTGACGGCATTGGCGCGGTCGACGTAGATCGCCGCGACGGGGGGGAATAACCTTGTGCCTTGAAACCCGGTGAAGATCAGATTCTCAACCACCGTGTTGCTGGCACTAGCGGAGATCGAAAGGCCGTAGAAGCGTGTGCCGCCGCCGTCGATGATGATCCGTGGCAGGAAACTCGTCGTGTTAATCTGGCCGCTGATGGTCGTGCCGGGTTCGCTCAACGACGGCAACTCGGCGGATGGAGCGATGGTGATATTCCCAGAGCCAGCGAAGTTAAAGCTAATTGTGCTATTGATTAAATCTGTGTTCGCCGAAGTGATTGCCTGACGCAGGGTGCATGCGGATATGCAGGAGCCCCCAGTGTCAGCCGTACTCGTGACTATATAGGCACCTGCGGCCAGCGCCGGCTGGATCGTGATTGCGAAGGGTGCCAGCAGCAGGGCGACAACTGCCAGGAGATACCAGAGATTCCTGCGCTCGGACATGCAGAACTCCTTACGCCAGCGAGGGGGCGTCGGCTACAGTGCGGGGCGGATCACACGATTATGGCATGCCGACCTATTGTAGCACGGGACGTAAAGATGGGGATAGCGGCCTATCCCTTGCCGCAGGGCGACTGCAACCTCGCTGGGGTTGCGCCCCAGACCGCATTTTTTGTAGATGTTTGGCGGCTTCGCCACCAAACATCTACAAAAAAAGATCTTTTGAGGCTGGCGAAGCCACCCCCAAACCCCCGCCAGAGACGACGTTGCCCCAGCCCTATCCCTTGCCGCCTACACGCGCGGGAGGATACCCATGGCGCGGAGGTAGCTGATGCTTGAGGCGAACTGCTGGTCCTCGTAGAAGCCGTTCTGGGCCTCGCCGGCGCCGCGCTCCCAGGGCGTGCGCCATTCGTCGCCGACGGAGCGCGAGGTTTGGGCGAACTGGCGCAAGACGGGCAGAACCTGGCGGATGTCGCGGGGGGGATAGCCGACCCACCAGTCGTCGGCGAAGAGGCGGACGTGGCGGGCGCTGTGGCTGACGAGTTCGATCTGGCAGGGGGCGGTGGGGGCAAACTGCTCGATGGCGGCGAAGAGGCGGCGCAGGTTCATGTTGCCCTCGCCGAGGGAGCAGCGCACGAGCCGCCAGCCCTGCTCGGAGGGGTAGACGGTATAGTCAGAGAGGTGGATGGTGCGAATATGCGGGCTGAGCCGCTCGATGATCGCGAGCGGATCCTCGGCGACGATGAAGGCGTTGGTGGCATCAAACGTGACGCCAATCTGGTCGCCGCCAACGGCCGCAACGATGCGGAGAAGATCCTCCGAGGTGGCGTCCTGGTGGTTTTCGACGGCGATACAGACCCCGTGGTGTTCGGCGAGGGGGCGCACGGCGCGCAAGCGGGCGATCACCTCGTCCAGGTAACTGTCCCAATCGGCGATGAAGCGCGAGCGCCAGCCTTCGATGACGGTGCTGACGGTGACGCGCAGGGTCTGGGCACCGAGGGCGGCGGCAGCGGGGATGTGGCGCTCAAGGGTGGCGATGTCGGCCACGCTGCTATCGATAACGGGGGTGAGATCGCATGCGATGAGGTGGGCGCGCAGGGCGGCGAGGCGTACCGGATCGAGGTCGGGGAGCATATCGAGGGGAAACTCGATGCTGCGCAGGCCGGCGCGAACCGTCAGGGCGATGATGTCATCGACGCTGAGGGGTTGCCCGGTGACCCGCCCGGTGCCCCGCCCGATCAGGCCGCAGCGGTAGCTGAAGCTAAGTGCAGAGAGGCCGATCAGCACGGCACCGCTCCTCTCCTCTAGGTTCGTGATACTGGGTAGCGCCTATTCTACCATACTCGGGGCGCTTGCAACGTCGCCTTCGGCGGGGATTTAGGGGTGGTTTCGCCTCCCCTAAACGATCTTTTTTTGTGGGATGTTGGCGACGAATTCGCCAACATCCCACAAAAAACGTAGTTTTGGGCACAGTCCCCAGGGCGTTGCATAATACCGTTGGCAAACGGCTTTGTTGCCGACCGCAGCTTTTAGAACGCCCCGGTCATCTCGGCCACCTGGCGGTAGCGATCCTTGATCGCGGCGAGCAGGGCTGCGTCCACCTCGGCGGCGTTGCGATAGACCTGCTTGTCGAGCATGCGCGCCTTCTCGCCGCCGGGCCAGATCCGCCAGGAGTCGTTGTCGATCACATCGGCCACGATCAACTCGCCCGTGGGCGAGCGGCCAAACTCGATCTTGAGATCCACCAAGGTCACATCTTGGGCGGCCCAGGCCCGCGCGAGGGCGGCGCAGACATCCCTCCCGGTGGCGATCATCTGATCGACCTCGGCGGCGCTGGCGATGCGCTGGGCAACGATTTCCGCCTCGCTAATCTGCGGGTCGTGGGCGGCGTCATCCTTGAAGAAAAACTCAACCAGGGGCGGGTCGAAGGGCTGGCCCTCGGCCACCTCGGGGTGGCGACGCAGGTAGGATCCGGTGGCCAGGCGGCGCATCACCACCTCCAGGGGCACCATGGCGCAGCGGCGCACGACGGTGAGGTGGTCGGCGGGGGCGCTAACAAAGTGGCTGGCGATACCCTCGCGGGCCAGGTACCTGAACACATGGGCGGCCGTACGTCCGGCGATCGCGCCCTTGCCCGCGATCTCACTGCGCCGCGCCCCGTCCCCGGCGGTGATGCCGTCCTTGTGCAGGAGTACCACCAGGGCCGGGTCGTCTGGGTGGGTGTAGATAACTTTAGTCTTGCCCTCGGCAAGGATTGTCCCTAGCTCCATCGCTTCCTCCAAGCTTGGTGGGAGGAGTCGGGGGATGGCGTCGCCATCATCCCTATTCCCTCCCGAATGTAAGGATGGGCGGGGGGCGGTGTCGCCCTTCCCCAAACCCTTCCTCCTCACAGGGTTATCTCCATCTCATGTTGCTTATCGACGATGATAAAGCCCGCCCGGTAGAAGGCGACCGTCAGGGAACTCTCGGTGGGCTCATTGATGCTGACCAAGCTGCGGGTCTGGGCCTGAAGACCGCGCAGCAGGGCGTGGGCGCTGGTCACATTGCGGGCGCCCAAGTCGGCGAGGCGCAAGCCCTCGGTGTCGCCAGTCACCAGGGCGTAGGCGGCGGGGCCGCTATCGCCGGGGATGGCCAGCCCGCGCAGCCCGGAGGTGACCAGGAGGGCGGGCAGGTCGCGCTGCCATGCCGCCGGGGCTGGGTGCATGCCGATGAAGTGGTTCAGCAACTCAGCGGGCGCAACCTCGACGAGCGGCGACGGATCCGCGTTGTCGTCCTCGTCGCTGGGATGCCAGATCATGACCAGCAGCCGGCGGGTGATCTCTATGCCGGCGCGCTCGCAGATACGAACTGCGCGCTCGTTGCGGGTAAGTACCTCTAGGGTAAGGCGGCCCGCCCCGGTCGAGCGCGCCCTAGAGAGCATCTCGACGGTCAGGGCAGTGGCTAGGCCGTGCCCACGTTGCGCCGCCACGACACCGAACCCGCCGCACCAGGCATGATCGCCGCGTCGACCAATCAGCGCGACCCCGGCCGGTTCGCCATCGGCCAGGATCACCGGCGAGGCACACAGGTCGAGGCTCTCCACCCGCACGCGCCGGGCCATGGCCTCGGTCGTGGTTGTGCCAGGGTAGAAGTAGCCCTCGAACGAGCGGGTGAACAGATCCGCGAGTGCCTCAAGCGAGAGGGTCGCCGCTGAGGTGAAGGTGATGGTCATAATATTCTTAGAGTAACGTATGGTTGGATAATCAGGCGTCTCATCAATGTATCCGGCACCGATGCTTCGCCTCTGCCTATGCGAGGGCAACCCCCGGCGTGCCGGTGATCGTGCCGACGTGGCGGGCCTCGGGGACGGCGGCTAGGGCGGCGGGAAGCGACTCGGCGGGGATGATGGCGAGCATACCCAGGCCCATGTTCAGGGCGTGGAACGCCTCGGCCTCGGCCACCTGGCCCTGCTCGACCAGGTAGGTGAAGATTGGCGGGATGGCCCAGGAGCCACGGCGGATGCTGGCACCCAGGCCATCGGGCAGGACACGCGGCAGGTTATCGAACATGCCGCCGCCGGTGATGTGGGCCAGGGCTTTGAGCGGCGCGGCGGCGCGCAGGGCGGCCACCTCGGCCAGGTAACAGCGGTGGACGGCCAGCAGCGCCGCGCCGACGCTCTGGCCGCCGAGGGTGGCAGGCCGGGCCGCGTAACCCGCGCCGGCCTCGACGATCCGGCGGGCCAAGGAATAGCCGTTGGTGTGCAGGCCGCTGGAGGGCAGGGCCAGCACCGCGTCGCCGGGGACAATGTCGGCGCGCGGCAGCATGTGGGCGCGGTCGACCACGCCGATAATCGTGCCGGCCAGGTCAAACGCGCCAGGCGCGTAGACATCAGGCATCTCGGCGGTCTCGCCGCCGATCAGGGCGCAGCCCACCGCCAGGCAGGCCGCCGCCGCCCCGCCCACCACCGCCGCCACCTGCGCCGGGTCGAGCCGGGCCGAGGCGATGTAGTCGAGAAAGAAGAGCGGGCGGGCACCCTGGACAAGGATATCGTTCACACAATGGTTGACCAGATCCTGGCCGACGGTGTCGTAGCGACCGAGGGCGGTCGCCACCAAGGTTTTGGTGCCCACGCCGTCGGTGCTGGCCACAAGGACGGGGGCGGCCAGACCGGCCAGAGCCAAACCCGCGTCGAAGCAGCCGCCGAACGCGCCGATGCTCGCCAGCACGGCGGGGCCGTGGGTGGAGCGCACGGCGTCAGCCATCAGATCCTTGGCCCGCGTGGCGGCTGCAATATCGACGCCGGCTGCGGAGTATGTAGCGGTCATAGAGCCTCCTCTGGAAGGGCGCAGCCGCGCCGCGCGGCGGTGCCGTTTCTACGTGAGCGCAGCGAGCAACCGCGCATACGCCTCGCTCTGGGACTGAAAGACATGCTGCACCTGTAGGGTGGTGATGCTAAAGGCACCGATGTCGCGCAGGTGATCGACGGCGGGCAGCAGTTCCTCCTGGGGCACCACCACGTTCACGGCGTACCATGGCGGGGCGGCAGCCTCGGCGGAGAACTTGCTCCACACCGGCGAGATCGTCGGCCCCTGCAAGCCGGCCAGTTCGCGGCGCGACGTCACCATGCGGCCCACCGCCTCGACCGAGTCGCCGGGCACATTGGCGGTAAGCGAGTAGAACAGACGCCCACGGCGGCGGGCCTCGATCAGCTCGATCAGCTGGCGCACCGGGGCCAGTTTCGCCGGGTCGGCGCGCAGGCTGCGGCGCGAGCCGATCAGCGCCGCCTGGGAACTCCACATCGATCCGCCGACGATCTTCAGCTTATTCTCGCGGATCGCCGACCCGGTCTCGGTGATATCGGCGATGATATCGGCGTAGCCCAGGCCCGGCGCGGCCTCGGTAGCCCCCTGGGACTCGATCAGCTCGAAGACGTTAATTCCCTGGCGGTAGCAGAAGCTACGCACCGTGTTGGCATACTTGGTGGCGATGCGCAGCCGCCGCCCACGGGCCTGCATCTCCACCGCCAGGTCGGCCAGATCCTGCCACGAACTCACATCGACCCAGCCCTGGGGCACGGCGAAAACCAGTTCGGCCCGCCAGAAGCCCAGGTCGTCGAGGATCACCAGCAGGTCGTCATCATCGTGGCGCTGCTCGTGTACCAGGTCGAGGCCGCTGACGCCGATATCGATGCTGCCCTCCGCCACCTTCTCGACGATATCGGCGGGGCGATGGAGCAGCACCTCGGTGCCGGGCAGGCCGCGCAAGGTGGCGGTGTACTGGCGCGGGTTGGCCCGCGTCACCCGCAGGCCGCAGCTCTCCAGCAGGGCCAGGGTGGCGTCGTAGCCCGCGCCTTTGGAGGGTATTCCGAAGCGTAGCATAGCGGTGCGGGCGGAGCCTGCTCAGGCGTCCGCCGACTTCTCCTGTATGAGCGCGTCCCACCAAGCCTGGGTGGCCTGCTCCAGATCGGGGCCAAATCGCTCGACAAACGGCTGGCAGCGGGCGCGGCGCTGGGTGTAGAGTGCGTAGAGCGGGGCCGGGTCGTTGCTGGCGAGCAGCTCGCTCACGGCGGTGGTGAGCCGCTCGGTGGCCAGATCGAGGGCGCTGGCACCAATCGAGGCCGAGGCCGTATCGCGGGGGTCGTGCCCGATCACCGCGCTAGACTTGGGGCGCAGCGGCGCGTGCCCGAGGGCGTCGAGGACTACCAGGTCGGGCCGCAGCGCCAGGGCCAGAGAGGTCTCCCAGAGCGCGGCATGGTCGATCATCGACTCATCCACGAGGGCGAGGGGTGACACGGCCAAGGCCAGCAGCCCGTGGCGCGTGATCGCGCGCTCGGCGGCGGCGATCATGGCCAACTCGTGGGCGTGGCCGCAGTGGCCGCTCACTATGACGGCCACGCGCCAGCCGACGGCGGCGAGTTGGGTGAAGATGTCGTCCAGCATACCGCCGAGGGATGCGCCGGAGACACCTAGCGATTCCGGGTGGGGCAGGACACCGGTGGGCCACCATGTAGTGGGCATCAGCACGCCGCCGGTGCGCCGGATGGCCCGGTTGGCGACGGCCTCGGCCACGATCCCGTCTAAGCCGAGGGGCAGGTGCGGCCCGTGCCATTCGAGGGCACCCCACGGCAGATACACGGCGGGAGACTTGCTGCGGATCGCCGTCAGTTCGTCCGGCCGGAGCTCGAAGTAGCATCCCCATGCGGGCGTCTGGCCCATCAACTGCTCCTGCCTAAAACCTTTATCGCATTACCGTTGTCGTCTTCTCGGCGGGGAGGCTCGGAGGGACTTCGCCCCTCTGAAAAAAAAGAAAAGGGTTTCTGCTCGGGGACCTGCGGCCAGGGCGGTTGCAACGTCGCCTCCGGCGGGGGTTTGGGGGTGGCAACGCCACCCCCCAAAGATCTTTTTTGGTTGGTTTTTGGCGGCGAATCTGCCAAAAACCAACAAAAAGCACGGTCTGGGGCGCAGCCCCAGCGACGTTGCATCAGCCCTGGGCCTGCGGCCCCCAAACCCCCGCCAGGAATGGCGCGGTTGGCAACTCCAACGGTCGTACTATCGGCTATCGGCTATCGGCTATCGGCTATTTTCACGTTAGAGCGTGTCGATCGCATCGAGGGTGACTCGCCGCTCGTCGCGGCTGGCCAAGGTGCGCCAGACCAGGGTGCCCTGGGTGCGCTCGGCATCGCCGACGACGGCCAGGTAGCCGACGCCGCGCCGGGCGGCGTCGCGCAGGTTGGTGGCCACGCTGCGCCCGCGCACGTCCACGGTGGCGATGAATCCGCGCTCGCGCAGGCGGCGGGCCACCTCTAGGGCGTAGGCGTAGTCGTCATCGGAGATCGGCGCCACCAGGGCCACGCGCTCGTCGGGCGGCGCGGCGGCGGCGACCAGGGCGGCCACCCGCTCCAGCCCGTAGGCGAAGCCCACCGCCGGTGTCGGCTGGCGCCCACCGAGGGCGGAGACCAGGTCGTCGTAGCGACCGCCGCCGCAGAGCTGCATCTGGTCACCGTCGTAGATCTCGAAGATCAGGCCGGTGTAGTAGTGCAGGCCACGCCCGAGGCCGAGGTCGATCTCCACCCGGCCATGGTCGATGCCGTGGTCGGCGAGCAGGGCCAGGATGGCGCGCAGTTCGGCGTAGGCCGCCGACTCCAGCCCGGCCTCGGCGAGCAAGGCGGCGACCTGGGGCATGGCCACGTCGGGCGACCCGCGCAGTTGGCCCAGGCGATACAGCAGGTCGAGGGCGCGATCGATCTGGGGCTGCGGGTCGCCCCGGCGCAGCTTGCGCAGCAGACGTGCGACCACATCCTGCGGGTCGCGGGTGCCGGTGCTCAGGTCGATCCGCATCGCGTCGAGCATGCCCAGCAGCCAGCCCGCCGCCTGGCCCTCATCGAGGCCGGGCGGCAGCTCCAGGCCGGGCGGCGGCGTCCCCATTGTCTCGCTGATGCGCTCGCGCAGGGCCGCAACACCCTCGGCGCGCATGCGCTCCATGCTCCAGGCCAGGACGCCCTGAGTGCGCTCCTCAAGCCCCAGGCTGGCCAGCAACTCGCGGATCAGGCCGATGTGGCCCAGCACCACGCGGTAGCCGCCCACGCCCACGGCGTCGAGTCCGGCGCAGGCTACCGCCACCGCCTCGGCGTCGGCCCGTGGCGACGGCCCGCCCACCAGTTCCACGCCCACCTGGGTAAACTGACGGTAGGTGCCGCGCTGGGGCCGCTCGTAGCGGAAGACCGGGCCACTGTAGATCAGCCGCAGCGGCAGGGGCTGATCCTGCATGGTCGCCACGTAGGCCCGCAACACCGAGGCCGTCCACTCCGGGCGCAGGGCCAGGTCGCGCCCGCCGAAGCTAAACTCATAGACCTTGCCGACCAGTTCCTCGCCCAGCTTGCGCAGGTAGAGTTCGCGCTGCTCGACAATCGGCAGGTCAATCGGCGCATAGCCGTGCTGGGCCAGAACGCGCTCCAGGATTGCGCGCACCTGGGCCGTGTTCCGCTGCTCGCTCGGCAGCACATCGCGCATCCCGCGCACCGCCTCAATCGGGCTGCTCACCCTGGCCCCTCTCTCCATGACACATTTGGTCAGCCGCGCCCGCCAATTGTACTCGATGCAGCAAAACGCGACAAGGGGAGTCCGGCGGCGGGGCAGGGCGGGGGCGAAGCCACCCCCGAACGATCTTTTGCGGTATGGTGTTTGGCGGCTTCACCGCCAAATACCAACCCAAAGCGCGGTCTGGGGCGCTACCCCGAGGACGTTGCATCAGCCCTGGAGGTTTGGAGGTGGCGAAGCCGGCCAAACTCAACACAAGCTATACTATGTAGATGAAACGAAGTAAACATATGATGATGGCCCAGGAGCCGGCCGCCCCCAAGACCATGCGCGAGCGCTGGGCCGATATCCGCGCGGCCTTCCACAACGTGCCCAAGGCGTTCACGCTGGTCTGGGAGGCCCACCGGGTCGGCACGCTGCTGATGGCGCTCATCACCCTGGTCAGCGGCGCGCTGCCGATCTCGCAGGCATGGGTGGGCAAACTGATCGTCGACGTCGTGGTCAACAATGTCAAGGCGGGTGCCGGTGCCCAGGCCGGCATCAGCGCCGCCCTGCCCTTCCTGGTCGCGGAGTTCATCCTGCTCACCGTGGGCACCGCCCTGAGCCAGGGCCGCACGTTGGTGGAGCACATGCTCAATGCGCGGCTGACCAACCGGATCAACACGGCGATCATCCGTAAGGCATTGGCCCTCGACTTGCACTACTTCGAGGACGCCCAGTTCTACGATAAGCTGCAGAACGCCCGCCGCGAGTCGAACTACCGCGCGCTGAGCATCATTACCACCAGCTTCAACATCGCCCAGGGCAGCATCACCCTGATCTCCTTTGCCGCCGCCCTGCTGGCCTTCAGCCCGCTGGTGGCGCTCATCCTCTTCGGGGCCACCGTGCCGTCCTTCGTGGCCCAGACGAAGTACAGCAAGCTGAACTTCCGCCTGCTGACGTGGCGCGCGCCCGAGTTCCGGCGCATGAACTACCTGGAACACCTGCTCACGGTGGATCATAGCGCCAAGGAGATCAAGCTCTTCGGCCTGGGCGAGCCGCTGCTCAAGCGCTACCAGGACTTCTTCTGGAAGTTCTACCAGGAGGACGAGGCGCTGGCCCGCAGGCGCTCGCTGATCAGCATGCTCTGGGGCCTGCTGTCCAGCGCGAGCTACTACGGATCCTACGCCTGGATCGTCTACCGCACGGTGGCTGGCGAGATCAGCATCGGTGACATGACCCTGTACCTGACGGTCTTCCGCCAGAGCCAGACGACGTTCCAGGGCATGTTCTACAACACCAGCCAACTCTACGAGAGCGGGCTGTTCCTGGAGAACCTGTTCGGCTTCCTGGCGATCACGCCGCAGATGGCCAGCGGCGAGGGCGTCGCGGTGCCCCGGCCCATCCAGCAGGGCTTCGAGTTCCGCGACGTGAGCTTCCGCTACCCCGACCGCGAGGACTGGGCGCTGCGCGGGGTGAACCTGAGCATCCGCCCCGGCGAGAAGATCGCCCTGGTGGGGGCCAACGGGGCGGGCAAGACCACGCTGATCAAACTGCTCACCCGGCTCTACGATCCGGTCGAGGGCCAGATCCTGCTCGATGGGCTGGACTTGCAGGCGTATAACCTGGAGGATCTGCGCGACTGTGTCGGCGTGATCTTCCAGGACTTTGTGCGTTACCAGGTGACGGCGCGCGAGAACATCGGCTTCGGCCAGATCAAGGAACTGGACAACGAGGCGCGGATCATCGCGGCGGCCGAGCGCGGCGGGGCCGACGAGGTGATGGCCAAGCTGCCCGGCGGCTACGACACCCTACTGGGGCGCTGGTTTGAGAAGGGCGCGGAGCTCTCGGGCGGCCAGTGGCAGAAGATCGCCCTCGGGCGGGCCTTTATGCGCGATAGCGAGGTGCTGGTACTCGATGAGCCGACCTCAGCGCTGGACGCGGAGCGCGAGTACGAGATCTTCCAGCGCTTCCGCGAGTTGACGGCCGGGCGGATCGCCTTCCTGATCAGCCACCGCTTCTCGACGGTGCGTATGGCCGACCGCATCGCGGTGATCGAGGGCGGGCGGATCGCCGAACTGGGCACCCACGTGGAACTGCTGGCGCTGGGCGGCACCTACGCCCGGCTGTTTAACCTCCAGGCGGAGGGGTATCGGTAGCGGCGGGCGGTTTGGATCGCGAAGTTCGCGTTCGCGTCATTCGCTCGGCTTCGCGTCATTCGCGATCCAACCGCCCGCGATCCAACCGCCCGCGATCCAACCGCCCGCGATCCAACCGCCCGCGATCCAACCGCCCGCGATCCAACCGCCCGCGATCCAACCGCCCGCGATCCAACCGCCCGCGATCCAACCGCCCGGTGCCCCCTCGCGGAACG
>CAISPW010000104.1 GCA_903887465.1 uncultured Oscillochloris sp. | reverse complement strand
AGCGGCCGTCGCAGACCTAGCCCGCCCGTTTACGGGCCGGGCGCTTGGGCTGGCAGCGTGCCTTTTGCGGTAGTGCCAATACCCCTTCACCCATGGCTGGTGCAACGTCGCCTCTGGCGGGGGGTTGGGGGTAGATTCGCCACCCCCAAGAGATCTTTTTTTGTGGATGTTTGGCGGCGAAGCTGCCAAACATCCACAAAAAGCGCGCTCTGGGGCGCAGCCCCAGCGACGTTGCACCCGCCCTGACCCCGATATACAGGATGTGCGTGGGGCCGTGTGGACGTGGTACTATTGTGCGGGGTTGCCCGCCTTTGCCGCAGGAGCACACAAACGTGCAGGTGATGATCAACGGGAGCTTCTGGGGCCAGCCGAATGTCGGTAGCGGCCAGTACCTCCATGGGCTGCTGCGCTGGCTCCCCCAGGTCGCCCCGCAGCACCGCTACCTACTGCTACGCCCCGCCGGGGGCGGCCCCGGCCCGGCCCTGCCGCCCGGCGTATCCGCCGTCACCGTACGCACGCCCTTCGACCGCGTCAGCCCGAACCTGGCCAAGCTCTTTTTCGAGCAGGTCGGCCTGCCTGTCGCCGCCCGCCGTCTGGCCCGCCACCTCGGCCCGGCGTTGATCCTGGTGCCCTACTTCGCCCCGCCCCTGCGCTCGGCCTTGCCGGTGGTCACCACGGTGGGCGACATCATCCCGCTGCTGTTGCCCGAGTACCGTGGCGGCGTCCACGTGCGGGCCTACATGCGCCTGGTGTGCCAGGCGGTGCGCGGCAGCGCCCACGTGCTCACCTTCTCCCACGCCAGCCGCGCCGATATTATCGCTAGGCTTGGCCTGCCGCCCCGCCGTGTCACCTCAGTGCTGCTCGCCGCCGGCGACCAGTACAGCCTTGGCGACGCGGGCGCGGCGAGGGAGGCGGTTGCCCAGCGCTACGGACTCAGCGGCCCCTTCATCTACTACGTGGGCGGCCTCGACGCGCGCAAGAACGTGTCCGTGCTGCTGCGCGCCCTCGCCCTACTGCGCTCGCGCGGTGCCAAAGCCCAACTGGTGATCGCCGGCCGCGCCCTCGGGCGTGACCGGCAGCTCTTCCCCGACCTCGACGCGCTGATCACCGACCTGGAGCTGCGGCCCGCAGTGCGCCGGATCGACGTGCCCGCCGAGGATGGCCCCACGCTCTACCGGGCCTGCACCGTCTTCGCCTTCCCCTCGCGCTACGAGGGCTTTGGCCTGCCGCCCCTGGAGGCTATGGCCTGCGGTGCCCCGGTGGTCGTCAGCGACGTTAGCAGTCTCCCCGAGGTGGTGGGCGCGGCGGCCCTGCGCGTCTCCCCCGATGATGTCCTGGGCTGGGCCGCCGCCCTCGGTCGCGTCCTCAGCGACGCACGCCTGCGCGCCGACCTGCGCGCCCAGGGGCTAGCGCGCGCCGCGCACTTCACCTACCGCCGCGTGGCGGAGGAAACCATGGCGGTGCTGGAGTCAGCCGTTTGAATTGCGACCGACGCACGCGTGAATCCGGCGAGGTTGCCCCCGCCCGGCGGGTTCACGCGACACAGCCGCCTATGGGTCGTCGCCTACGCGGGTTGGTGCCAGCACGGATGTGATCGTCGTGATCAGCGCGCGCAGGCCCACCGGCTTGGTCAGGTAGGCGTTGGCTCCGGCCTCCAGACAGCGCTCGCGGTCGCCTGGCATAGCCTGCGCCGTCAGCACGATGATCGGAGTCGTCGTGAGGAGGGGCAGCTCCCGTAGCTGCCGGATGGACGTCAGCCCATCTCGCCCCGGCACGTGGATGTTCATCAGGATGAGATCCGGCTGCGACGCGATCGCATCGGCGATCAGTTCCTGGCCGTTATGTACCACCACCACCTGATGGCGCAGATGCTGTAGATATGTGATCAGCGTACGGATCGCCACCTCGGACTCTTCGGCCAGCAGGATCTGCATGCCTTGGGCATGCTGCGTGTGTACAAGCGCGGCCGACTCGCCCCCGCTGGGGGCAATGCGCTCAGGCACCACCGGACTCCAGGGCAGGACGAGCATGAATCTGCTGCCAAGCCCCCGGCCCGCGCTCTCGACATGCACGCTGCCGCCGAGCATGTCCACGATACGTCGCACCAGGGCCAGCCCCAGCCCCGTGCCCTCGTGCTGCCGCGCCAAGCGGTTGTCGATCTGGGTGAAGGGCTGGAATAGCTGGCCCATATCTTCTGCCGCAATGCCGATGCCGGTGTCCTCCACAATAAAGGCGACCTGCTCACGCGCGATGTCGGCGACAAGCTCCAGCCGCACCTGCCCGCCGACCGGCGTAAACTTGACGGCGTTGTTGAGCAGGTTGACCAGCATCTGCGTGAGGCGTTTCGCATCGACCTCCAGTTGCATGGCGGGCGCGCTGTTAATGAAGCGCACATGGACACCCTTGTGCACCGCAATCGGCTGAATATACCGCAGGCTCGCCTCGCAAATCTCGATCACATTGTGCGGCTCGATGTATACGTTCATGCGGCCAGACTCAAGCTTCGAGAGGTCGAGCATGTCGTTGATCAGCGCAAGCAGGTGCTGTCCGCTCGCGGTGATATGCTGCACCGAGCGGATCTGACGCGCATTCAGCGGGCCGACGGCCTGCTCGGCCAGCGTCTCCGCGAAGGACAGGATGCCGTGCATCGGGGTGCGAAGCTCGTGGCTCATCATCGCCAGGAAGGCATCCTTGAGCCGCAGCACGCGGGTAAGCTCGACGTTCACCCGGTTCAGCGCCTCGGCGTAGACCTGCGCGGCCGCCTCAGCCTGCTTGCGCTCGGTGATGTCGCGCTGGGTCACGATACCGAGTGCCAGGCTGCCATCGGGGTTATGGACGGTCACGCCGCTGATCGTCGCCCAGCGATCCTCGCTCACCCCCGGCAGGCGCAGCCGCACATCCCAGTTGCGAAAGCGTTCATTGCGCAGCACGCGCATATACGGCCAATCCTCAGGCGCGACAAGCTGCCCGTCCGCATCAAGCAGCACCATCTGGCTCATCGCGGCAACATCATGCACCGTCTTAGGCGTGACAGCGAGCTCGCCGAACATGAGCTGTCGCGCAGACGGGTTGATCGCCGCCAGCGGCCCGTCCGCACGGATCGCGATCACCCCCTCATCAAGCGCATGCAAGATCGCCGCAGTCTGCTGGTACTCGATCTGCAGCGCCTGCTCGGCGAGCCGCTGCTTGGTGATATCGATGACGACACCGCCGAGGCCGCAGATATTGCCATCGGCATCGCGCACCGGGAAGTAGCTGGACAGGCAGATAAACGACACCCCAGGGTTCGCCGGGATCGTCCCACAGATCTCGATATTGAGCATCGGCTCGCCGGTGGACAGCACCTGGTGGAAGATGCCCTCAATCTCAGGCGCAAGCTCCGGCAGCGCCTCGCGGATGGTGCGGCCCAGATGGGCCTCCGGCGTAGCCCCGTTCATAGTGGCGAGATGGGCGTTGATATGCTGGTAGCGGAGCTCCGTATCGAGCAGGGCGATCCCAATGGATGCGTGGGAGAGCAGGCTATCGAGGCGAGCGGCGTACTCGGTGGCGCTACGCGCGTGGGCATCGGCCTGGGCATAGGCGACGCGCAGCGATTCCTCGGCGCGCACTCGCGCAATGGTATCGCGATGGATCCCAAGGCATCGCGTGATCACACCCTGCGCATCGGTGTCGACATACAGCGAAGAACCGACCATCACCTCATGCCCGTCGCGGGTGCGATGGATCACCTCGCCGCGCCAGGAGCCGACAGTCTTGAGCGCACTCAGGACTGACACGCCGCTCTCGCCACCGACATAGCGCACGACCGCGATCACCTCGGTGATCAGACGACCAATCGCCTCGGCGCGCGGCCAGCCGTAGATCTGCTCGGCGGCCCGGTTCCAATACAGAATCTGCCGACTCGCATCAATGACGTAGATCGCATCGCTGATCACATCGAACCAGATCGGGGGAGCGGATGCCACGCCGCTGATGATTGACGGGGCAGGCGGTCCGCCAACCTCCAGCGCCGCGATGCGCGCCCGCAGGCGCTGATTCTCAGCCCGCAACTGCTCCAGGGTCTCAGGCGAAGGGGAGTCCATGAAGGTCTCGCTCTCTACACTCGATCAAAGCTGAAGGACGCCCCACGACATGCGGCGCACTCACCATGATAGATCGAATCTTGCACGTGCTTGCCGCCACCGCCACGGGTTTCGCGCCGTTCGCGTTCGCGCCGTTCGCGCCGTTCGCGTCGTTCGCGTCGTTCGCGTTCGCGTCGTTCGCGTCGTTCGCGTTCGCGTCGTTCGCGTCGTTCGCGTTCGCGTCGTTCGCGTCGTTCGCGCCGTTCGCGATCCCAACCGCACATGGGCGAAGCATCGCCACGGGTGTGGTTGGGAGCACCCGCGTATATCCGCTGGCGATGCTTCGCCCCTACGGGTTCCGCGCCATTCGCGCCGTTCGCGCCATTCGCGTTCGCGTCGTTCGCCCGCATTCGCGCCGTTCGCGATCCAAACCCCCATTCGCGCCGTTCGCGATCCAAACCCCCATTCGCGCCGTTCGCGATCCAAACGTCCCCGATCCAAACGGCGGGTGTTTTTTATCGCCCACGGGATGGTATACTACCCAGCCAACCCCCCCGTCGCGCCGCTATAGCCCGGAATTGCGATGTCTGCCCTTCCCGCCGATCTGCTCGCCGGTATCAGGCACGGGGCATGTGGCGGGAACGCACTGATCTGCCCGATGCAACCGCTTATTACTGCGGCCATTGTGTTTGTACTCAGTTGCATGTGGCGGGAACACACTGATCTGCCCGATGCAACCGCACTACGCCGCGAACTTGATCGGGATCATGCCGACCATTGAAGATCGGCGTAGGCGGCTAAAGTTGCGCCTGCGGGTTTGCCTGTGGTCGCCTGGCAAAAGTGCCCATTTGAACCCCTAATTAGTTCTAGACACGGCACATCGGACATCTCATCAGACAACCATGCGGCTCCGCCGCACAACACCAGATGAACATGGCCGCTGATGCCCGACTATCGGCTATCGGGTATTGGCTATCGGCTATTTTCACGTTAGTACAGCCCAGGAGACCTATGGACATCGTACTCACCAGCATTATTGTCGCTATCGCTGCCGCCCTCGCCGCCTTTATCACGAGACTGATTACCGGGCGGCAGTTCCATGCAGAACATGCCGCACTTGCCGAGCAGCGCGAGCGCACGGCCCGCGCCGAAACCGCCCTGGAAGCCGCCCAAACCGTGCTTGCCACACAGCGTGAGCGCGCAGCCCGCGCTGAGGCCGCCCTGGCGACCACCCAAACCGCCCACGCCGAGAAGATAGTTGCCCTTCAGCAGATTGAGCTGCGCATGCGCGACACCTTTGCCAACCTGAGCGGCGAGGCGCTTAAGGCGAGCAACGTGCAGTTTCTCCAGTTGGCCGAGGAGCGTATGCAGCGTCAGCAGCAAGCCGTCAAAAGCGACCTGAGCGGCCTCGTCAATCCGCTGCGCGAGACCTTAGCCCGTCAGGAGCTGCAGGTACGCGCCCTAGAAGAATCTCGCCAGAGCGCCTACGGCAGCCTTGATGCCCTGCTGAAAGAGCTGCGCCAGAGCCAGAGCGCGCTCCAGAGCGAGACCGGGCGGCTGGTAAGCGCGCTCAGCAAGCCGCAGGTGCGCGGGCGCTGGGGCGAGCTTCAGCTCAAGCGACTGGTCGAGATGGCGGGGATGCAGGAGCACTGCGATTTTGATGAGCAGGTGACGATCAGCGGCGCAGACGGGCCGCAGCGTCTGGATATGGTTATCCGGCTGCCGAACCGGCGCTGTATCGTGATCGACTCGAAGATGTCGCTCGGCGCGTTCGAGGATGCGCTCCAGGTCGATGAGCACCAGCGCCCGGAGCGGCTCAAGCTCTACGCCAACCAGGTGCGCGGCCACGTCGACACAATGGCGAAGCGGGCCTACCACAAGTCGCTCGATGGTGCCTACGAGTTCACGGTGATCTTCATCCCTGGCGAGCTGTTCTACCACGCGGCGCTGGAGTATGACCACACGCTGCTCGACTACGCGCTGGAGAAAGGCATCATCCTGGCCAGCCCAAACACCCTGATCGCCCTGCTCAAATCGGCCGTGATGGGCTGGCGCGAGGCGCAACTCGCCGCTGACGCCCGGAAGATCCAGCTGATCGGCGTTGAGGTGTATGATCGCCTGAGCGTGGTCGTCAAGCATCTGACCACGCTCGGAAAAAACCTGACCCAGAGCGTCACCGCCTATAATAGCGCGGTGGGCAGCGTCGAGACCCGGCTCCTGGTGAGCGCGCGGCGGATGCGCGGCATGGGCATCAGTAGCACCGAACTGCCCGAGTTGGCAGCCCTGGACGTTCTGCCCAACGCCTTTAGCCAGCCCGAGCTGCTGGGCGAGCGCGCAGACGACTGAGATCGGGCCAGCGGTGGCCCTCACCGCTGGCGCAACGGCCTTGGGGCTGCGCCCCAGACCGCGCTTTTCTAGTTAGTTTTTGGCGGATTCGCCGCCAAAAACTAACTAGAGAAGGCACTACCGCAAACGCCACCCTGCCAGATCACGCGCCCGGCCCGTAAACGGGCGGGCGAGGGCATAGTTCAGAATCGGCCATTTCAGCTTGACCGTTCGTAGTGGCGGATTCAGCCGCACAGGCGCTAAAGCGTCTACGACGAACGGCGCAAACGGTAAAGCTGCTCTGAACCTTATCTTACCGTCTGGGCGAGCATACAATGAGGCGAGGACGCGCACGTCCTCGCCTCATTGTATGCTCGCCCCCGCGCAGAACGGTCACGCTCAAACGCGACGCTGGTGGGCCGCCCGGGATTTGAACCCAGAACCATTCGGTTATGAGCCGATTGCTCTAACCGTTGAGCTAGCGGCCCCCGCAACAGATTATACCATGCGTTGTCGCGAACGTCCCTGGGGCTGCGCCCCAGACCTCGCTTTTTGTGAATTCTTGGCGGCTGGTGGGTGTACGCTAAACGGTGGTGCGAGGTCGGAACGTGAAAAAAAGAGCGGATCGGGGCACAATCTTCGGGACATTGAGCCGAAGGTTGATGTTGATGGTCGCCGACAGACCCCAGCGATGGCGGCCGGGATCATCGATCAATGTCTAGTTGCTCCACTACCGTGTGCCGCCCCTGCGCTGGGA
The DNA here is from genome assembly GCA_903887465.1 of uncultured Oscillochloris sp. Classification (GTDB taxonomy): domain Bacteria; phylum Chloroflexota; class Chloroflexia; order Chloroflexales; family Chloroflexaceae; genus Oscillochloris. The sequence goes on along the minus strand of CAISPW010000104.1, from coordinate 10,648 downwards.
GCCACCTCGCCGTCGCGGGCGTCGCTCCAAGGCCATTCAGACCCTCATTGAGCAATCCTCTTGGGGTTGTTGCGTGGAGTCGAGGCTATAGCCGGAGAGCGCCGCTTAAAGGATCGACTCCTCTTCACAACCTATGTAGGATTGCTATTGAGCGGTGGTGCCCTGACCACTATTAAGCAAACCCCTACCATCGCAGGACGGTCAAGCTGGAATGTCCGATTCTGAACTATGCCTAACAAAATCGTGCGAGGGCGGCGAATCAGCCCTCGCACTCCCACCGGAGGCGGTGCTGCACTCGCTATGACTGCCCGCCGGGGCGATAGGCGGATTGCCCGAGGGGGTGCTATCATGCGTTTGGATCGCGAAGGCGCGAAATGGGGCGTTTGGATCGCGAAGGCGCGAAATGGGGCGTTTGGATCGCGAAGGCGCGAAATGGGGCGGAAGACGCGAACGCGAAGGCGCGAAGGCGCGAAGACGCGAACGCGAAGACGCGAACGCGAACGCGAAGGCGCGAAGGCGCGAATATGAGTAGAGTCCGCCTGCCGTCGGCTATCGGCTATCGGCTATCGGCTATCGGCTATGTTTGGCGGCTGACGCGGCGCGTGGGTGGCGCGCTGCTGCTGGCCGGGCTGCTGTTTGCGGTTTATCTGTGGCTCTCGACGCCGCTGCCTGACCCGGCGCAGATCCGGGCGCGGGCGGGCCTGGGGAATACACGTCTCCTCGACCGCAGCGGGAGGTTGCTCTACGCTGTGCCCGACCCGCTTAGCGGGCGACAGCGCCCAGTGCCGCTCGCCGAGATCCCGCTGGCCCTCCAGCAGGCGACTGTGGCGGTGGAGGACGCGAGTTTCTACCAGAACCCTGGCGTGGATCTGCGCGGGGTCGCACGGGCGGCTTGGGCGAACCTGCGCAGCGGTCAGGTTGTGGCTGGTGGCTCGACGATCTCGCAGCAGTTGGCCCGCACTATTCTGCTTGATCCGCAGGAGGCTCAGGAGCGCAGCCTGGGGCGCAAGCTGCGCGAGGCGGTGCTGGCGCTTAAGTTGAACGCGAGCTTTCGCAAGGACGATATCCTGGCGATGTATCTGAACCAGGTTTACTATGGCGGGTTGAGCTACGGCGTGGATGCGGCCGCCCAGGCGTATTTTGGCAAGCCGGTGCGCGACCTCGACCTGGCCGAGTCGGCACTGCTGGCGGGGTTGCCCCAGGCTCCCGGTCGCTACGACCCGCTGGCGCAGCCTGATCTGGCGCTGGCTCGCCAGGCCGAGGTGCTTGATGCGATGGCGCGGGCGGGATATATCGGCGCGGACGAGGCGGTCCAGGCTCAGGCTGAGCCGCTCCAACTGGGGGGCGAGGTGCCGGGGATGCGCGCTCCGCACGTTGTCGGCTATGTCCTCGATACGCTCACCGCTGCCCTTGGCCCTGATCTCGTGCTGCGCGGCGGGCTGACGATTACGACTACTCTGGATATTGATCTCCAGGATGCGGCGCAGGAGATCTTGCGCCGCCAGATTGCGCAGTTGGATAGCCCGCACGGCGGTGGCCAGTCGCACCACGTGCGTAATGGCGCGGTGGTGGTGCTTGACCCGGCCGATGGCGCGATCTTGGCGATGGTGGGCAGCCCGGACTTCGCTGACCGGGCGGCGGCCGGGCAGGTGAATGCCGCCCTGGCGCTGCGCCAGCCTGGCTCGGCGATTAAGCCGCTGACGTATGCGGCCGCTCTGGAGCGCGGTGCGACTCCGGCGACCATGATTTTGGATGTGCCGACATCGTTCCCCACCCGCGAGGGTCGGCCTTACGCGCCGGAGAATTATGACGCCACCTACCACGGCCCGCTGAGTTTGCGCGAGGCGCTGGCGACCTCCTCGAATGTGGCGGCGGTACGTACGCTGGACTCGGTGGGCGTGCCGGCGCTGCTGGAGATGGCTGCGCGGCTGGGGGTGATATCGCTGGGCCAGGACTCGGCGCGCTACGGGCTTTCGCTGGGTCTGGGTAGCGGCGAGCTGCGCCCGCTTGAGCTGACGGCGGCCTATGCGGCCTTCGCCAATGGCGGCAGTCGGGTGACGCCCTATTCTATTATGTCAATCTCTGGCGTACCGACGCCGACCCACGCCGCGCCTGCGCCGGCCCTCGCGCCCCAGGTGGCCTATTTGATCAGCGATATTCTCTCGGATCGGTACGCCCGCATGCGGGCATTTGGTGCCGAAAGCTCGCTGGATATCGGTCGGCCGGCAGCGGCGAAGACCGGCACGACGACGGACTGGCGCGATAACTGGACGGTGGGCTACACGCCGGATCGGGTGGTGGGGGTATGGGTGGGCAACGCCGACGGCCAGCCGATGCAGGATGTGAGCGGGATCAGCGGGGCGGGGCCGGTCTGGCACGCGGTGATGCTGGCCGCCCACCGGGGTCTGCCCGCGCGCGAGTTCCCACGCCCGCCGGGGATCGTCGAGCAGAGTGTGTGCGCCGATAGCGGGATGCTGCCGGGGCCGACCTGTCCGGCCACCCGGCTGGAGCGCTTTGTGGCCGGGAGTGTGCCGCGCCAGGTCGATACGGCCCACGTGGCGGTGCCGGTTGACCGGGTATTAGGCTGTCGCGCCCCGGTGGGCTACCCGCCCCAGCGCGTCGTCACGCGAATCTTTCGGGTGTTGCCGCCTGAGGCCGAGGCGTGGGGCGCGCAGAACGGTGTGCCTGCGCCGCCGCGCTCTGGCTGCCCGCTGGCCGCAGGCGCCGCGCCGCTGCGGCCCCAGGCCGCCACCTTCCCGTGGGCGAGTGCCTCCGGCCCGGCCCTGATCGCCCCCGCCGATGGCGCGACCTATCGCATCAGTGCGGGGGTGCCGCTTGCCCGCCAGCAGCTTGCGCTCCAGGCTATTGCGGGGGGGACAAACGCGACCATCTCGGTCGTTATTGATGGAGAGACGATTGCCCAGTTGAATGGATCGCCCTACCGCGCCTTCTGGCAGTTGGTGCCGGGCGATCATCGGGCCTGGGTCGAGGTGGACGGCACCCGCAGCGCCGAGGTACGTTTCACGGTGATCGAGTGAGTACTCAGCTATTTGAAATTGCCGACGAAGCTGGCGATCTCAAATACCGAACGTTTTAGGGCCATCGCCTTAAAGGGGAACCCGTATGAGCCGTCTTCGCGCTATGCTCACCGTCCGCGCCGGGCTGATCGTCCTGGCGCTCGTCGCCGTCCTCGGTGGCGGGATCGTCGCCGGGCCGCTGCTGTTGCGCGGCCCGCGCCTGATCAGCGTTAGCCCCGCCGACGGGGCGCAGCACGCCAACCCGCAGGCTGCGATCATCGTTACGTTCGACCAGCCGGTGCAAAGTTCTTCCCTCACAGATGCGATTACGCTTGACCCGCCGATGCCGTTTACGGCCAGCGCCGTCGGCGGTACGGTGACCATCCAGCCCACGGGTGGGCTAACCTACGGCGCGGACTATCGCCTGAGCATCGGCGCGCTGAAGAATTCGCTCGGACGCCAGCTTGAGCAGCCGGTGAGCCTGCGCTTCACCACCCAGCCTTTTGTGGCGGTGACCAGCGTCGGCCCGCAGGACGGGGCGAAGGAGATTGCCGAGCGCGCCGCGCTGACGGTGATCTTTGACTCGCCGGTGGTGACGGACGCGCAGGTGCGGGCGGCGTCCGACGACCCGCGCAAGGCGGCGGATCTGCCGCAGCCGCTGGCTATTGCGCCGGAGATCGTCGGCAGCGGGCGCTGGCTTAGCCCGACGCGCTACAGCTTCTCGCCCGAGGGCGGCTGGGGCGCGGCCACCAACTACCAGGTGACGGTGCGCGAGCAGGTTAGCGCCGATGGCTTGGCCCGCCTGGAGAAACCCTACCAGTGGAGCTTCAGTACGGCGGCGAGCGTGCTGGCCGCGACCCGGCCCTTCGACCAGCAGCAGGATGTCGCCGCCGACCAGGCGATTGAGGTGCGGCTGGGCCGTGATGTGAATGTGGCCTCGGCGGCGCAGCAATTTACCCTGACGGACGCGGCCAGCGGTAAATCGGTGGCGGGCACCATCGAGGCCCAAGCCGACCACTTCATCTTTAAGCCGACCGCCGCACTCAAGCGCGGCGGGCGCTATGTCGCCAAGATTGGCGGCGGGGTGCTGGCGGCCAGCGGCGCGGCGATCAATTCCCAGGCTCTGAGTTGGGAGTTTGGCGTGATCGGCGACCTGAGCGTCACCCAGGTAATCCCGGCGGCTGATGCCGCTGATGTGATCACGACCACGCAGCAGATCGCCGTCCACTTCAACCACCCGGTCGTTGCGGTGGTTGGCCCTTCGGCGCAGGGCGGGCAGCCGCAGCCGCTGACGATCACCCCGGCGGTGGCGGGCGTGGGCCGCTGGCTCGACACCAGCACCTTTATCATCTCGCCAACGGTGCCGCTGACCCCGGCCACCCGCTATACCGCCAGCGTCACGGCGGGCCTGGCCGACCAGACCGGCGGGCAGCTGCGTCAGACCTTTAGCTGGAGCTTCACCACGGTGGCCCCGCTGGTCTACGGCTCGATACCGACTGACGGCGCACGCTTCGCCAGCCCCAATGATCCGCTGTATCTGGTGTTCAACCAGCCGATGGATGTGGCTAGCCTGAAGAATGCGGTGGTCCTGCACGACAGGAGCGGCGCAGCGGTGATGGGCCGCTTGGCCGTGTCGGCGAAGCCGGTCGAGGTCTTGCGCCAGGGCGGGCAGGATAGCGACAACCCCGTTGTGCGCGGCTTCACCGTGACCTTCACGCCAGACTCGCCGCTCCAGCGCGATGGGGTCTACATCCTGAAGGTGGGCACCGGCGCGCGCTCGGCGACCGGCGGCGTGGCCCTGGCTCAAGCCTATACGTCCTCCTTTATTGTGGCCCCGCTGCCGACTCTGCGCGAAACCACCCCGACCACAGGTGCCCAGGATGTCAGCCCAAATGAATCGATCACCCTGCGTTTCAGCACGCCCATGGACTGGGCCACGGTCGAGAAGAACCTGACGATTGATCCCAAGCCGACCTCGGTGTATACCAGCACCTCTGAGAACGAGCTGTATCTCTACCTCGACCTGAAGGCCGAGAGCGACTACACGATCACGGTGGGTGCGGCGGCGGCTGACTCCTACCGGGTGGCCCTGGGCCATGACGCGACACTCACGTTCCGCACCGCGCCCCTGCCGCCCGCGCTCAACATCGCGGGTAGCGGTCGCCTGATGAGCTACAGCAGCTACACGCCAGCGCGGGTGCCGCTCCAGACGGTGAACACCGACAGTATTAGTTACGACCTCTACCGAGTGGATCGCGGGCGGCTCAGCGAGTTGCTGGCGGCGACACAGGACGACCAGATGTGGCGCGCCTTCGCCCCGACCGGCGGCGCGCTCAAGAGCGACACGCTGACATCCCAGGGGCCGCGCAACCGGGCCAACCTGACCATGCTCGATCTGGGCAGCCTCCAGGCCGGAGCCTATCTGCTGGAAGTGCGCGGCGCGGGGCAGATCGAGCGCCAGCTGATGCTGGTCAGCCCGACCACCCTAACGGTCAAGCGCAGCGCCGACAAGCTCTTTGTCTGGGCGGTGGATCTGGCCAGCGGCAAGCCCACCGCCAGCCTGCCGATCCAGGCGGCGTCCCTGATGTACACGGACGGCACGCCCAAGCTGGGCGAGGTGGCGGGCCTGGGCAGCACCGACGCCGACGGGATTGTGCATGCCGACTTTGCGGCGGCCAGCCCCTACGATACTATCTACCTCTGGACAACTGACGGCGCGGCCTTTGCCTTTGGTACCACCTTATGGAGCGACGGGATCGACCCCTGGAGCTTCTCGCTGCCGGGCAGCGTGGATCGACCGGCGGTACTGGGCAACCTGAACACCGACCGACCGATCTACCGGCCCGGTGAGACGGTACACGTGCGCGGCGTGCTGCGCATGGACAATGACGGGCGCTATACGCTGCCCGCCAGCGATAAGCTCGCCGCCCTGACGATCAGCGACCCGGACGGGAACCAGGTCTACTCCTCGACCCTGGAGCTGACTCCGTTCGGCACGTTCAGCACCGACCTGCCGCTGCCGGGGGATGCCGCGCTGGGCGGCTACGCGATGCGCGCCCAGATTGTGGGCGAAAGCTCCTACAACGGAGGTGCCTACGGCAACTTCAGCGTGGCGGAGTACCGCAAGCCAGTCTTTGAGATTACGGTGACGCCGGGCCGCACGGACGTACTGATGGGCGAGCCAATCGCGGCCACGGCCACGGCGCGCTACTTCGCCGGGGGTGCCCTGGCCAACGCGCCGGTTCACTGGCGATTGCTGGCCGATCCCTACTACTTTAGCTCCGACGCCGCGCCGGGCTACCAGTTCGAAAACCTGGACGACGCCTACGCCTCGTACCGTTGGTTCGACAACCCACAGATGATGGGCGGCGAGCAGGTGGCCGAAGGCAGCGCCACCACCGACGCGCAGGGCAACTTCAGCCTGAACCTGCCGGCGGGCACCGCCAGCGACAAGCACAGCCGCGCCCTGACCCTGGATGTGGAGGTGACGGACGTGGACGGCCAGGTGATCGCGGGCCAGGGCAACCTGCACCTGCACGCCGGGGCCTTCTACTTCGGCCTGCGCCCCGATGGCTACGTGGCCCAGATCGGCAAGCCGCAGGCGGTCGATCTGATCAGCCTTGACCCGCAGGGCCAGCCGGTGGCCGGGCGCAGCGTAGATGTGGGTATCTACCAGCGCGAGTGGTACAGCGTGCGCGAGCAGGGGCCGGACGGGCGCTTCTACTTCACCTCGGCCTACACCGATACGTTGCAGCAGACGATCCCGGCCAAGACCGATGACCAGGGCCGGGCCAGCGTCAGCTTTACCCCGAGGCTGGCCGGTTCCTACCGCATCGCCGCCAGCGCCAAGGACGACGGCGGGCGGACGGTGACCGCGAGCGCCTTCACCTGGGCGACTGGCGGCGACGCCTTCTGGGGCGTGAACGACTCGAACCGGATCGACATGATCGCCGACCGCACCAGCTACAAACCCGGCGACACGGCCAAGGTGCTGGTGACGGCTCCCTACAAGGGCAGCACGGCCCTGCTCACCATCGAGCGCGGCGAGGTGATCTCGCATCGCCTGCTGCACATCGCCGGTACCAGCGAGCTGATCGAGGTGCCGATCACCGCCGACTATGCGCCGAATGTGTATGTGTCGGTAGTATTGATCACTCCCGCCGGTAGCGGTAATACCGTCGACGCCCCGGCTACGCCCGATCTGCGGGTGGGTCTGGTGAACCTGGCGGTCTCGACCGAGCAGCAGGATCTGACGATCAGCGTCGCCCCCGATACGGCGCAGGCCGGCCCGCGCGACGCGATCACCTACACGGTGACAACCAAGGACTACAGCGGCAAAGGCGTGCCTGCCGAAGTCTCGCTGGCCCTGGTCGACAAGGCCGTACTCTCCCTGACCGACGACCCGAACCCGAGCCTGCACCAGGCGTTCTACGAGAAGCGCCCGCTGGGCGTCTTCACCGCGCAGTCGATCATCGCCCTGGCCGAGCGGGTGAACCTCGCGCTGGGCGCGGGTGCCAAGGGCGGCGGCGGCGGCATGAGCGCGGCGGCCCTGGTGCGGCGCGACTTCCCCGACACCGCGTATTGGAACGCCGGTCTCGTGACGAGTGCCGATGGCACGGCCAGCGTGACCGTGAGCCTGCCCGACAGCCTGACCACCTGGCGCATGAGCGCGCGCGGCGTCACCAAGGAGACCCTGGTGGGCCAGAGTACCAGCGACGTGGTGGCCACCCGACCGCTGCTGGTGCGGGCCTCGCTGCCGCGCTTCCTGACCGACGGCGACCAGCCGACGCTCCAGGCGGTGGTGCAGAACAGCACGCCAAACGCGATTGACGCCAGCGTGACCCTCGGCCTGAGCGGAACCGCCGACGGAACCGGGCCGATCACGCTGAAGGACAGCGCGGTGCAGCAGGTGAGCGTGCCCGCCAACGGGCAGACCCTGGTGCGCTGGAATGCCACGGTCGCCGGGGCGGGCCAAGTCACCGTGCGCCTGAGCGTCAGCGGCGGTGGCCTGGAGGACGCCCTGGAGACCCGCTTACCCGTCCAGCGCTACGAGACGCCCGAGGTGTCCGCCAGCGCCGGGCAGGTCCTCGACACCACCATCGAGACTCTGCGCCCGCCGACGGGCGACCCGGCCCGTGGCGAGGTAACGCTGGAGTTGGCACCCTCGCTAGCGGCGGGCGTGCAGGGCGGCCTGAGCTACCTGGAGAGCTTCCCCTACGCCTGCACCGAGCAGACCGCCAGCGCCTTCCTGCCCAACGCCGTGACCTACCGGATCTACAAGCAGCTCGGCGTAGACAACCCGGCCCTGAAGGCGTCGCTTGAGGCGAACCTGTCCAAGGGTCTGCAGCGGATCTACGCGCTCCAGCAGCTCGACGGCGGCTGGGGCTGGTGGGAGAGCGATAAGAGCCAGCCCTACCTGAGTACCTACGTGGTGCAGGGACTCAGCGAGGCGCAGAAGGCGGGCTACAGCGTGGATCAGGCAGTGTTCGACCGGGGCGTGGCCTACCTGAAGGGCGCGCTCGACCAGAGCGCCGGTCCCGATTCGGGCGTACCCGAGGCTAGCCGACTGAATACGCGGGCCTACACGCTATTCGTCCTCGGTGAGCTGGGCCAGGCCGACCGTGGGCGGGCGGTGGCGCTCTACGATCAGCGCGCCAAGCTGGACATCTACGGGCGGGCCTATCTGCTGATGGCGCTGAAGGATCTCGGCGACGACCCGCGCACCACCGCCCTGGTCAACGACCTCACGACGACGGCAATCATGCGGGCGACCGACGCGCACTGGGAGGAGGCTCGCGCCGACTACTGGACGATGGGCAGCGATACACGCAGCACCGCCCTGGCCCTGCAGGCGCTCGGACGGGCTGACCCGGCAAGCATCCTGGTGCCCAACGCCGTGCGCTACCTGATGAGCCTGCGCGACCACGGCCACTGGGCCAGCACCCACGAGACCGCCGTAACCCTGCTGGCCCTGGCCGAGTACGTGGGCCAGAGCGGCGAGCTGAAGGCCAGCTATAGCTACCGTGTGGCGCTGAACGACAAGACGCTGCGCGAGGGCAATGTGGACAGCACGAACCTAGATACGCCGATTGACCTTGTGGTGAAGCTGGCCGACCTGGCCCAGGGTACTGACAGCAAGCTGCGCATCCAGCGCCAGGCCGACGCGGGGCAGGTCGGCGGCGGTCGACTCTACTACACCCTGCGCATGCGCAGCTTCCAGGACGCCGCAAGCGTGCAGCCCCTCGACCAGGGTGTGTCCGTGCGCCGCGAATACGTGATGGTAGACACCGCCACCCTCAGCCCGACCGGCCAACTGACCAACCAGGCCGCCCTGGGCGAACTGGTGCAGGTGCGGCTAACTCTGAGCCTGCCCGAAGACACGCCCTATTTCATGGTCGAGGACATGCTGCCAGCGGGGCTGGAGGCGCTCGACACCAGCCTGAAGACCAGCAGCGCCGCCGCGCGCGACCCGGCGATCAGCGGGACGGATACGCAGCCCTACTGGTGGTACTTCGGGCGCACCGAGGTGCGCGATAACCGGGTGGCGCTCTTCGCCAGCGACCTGCCGCGCGGCACGTATACCTACACCTACCTCGCTCGCGCCACCACCCCCGGCGTCTTCCAGGCTCTGCCGACCACCGCGATGCGAACCTACGCGCCCGAGGTGTTCGGGCGCAGCGCCGGGGCGCAGTTCACGGTGACGGTGCCCTAAAACAAAAAGCGGGGCGCGGGAAGGTTTTCCTCCCGCGCCCCGCTTTTTGATTCGCCGTCAGGATGCATCCAGCACCGCGCTCACATCCGCGTTGAAGCCCGCAAGCAGGATCGAGTTCGCAACCTCGCCGCGCTGAAAGACCCCGTGTACCGCGTAGGCATCGCCCTGGAGCGTCAGCACCGTGATCGTCTCGGCCTCGGGATTGACAATCCAGTACTCGGGGATGCCCGCCTCGGCGTAGTCGGCCACCTTCTCCACCATATCGCGCTCCGGGTCGTCGGGGCTGACGATCTCGGCCACCAGATCCGCCCCCTGCCAGAAACGATTCTGGCGGCGCGGGTCGCTCGCGTCGCAGACGAGCAGAATGTCCGGCTCGCGCTGCTTGCCAGGGCGGATCTGGAGACGCAATGGGGAGACCAGCACCTTCCCGCCAATTTGAGCAAGAAAGGTTCGTAGCAGATCGTACATGAATAGCAAGATTACCTGGTGACTGTCAGTAGGCATAGGCAATACCTCAATAACTCCGTCGGTAAACTCGATAAAATGATTGGTCTGATCCGTCAGCTTGAGGTACTGCTCCTCGGTCCAGAGCCCCTGGAGGGGCCGAAAATCAACCGTGAGACCATCGGACTCGCGGACAAGTTTGAAATTCGTGGAGACGGTATCAACAGCCATTGCATCACCTCGTGTCAGGTGCTATCGGGTAGAATTTCAGTATAGTACACTTTTCCCTAGCGTTTTATCGCACGGTACTCAGTTCGTAGGGGCAATCCCTACGGGGTGGACTACCACACCCCCGATCCCCTGCCGAAAGGCTACAGGGATTGCTTTTCGGATAATATTCAGGCTTCCGTTCACATCGGCATTGATAATCCGCTTGCCGTCTGCTGCCTGAAACAATCCACGCCTGATGCGTTTT